>NZ_JBJDRZ020000016.1:0-5470 GCF_044987585.2 Paenochrobactrum sp. BZR 201-1 | reverse complement strand
GATAATGCCATGGTTGAAACCTTCTTTAAAACATTGAAGTCAGAGATGATTTGGAGAACCGTATTCCATACGCGCGAAGATGCAAAAAAAGCCATTGCCCAATATATTGACGGATTCTATAAGGCTCTGTTGCAAAAAAAATCCGCTGGCAAGGCAAGCCCCTCGTTCTTTGCTGTCAAGCGGTCTGACCTTGTAGATTCTGGGCGAGCAGTTCCACGGCTTCAGTCAACGCGCTCGGCCCGATACCAAAAGCGCGTTCAACGATACGCGCTTCCCCACGGATGTCTCGTGTCAGGTTGAGAATAGCAGCCTGGCCCTTGCGCAACGTCCGCATGACCTCGAAGCCCTTGATCGTCGCATATGCCGTCTTCAACGTCTTGAACCCTCTGACCGGTTTGATCAGCTGCTTCAGCTTGCCGTGGTCAGCCTCGACGACATTGTTCAGGTATTTGACTTGCCGGTGTACAAGACTAGCGCGACATTTACCTTGAACCTTCAATTGGGAGATGGCAATCCCATAAGTCGAAGCCTTGGCAGTGTTGATCACAGTTGGCTTTTCCCAGTCTTTCAAGCCGTTCAAAGCCTTCCCCAAAAAGCGCTTGGCTGCTTTGGCGTTGCGCGTCGCAGACAGGTAGAAATCGATCGTGTTGCCGAATTTGTCCACGGCTCGGTAAAGGTAAGTCCATTGTCCCCGGACTTTCACATAGATTTCATCAACACGCCAGCTCGTAGATTGTGGTCGGCGCCAATGCCAGCGCAGCCGTTTTTCAATCTCCGGAGCGTATTTCTGGACCCAGCGATAAATCGTGGAATGATCCACGGGCACACCGCGCTCACCCATCATCTGTTCAAGATCGCGGTAGCTGATCCCATAGCGGCAATACCACCGCACCGCCCATAAAATCACGTCACCCTGAAAATGGCGCCACTTGAAATCGCTCATCAAAAGTCTCGCTGAAAATTGTCAGCACTCTTTCGGACATCGGCAAAATTTTTGCAACAGAGCCTTCTTTTGGGTGTCGTTTGTGTTCTGAGTAAGCTGCGTGAGTTCGTCGGTTTCGATATTGAATTCTGATATCAATCCTTGAGACTGACCGGATTAGATAAGAATACACTGAGGACGGTAGTAAACAGTACCATCGCTTTTGATTTCACAACCGCTTCCTTGGTATTTTGGCATGCACGATAAAGGTAAATCATAACGATGAAGACTGTTGATGAGGCCATCGGAAGATCTAAATTTTCTCTGAACTATGCGTTTGTTGACTGGTTTGTAATTTACAAGCGGATGCCACATGTCTGTTTCATGAAAATAGACATAGAGATACCAACAGCCATCAAACTTGTTTGACTGGTTTAAAAATATACTTTCATCACAATAAACGAGAATAGTTCCGTTTTCGTTGGTAATAATATCCTTGAAGAAATCCTGATGAATATAATTCCCAATTTTATATGTATTAATTACTGGTCTGGCTCACTATTAATTGAAAATAACAAACGTAATTAACAACTCTACTTATTTATTATATAAAAAATATATTATTATATTAATATAGAATATATTAGGATAACGGACTATCCTAACTTTTTATAATTTTGATTTTTTTAGATGGAAAAATATTTTCAGCCACAATGAGTAAGCCAAGAGAAACGGTTTTTGCAGCTTGCTGACATGAACGTGTGGGCACAGCGGTCGTAGCGGTTGTGAACGCGTCGCCAGTCTTAGAGCCTTTCGAACATATGACTAGGCAGCTTTTATGCTGATTTTTACTGTAGTCGATTTGAAAATATGAGACGGGTTAGACCTCAGATACAGATATACTATTTTAAGTTGGGATCAATATAATGGGATATTTACGAAAGCAAATGATTGTTACACTTTTCAGGTCTTTTAATTGCATTTGGTTTCATTTTGTCAAAGCTATGTAAAGGGCATCGTCAATTTTATAATCAATAGGGTAACACAGCTTTTGTCGCGCCGTATTTTCTGAAAACCTCTATTGTGACATACGAAAAAGTATAATTTTAGCCCGCTTAGATAGCGTAGCCTCTAAAGTGTATCGGCGCTGATACTTATTAGTGAGCAGTCTTAGTATCTGTTCTTCATTTCGCGTTGGGGTGGCGGTCATGCAAGAATTGGATTTTGCGTTTGCTCCTGTTTCCAAAAGCATTTTAGCTGAGCGTTGGGAGAAACTTCAGGAAGAAACGATGCGATTTTGTGTAACACATGTTCGCAACCAACTTCTAGAAATTAGAACCAATTCGTCGATACCTTCCGTGCTTCTGGAAAAGCTAAAGCTAACAGGATGGTTCGGCCTTCTGATACCCAAACACTATGGCGGATTGGGTGGAGACTGCCTCGCGCGCGTTATTAACGTCGAGCATGTGACGAGGGAGTGCCCAGACTTAGGTGCAATTCTACAGATTGCTCAATTGGGAACTGGGAGCATACTTGAGTTCGGTTCGGAAAAGCAAAAACAGAAATGGCTTCCAGCAATGGTTTGGGGTGATCGAATCTGTACGATTGCGATCACTGAAGAACATTCAGGTTCACACGTGAATGGAATGAACACTTTTTATAAAGAGACAGCGGGCGGCTATATCCTGAATGGTTCTAAGTGTTTTATTGGGAATTGTTCAATCGCCAATCTCCATGTTGTCTACGCTCGCAAGAAAGGCACTGATAGACTGAGCGCTTTTATCGTGGAGGGCGAACGCGCTGGAGTAGATAACACAGAAGCACATAATCATCAGGGACTTAAAGCTTTCCCTTTTGGTAGGTTACACCTCAGAAATGTTTTTGTCCCACGCGAAAACATACTTGGGCCGAAAGGAGACGGCTTACGTTTAGCCTACTATGTAATTGGGCATCATGGCCGTCCCAGTTTGACTGCACTAGCACTCGGCATTCATCTTCGAATTCTGGATATAGCCTTTAGTTTTGCTCGTGGGCGTAAGCTCTACGGTAAACCGATTTCAGAGCTGCCTGATGTACGCAATAAGATTTTCGATGTTTATATGCGCTACGAGCAAAGCCGCCAAGTGGCCTACGATGCCGCCCATCGAATGAGTATCGGGCAGAATTCAGCCTATCGGCATCTGGCTATGGCAAAGTTTTTAAGTGGCGATCATGTCTGCCATTCCGCAAACATCGCTGCTGAAATATTTGGTGCCCGCGTCGGCTTACCGGAATTTGAAATTGCCCAACTGACCCTTGACGCTATGATGACCCGTCCGCCTTCGGGAACCGGTGACGTTCAAAAAATGCGCATTATGGACGATTTTTTCAATATGTCTGGAAGAGACCCAAAGACCTCAACTTAAACTTGCAAGGAATGATATGATGCACTCCACCCTTAAAGTTGGTGATACCTTCTCCTTCGAGTACACGGTTGCCGCAAATAAGACAGTACCCCATCTTTACCCTGAATCCGCAGAATATCAAATAATGCCAGAGGTATTTGCCACTGGATTCATGGTTGGCCTTCTTGAATGGTGCTGTATTGAAGCATTACGACCACATCTTGAGCCTGGCGAGGGTAGCCTTGGCACATATATATATGCACAACCCACTGCGCTCCCACTCCACCCGGGATGCGCGTAATCGTTAACGCCGTATGCGATGAGATTCGTAATAACAACAACGTGTTATGGAAAGTCATGGCACATGACGAGCATGAGCTGATAGCTCAAGGGACACACGGGCGGCATGTCATTGACATTGAACGCTTTGCTACACGGGTCGAACTAAAAAAAGCCGCTATGATGGCTAAGTCTACGGCATGAAATCGCGTCGTTTCGCTTGGGGTGCCGTCATGGCGGGGCTAGCATTTGCTACTATTTGGAGCCTATCATTCGTTTTTACCAAGTCAGCACTCACTCGTATCGCGCCGCTCTGGTTGGCCGCATTCCGCCTACAAATAGCAGGCGGGATTCTTTTGTTGCTCCAAGGTGTTCCCATCATACGCTTCCTGTATGGCAATATATCCTTTTCTAACCTCTTACGAGTTATCGCCAGTGGGGTTCTTTCGCAGGCTGTATATCTCAGTGCAAGCTACTGGGCACTTGTACATCTGCCGAGCTCAATTGTTAATATTGTGGTATCCTCGCTTCCGCTCGTGACACTACCGCTTTCTTATCTGTTATTGAACGAGCGGATCGGAACAAGTGGCATTATAGCATTCATGCTTAGTATCGTTGGAGTGATGATCTCACTCGACTTCGGTTTTCTAGCCGGCGGAGCAGGCCGACATTATGATGCTTTGGCGATAGTGCTCCTACTAGCTTCGGTCTTGGCTCTGGCGACCGGAAACGTACTGGTCAAGCCGGTGATCACACACTTTACTTTTATCCCATTCTACGCACTACAATTCATCGCAGGCAGTGTCGCTGCAACCATTGCGGCTTTGGTATTCGAACCGACAGCAGCCCCTTCTTTAGATGTTATTATTGGAATTACACCGCAACTCGCTTTCCTTGCTATCATTGGTTCCATATTGGGGATGTTTCTCTGGTTTCGAGTGCTTAGTGCTATGTCGGCTAACGCGGCGAGCTCTTTCTTTTTACTCACTCCTGTAACGGGTATATTATTCGGTGCCCTCGCTTTCGGAGAATCTATCACGATATCCAAGATTGCTGGTATTCTGGTGATCTCTTTTGCAATCATTTTGCGACTTAAGGGGATACTGTTTTTTGTAAGATCAGCTCACTTAGTAAATCGAAGTGATTAGATGGACCATAACGGGTCAACCAACAAAGGTACCCAAGCCGTCACAAGTATTCACTGAAGGCAAACGTGATATTTTTGGTTCCGTTGCAAAGGTTTGAATTCCTTATGTAGGTTTTCTGTTCTGTTGCTACTCAGACCCCGTATTTTAGTGCCGCGACAACAAGCGGATACTAATAAATTGGCAGTGAAACAGGGCATTTCTCCCCGTAGAATATCAACAACGACGTTAAATATTCCACGCGGACAATGAGTGAGACTGGTCATTATAAAAGCAGCGAGTGAAAAGGTCAGACGGAAACGTTTCATGGGAAACCGCGGCGTAATCCCTTGGAAATATGTGCATCTTTTTACAGAGGGCCAACGTGCCGCGCTTACCAGCATTTTCTATGCAAGGCGCAAAGGTCTTGTGTGCACGTATCAACAACTTGGTGAGGCGGCCGGTGTGAGCGAAACAACCGTGCGCCTTGCAATTCGGAAAGCGAGAGAATTCGGCATGGTGTGGTAAGGTAAAACTGCCGGTTTGAACGGGCTCCGTTGCAAAGATTTGAGGTATTCTGGTTTTCAAATTATTAGTCTATTGTTTTTGGATCGAAACATTGTGGATTTCAGGTTTATGACGATCAGCTTCAAAGGCAGCCAATACCCCAAATCTGTTATTCTGCACGCTGTGTTTTTCTATGTGCGCTATGCGGTTTCATATTGAGATCTACAAGAGATCCTATTGGAGCGTGGCATTGA
>NZ_JBJDRZ020000015.1:0-48999 GCF_044987585.2 Paenochrobactrum sp. BZR 201-1 | reverse complement strand
TCTTTAAAAGAACCATTGAAACCAACGGTATTCCGGACAAGGTTGTGATTGATAAGAGCGGCGCTAATTACGCCGGATTGCGGAATATGAATATTCTGTTTTGGCTTGTCGGGTTTTACCCTTTCATTGATATCCTGCAGGTCAAATATCTCAATAACATCATTGAGCAGGATCATCGTTTCATCAAAAAAATCATCAATCCGATGCGGGACTTTCAATCCTTTGCCACGGCATCAGCAACAATGGATGGAATTGAAACAGCGCATATGATCCATAAGGGACAGTTTGGAATGGGAGCAAAATCGCCATTCGAGCAGTTTGCGGAACTCGCAGGATAACTGTGTCAAAGCAATAAATAAAGCTGCCAGTCGCGGCGGATATCGTGATCAATATCTTTCAGACGTTCTTGAAAATCCGGTTTCATGATGGCAGCCTGCTTCTGTTTTTTAGAGTGTGTCCGGTCGCGGCATCGAAAACATGAATGCGGGGCACATCGACTGCAATTTGTGTAATGCCTTTTAAATCGGGATCGCCATAAAGCGTATCTGCTTTGGCAATGAACGCTTGGTCGTTTATTTTCCCATGTAATAAAGCCTCGGCCCCTAATGGTTCGACGAGGTCTATTTGACAGTCAAGTATTTCGCGCTTAGCGCCCGGCTCGACACACATAATTTCCGGACGCAAACCCAGTTTAACCGGCTGGCCTTCATGGGCATTGATTGTAAAAACATCCGGAATGCTAATGCATAAATCTGTTAATCCGGTAATGCGGACTTTGGTTTGCCCATTCCGGTTTTCAATGATGCTGTCAGGAAGGTTCATGGGTGGCGAACCAATAAAACTGGCAACAAAGGTATTTGCAGGCTCCAAAAATACATCCATCGGTGCGTCGACCTGTTCGATACGCCCTTCATTCATAATAACAATGCGATCAGCAAGCGTCATCGCTTCGACCTGATCATGGGTCACATATATGCTGGTGGACTGGATACGTTGATGCAGATGTTTTATTTCTGTCCGCATGTGGGTGCGTAATTTGGCATCCAGATTGGAAAGTGGTTTATCAAACAGGAAGATTTTGGGGCGGCGCACAATCGCTCGTCCCATGGCCATACGTTGGCGCTGGCCGCCCGATAAATCGGCTGGTTTACGAGCCAGATATTCGCTTAAGCCTAAAATATGGGCAGCTTCCGCTACCGCCTTGTCAATGACAGCGCGTTTTCCGCCACGCACCCGTAAGCCAAGGCAATTTTATCAACGACGTTTGCTTTAATATTGACGGCAGCAATAACGATGGAAAGCAAAGCATACACAGATAAGTTCGGCATTCCGCACTTGTTTTTGGCTTTTCTCTATGAATAAAATCTCTATGTTGATACGGCTTTTACTTAATTTTTAAGGGGAGACTGGACCATGAGAAAGAACTGCCGTTTTATATGTTCTGCTTTTTTAAGCTTGAGCATTCTCGGTGGTGGTTTGAATATCAGCCAGATCTTGGTGACGAATTTCACAGTATCTGCTCGGGCAGCCAACCTATCAACGCTGATTGTTAAAACGGCGTCCGGTTCTGAATATCAATTGGTTGCAGGGCAAACGAAACTGTCTCGTGAGACGATTAAAACCCACACAGCATGGACAGAAGGTTTACAGGAGTTTTCAGGGGTACCTTTGAAATCATTGCTTCAAACTATAGGTATTAAGGAAGAAAAAGCCGGCCAAATAGTGATTAAAGCACGGGCACTAAATGATTATGAAGTCGAAATCCCCGGTCAGGATGCTTATGATTTTAATGTCCTTGTGGCAGATAAAATGAATGGCGAAGCCATGCCTGTTACGCAATTTGGTCCATTCTGGATCGTGTATCCGCGTGATGAGAAACCTGAACTGCAGGATTCTCGGTTTGATCATCGATGGGCATGGCAACTCTCTGAATTGCTGGTTGAATGAAAATTACCCGTGTTTATTTTGTGGCAGGTATCGCCATGCTGGGGTTTTGCCTCATGCTGGCTTACGCTTTTTATCAGCTATTGAAGGTTGAACGTTCGCTTGAAAGTTTTGTCGGCGAAAATATGCTCTGGGCCGTTAATCAAGCAGACCGCGAGAGTCGGCGTTTTAGTGATGCACTTTTGTTGGACGGCGATAATGAAGAGCTGATTGAGCTGCGTTTCGAAATATTGAAAAGCCGCATCAATCTTTTAAGCATCGGCCCCCAACTTGAATATTTTCAAAATATTGGTGCGGCAAAGCAGCTTGAAAATATCATCGCAACAATGAAGCAGATTGAAGAGCGCTATGAGATTGAAGAACATCTCGAGCAGGCAGAAATTTTATCAATTTACCGGGAAATACTGCCGGTGTTCAATGATTTTGGTCGTATCGCCAATCTTTCCATGATTCATGAACGCGATGCCGGAGGGGATGCGCGTGATCACCAGCTGAACATCATTTATCTGACCATGGTGGCAGTACTTGGTCTGATGACCGCCGGTGCTGTTTTATCCTATTTGCTCATTATGAATATAAAATCAGCCAATCGTGCGAATACTGAATTAAGACATTATCAGGAAGAGTTGGAAGCAATCGTTGATCAGCGTACTCAAGCATTAAAAGTGGCGCTGAAGAATGAAAAAAAAGCCAATGAAATTTATAAAGGGTTTTTAACTACTGTTTCGCACCAATTTAAAACGCCGGTTGCCATTATCGATTTGATTGCACAACGTTTTATAAGGCACCCGGAAGATATTACCAGTGAAGCAGTAACAGAAGCCGTTGGCAGAATTCGTGAAGCTGTAAGCCGTTTGACACGCATTATTGAAAGCACAATCAGCGGTGATGTCATTAATGGTAAAGGGGTGAAATTAAAAGCAGAACAGTTTGATTTATTGGAAATAATAGGCCAATCGATTGCTTATCATCAAGATATTTATCCTTTGCGTTCGGTTCATTTTGATCACCACATTACCGAAGTACCTTATTATGGTGATAAAACTCTACTGGAGCAGATTGTAGTGAACTTGCTTGCTAATGCTGACATGTATTCTCCGGATAACACCGCTATAGATGTTACAGCCTTGCTCTCGGATAATGTATTTATATGCAGAGTTAAGGATTATGGTGTCGGTATTCCTGCTCATGAAGCGGAGATGATTTTCGATCGTTTTTATCGCGCTACGAATGTCGCTCACCTTTCAGGCAGTGGGTTGGGCTTAAGTTTTTCACGTCAAATCGCTCAAATGCACGGCGGTGACTTAAAATTGGTGGCGACAGGCAGCGGGATTACAGAGTTTGAACTAAGATTGCCTGTCTCCGGAGTAGAATGTGATTAATATGATAACTGACGAATCCACTCGCGCTTTGGTGCTCTGCGTAGAAGATGAAAAATATATTCGTGAGGAATTGGTGCGAGAACTCATGCGTTCCGGACATGATGTTATTGAAGCTGATAATGGGGTGGCAGCATTAGAGTTACTAAAGAAGCATCCCCTTAACGTCCCTGATCTTATTGTTTCTGATATTCTTATGCCGCATATGGACGGATTGGAGTTGCTGAAGAAAGTTCGTACATCTTCGGAGCCATTGAGTGCTATTCCGTTTTTGTTTCTCTCGGCCCTCTCAGATCGCGACCGTATTTTGGAAGCATATCGTGCAGGCGTTGACGAATATCTGGTCAAACCGATTGATTTGCGTGTTTTTATTTCACAGGTTGAAGCTAAGCTGCGCTTGATAAAACGTATTGAAAATAAACGTCAATCAGCCTCCTTGGGTATGAATTCTAAAAAATTATCGCCACGTGAACTGGATGTTCTTGTGCAATTAATAGATGGCAAGAAAAATGCCGATATTGCGATAGCTTTGCAGCTTTCAGAGCATACGATAAATGATTATATCAAGAATATTTTTAAAAAACTAAAGGTTCATTCAAGGGCTGAGGCTGTGAAAGAAGCAATGAAAAATAACATAGTAAATCTATAAAAAGTCTATGTTTTAAAATGGATAGAGGCCTGTTAATTTCTTAAGCGTATTGATTGTTTGGCAGGTTTTATATTTGCGTTATTTTGATGATTTCCTTGTTTACGTGAATTGTTACCCTGGGAAATTTCAATGAACATCTGCAATTTTAAGTGATTGTGCCGATCATGCGGCTCGCATGATCTGATTGACGGTCAAGGCACAACAGCTGGCGAACAGCAAGCTTATTTCACCGATACCAAAGCTTCTATCGGAGCAATTGCTTTGCCGAACAATTAATTTTTCAAGGAAACTTTCATTTGAAAGCTTTCATAGAAATCTTTTATTGAACTGCACTTTTATTATGGTGCAGCACAATTATGCATTAGAGCGTGTCGCACTTAATCGTATCCACTGTGCTCGCTCTAACGTTTTGTTTTTACGCATGTCTTTATCCCAAAACCGGTGCCCACTTTTGGGAGACATGCTCTAGCGAATCTTGCTTCCAAGACTGCTGAAATAATGCATCAGCAGGTTTTACAGGCAATGCCGTTTGTTGACCGGCGGGCATTTGGCGCAACGTGCAATTAAATCTGCATTATGGTTTGTTTGAAGTCGCAGATGTATCTATCAGTGCGTGGATATGATCTGGATGTCGTTGGTCATTATGCACGACCTGATATTTATTTAGCTGCCAAAATAAAGCGGCAGAATGTCTTCCGGCCCGCCATCCATTTTCAATCGGCCGTGTTCAAGCCAGAATACACGGTTGCAACTGCGCTCGACCAATTTACGTGAATGGGTTGCCAGCACTAAAATATTGGTAGCCTGCACCAATTCATTCAGTCTGTGTTCTGCTTTTTTTTGAAAAGCTTCATCACCAACAGACAACCACTCATCCATCAGCAAAATTTCCGGCCGCATAATGGTTGAAACCGCAAAAGCCAGTCGCAAATGCATACCGGTGGAATAGGTGCGAAGCGGCATGTCGATAAAGTCACCAAGTTCGGTAAAGGTAATGATTTCATCTATTTGGCGGTTCATCTTTTGTTTGTCTATTCCAAGCAAAGCACCGCGAATATAGATATTTTGCCGTCCCGTTGCCTCCGGATCAATGCCAAGGGAAATATCGATCAAAGAACCGGTCTGTCCTTGCAAAACAGCAGATCCTGCCGTCGGATAATAAACACCGCTAAGAAGACGCAGCATCGTGCTTTTGCCTGCACCATTATGCCCAAGGAGCGCCACTCGATCTCCGTCTTTCAGCTCGAAGCTGATATTGTCCAGCACACGAACACTGACGCGGCCTTGCACATCCTGTGAAATTTTCCCGCCGGTCGCTGCTTGTATCAGACGATTTTTCAATGAACGGCTGCCCGCATTAAAAATCGGAATATCAATCGATACGTCTTTGACTGAAATATGAGCCATGAAATTGCCCTTATAACCAATAAGCGATGCGGTAGCGGAATTTGCCATAAAAAACGATCGCTACAGACCAACCGGCCATTGCCATGACTATGGCGGTTATCCAGTTTAAAGAATTTGGCAATTGCCCCAGCAATGGTGCGCGAACGATTTCCAGAAGGTGATAGACAGGGTTAGGCGTTAATAGATATTTAGCGATATGGTCTGGCAAACGCTGCGGCATCCACATGACCGGTGAGATATAAAACAAGACCTGTAAGATGCTGGCGACAATCTGGATCAGGTCTCGGTAACGGGTGCAGACCACTGCCAATATCAACATCACCCAAGCCAGATTGATACAAACCAAAATAAAGCCTGGAATTGCCAATAGTGCATTCCAATGCCAGGAAGCGCCGACAATCAGAAATACGAAAGGCGCGATGATAATATTATGCGCAAAAATGATCATATTGCGCCAAAGTGAGCGGATAATATGCGTAAAAAGTGGTATGGGCAGTTGCTTGACGATGCCGTCGGCCATAATAAAACTTGTGCAAGCTTCAGAAAGGCTGGTCAGCATAAAGCTCCATAAAATGATCCCGATAGTGAGAAACGGTAGAAATTCTTTTAACGGCGTTTGAAAAAGCTGGCTGAAAACAATGCCGATTGCGCCAATCATAATCGCCATGCTGAGTGTGAGCCAGAAAGGGCCAAGCGCTGAGCGCATATATCTTTGTTTTACATCATGCCAGCCGAGAAGTGCAGCCAAATCAATTTTTTTCAATGCATGCGTAATATCATTCAGTGCAATTTTACGGGCGTTACCTGCCACGAAAACCTCCATGCAAAAAAATAAATCACCAAGTAGTAACATCTTGAGAAAGATGCACAAACCGGCGTCACATCAATATGTTCGACGCTATTATAGAAGGCGATTGTGTCAGTGAGTTTTCAGTTGGGGTCATTAAAATATTAAAATGATAAATTATAAAAAATCACCTCTTACTTACTTGAAAAATAGTAATAAAATTTGAACATAATAAAATTATCAGTATAAATTTCTGAGTGATATTAACACCGGATATGCAGAGAAATCTATTCCTTTTTATTGGCTTTGCCATATCCGCTTTTTTAGCATAAATAAATTCAATGCCAACATGACAGGCATTTGGTTTTTAGGCATATTATTATGGTTTACGGAATTATTCTCGCGTTTGCATCTTACGCAGCTTACGCTATCAGTGATGCGTGTGTTAAATTTATTGACGGCTCATTATCGCCTTATCAGATCGCTTCTTTGGGCGCGGTTTTTGGTCTGTGCGGTGTGCCTTTCATGAAGAATGCCAATGATCAATGGCTGGACATGTTCCGCACATCCAGCCGTCCGATCTGGTTATTGCGCATTGTCAGTTCCGCAATGGGGACGATTGGTAGTGTGGTAGCTTTTACCCATCTTTCCATGGCTGAAGCTTTTGCGCTGATATTCTTGTTGCCCGCTTTTGTGACTGTTCTTTCAGTGATCTTTTTGGGTGAAAAAGTGGGCTGGCGGCGCTGGTCGGCAGTGATTATCGGCTTCGTTGGTGTGTTGATTATTCTGCGACCTGGCTTTCGTGAGTTGTCTGTTGGACATCTGGGTGCGCTGGTGGCCGGTATGGGCGGTGCGATTGGAATTATTATCTATCGTGTGATGGGTGCGCGCGAGAAGCGTATATCACTTTATACCAGTGGCCTGATCGGGCCGATTGTCATTGCAGGCTTTTTGGCTGTGCCGAATTATCAAACGCCTGATTCAATAGAATGGGTCTATCTTGCCGGTTATGGTTTGTTGGCGGCTCTTGGCAATGTATTGCTGATGTTGGCGGCTTTCCGTGCGCCTGCCAGTGCTATCGCATCGCCGCAATATAGCCAGATGATCTGGGCACTGTTATTTGGCTACTTTGTGTTCCATGATCGTGTGGATATGCCGATGGTATTGGGTACAGTTCTGATTATCATTTCCGGCTTTTTCACATTCGTTCGCGAACGCCAGCGCGGTGTTTCCGAACCACCGGCTGTGGTGCCGGCCGAAGGTGCGCCGGCACTGAATACGGATTTGGCAGAAAGTTCAAACGGCTGACTTCAAGTCATATACTATGCAGAAAACGGCCATTGAAACTCAACCTATTTTCCGTGCGCTGGCTTGGAAAATATGTTATATGTCACGAAACTGATATGAGATTCTGCCACATTTTAGCAGTATGGTGCGTTTAAGCCATATTTGCGTTGTTCTTAAAGGAAAGGCAAAACACTGAGAACAGCTATTGACAAGAAAGTGAAAACCTCACTTTCAACAGCCGGAATGGACGATGCCAAGCACGTCTTAGAGGCTTTCGAACTGGCGCTCTCTACGCTGGAAGATTCAAAGGCTGAGGCCATCATCCCAATTGATATGCGTGGAAAATCTGCACTGGGCGATTATATGATTATTGCTTCAGGGCGTTCGCATCGTCATGTAGCGGCAGCGGCAGATCATTTGCTGCGTGCGCTTCGTGAAGCGGGCTATCGTGATATCAAGGTTGAAGGTCTTGAAGGTGGTGATTGGGTGCTGATTGATACGGGTGATATTATTATCCATATTTTCCGCCCTGAAATCCGTGAATTTTATAATCTGGAAAAAATCTGGGTTGATGCAGACAGACAAGATCTGCGCAAAACAGAAACCGTCCATTAATTGAATTTTGCCCTTCCGATGACGGAGGGGCAAATCATTTTGCGAATAAATCCATGCGTATTACAGTTTTTGCCGTCGGACGAATGAAAGCCGGACCGGAGCGTGAGTTGGCTGACCGTTATTTCGACAGGTTTTCCAAAGCAGGCAATGCGTTGGGATTTGATTTTCAAGGGGTCAGCGAAATCATTGAAAGCCGCGCGCAGACGGTGGATTTACGCAAAAACGAAGAAGCCGCCCGTCTTTTTGAAGCGCTGGACGCCGGTGCAGGACTTATTTTGTTGGATGAACGCGGCAAAGCATTAAGCTCGGAAGAATTTGCCGGTCGGATGGGTCGTTTGCGCGATGAAGGCAAGCGGCAATTGATTGTGGCGATTGGCGGGCCTGATGGGCATGATCCGCGTTTGCGCCAAAGAGCAGATTTGGTTTTGGCGCTTGGCTCATTAACATGGCCGCATCAGATTGCACGCATTTTGGTTGCCGAACAGCTTTATCGGGCTGCTACCATTCTTTCCGGACATCCTTATCACCGCTCTTAAATTCCATAGTAATTCATTAACAAGATATGGGTTAAGCTTATCCAAAGCATGCCTCCTCGAAGTGAGAACCGGTTTTGGGATAAAGACATGCGTAAAAAACAAATGTGATCACTAAAGTTTAGGGTAAGGCCGGATAGAACAGACTAAATGTCATTATGTCATCACCTTAAAAGAGCAATGCTGATGGGTGCGCAGCCAAAGGTCTGGCGCGGCCTTTCTGGTGCTGTGGTTTTGACAATGATGGCGGGCTTTGCATCCCATCCGGTTTTGGCGCAAACACCGATGCAGCTTGAACGGGAAAAAGCTGATGCGGAACTGCGAGCTCTTACGGAAGAAGTGCTTGTCACACAGGAAAAACTGAATCAGATGGAAGCGGAAGTAGGAGCCCTCAAAAAGGATCAGGCCAGTTTAAGTGCCGCTCTCATTCAATCTGCTAAAACCGATAAAAAACTTGAACAAGATATTGCTGATGCCGGTGAGCGTCTGATTTCATTGCTGGAGCAGGAAGACGGCATACGCGTTTCATTGCAATCAAGACGAGGTGCATTGGCGGAAGTGCTGGCTGCTCTTCAACGGATGGGTTTGAATCCACCACCGGCAATTTTGGTGCGTCCCGACGATGCTTTGGCATCTGTGCGCAGTGCCGTTTTGCTTGGTGCTGTGGTGCCCGAAATGCGCCAGCAAACTGAAGAGCTGATGGATGATTTGAAGGAAATGGAGCGCTTGACCGCTTCCATTACGGCTGAGCAGCAGCGCCTTGTAAGTGCACGCAAAGAGCAGGCAGAAGAACACAAGCGGCAGGAATTGCTGCTGGAAGAAAAGAAAAAACTGCAAGAAAAATCAACGGATGAAATGCTGGCGATGCGCAAACATTCTGAAAGCTTGGCTGCTAAAGCTACCAGCTTGCAGGAACTGATTGCCGGCCTTGATAAGCAGATGGACGGGGTACGCACGGCAGCTGAAGCTGCCAAACGCGCGGAAGCTGAACGGTTGGCAGCAGGACAAGAACGTGCCGAGCAAGGTGCACCGGATACCAGCCATTTGATTGCTGATGGTAGTTTTGAAAAGCTGCAAGGTCAGCTTGATTTTCCTGCTGCCGGTAAAATTATTAGAAAATTTGGCGCAAATGATGGTCTTGGCGGCACAATGCTGGGAGAAATTTTACAAACTCCTCCTTCTGCCACGATTACGTCACCTTCGGATGGCGTTGTATTATATGCAGGAGCTTTCCGTTCTTACGGACAACTCTTGATACTCGATGCTGGTGGCGGATACCATGTCGTCATGGCGGGTATGGGGCGAATCAATGTGTCACAAGGACAGTTCATGCTAGCGGGAGAACCTGTGGGCACTATGGGAGAAAAGCTTTTGGCAAGCGTTGCATCAGTGAATGTTGATGACAGCGCCCCTTTACTTTACATCGAATTTAGAAAAGATGGAAAACCCGTCGACCCGGCTCCGTGGTGGGCCGAGCGGCTTTCGGGAAGGACATGAAAATGATACGTAAACTATCGCTGCTTTTTGCCGGGGCCTTAATGGGCGCATCTGCAATAGTGATGGTTCAGGGTACCCCTGCCTCCATTGCCAATGCAGCCTCCGGCGCGTCGAGCGATACCTATAAAAAGCTTGCCGTGTTCGGCGATATTTTTGAGCGTGTGCGCGGACAATATGTGACACCGCCCGATGAGCAAAAACTGGTGGAAAGCGCCATTAACGGCATGCTGACATCGCTGGATCCGCATTCTTCCTATCTCAATCCGGAAGCTGCACAAGATATGCGTGTGCAGACCAAGGGCGAATTTGGCGGCCTTGGTATTGAAGTGACGATGGATGGTGATCTGGTTAAGGTGATCGCGCCGATTGATGATACGCCTGCTTCTAAAGCCGGTGTGTTGGCGGGTGATTTGATCAGCCAGATCGATGGTGCGGAAGTGCGTGGTCTCAGCCTCAATGATGCTGTTGATAAAATGCGTGGCCCGATCAATACTTCGATTGAACTGACACTTATCCGTCAAGGCGTTGATAAGCCGATAAAGCTGAAAATTACCCGCGATGTGGTGAAGGTTAAAGCTGTACGCTACCGCGTTGAAGGTGATGTCGGTTATCTGCGCGTCATTTCCTTTACCGAGAAGACCTTTGACGATTTGAAAAACGCAATCAAAGACATCCAGTCGCAAATTCCTGAAGATAAGCTGAAAGGCTATGTCCTTGATTTGCGACTCAATCCGGGTGGTTTGCTTGATCAGGCGGTGGCTGTTTCGGATGCTTTCCTTGACAAGGGCGAAATCGTTTCAACCCGTGGCCGCGATCCTCAGGACGTAACCCGCTTTGACGCGCGTAGCGGTGATCTGGTTGATGGTAAGCCGGTCATTGTGATGATCAATGGTGGTTCAGCCTCTGCTTCGGAAATTGTTGCCGGTGCCTTGCAGGACCATCGCCGTGCAACCGTTCTTGGTACGCAGAGCTTTGGTAAAGGCTCGGTACAGACCATTATTCCGCTTGGTGAAAATGGTTCATTGCGTCTGACGACAGCGCTTTATTACACTCCTTCGGGCAAATCCATTCAGGGTAAGGGCATTACGCCAGACATTAAAGTGGAACAGCCATTGCCGCCGGAATTCCGTGGTGAGGATGTGGTACGCAGTGAATCCGGCCTTAAAGGACATATTAAAGGTGCCATAGAGGATGATGAGGGTTCAGGTTCACCGGCCTATGTACCGGCAGAACCAAAAGACGACGTTCAGCTGGCGGAAGCTTTGAAGCTTTTGCGCGGTGAAGAAAAGAATGCGGCTTTCCCGCCGGATCCTAAAAAAGCAGCGCTTGCAGAGTAATTTCGGCAAGGAAACAATCTTATGATGGAAAAAGCGGGTGTAAAAAATGCATCCGCTTTTTTGTTATGTTTTGTTGATAAAAATAGCCTATAGAATAGCGCTAAATGAAGACGGAGTGCACCGGATGGCTGACAAACAGAAACTGATTGATTCTGAAACCTTACCGTACCGCCCATGCGTGGGTTTGATGGTTTTGAACCGTGAAGGATTGGTTTGGTCTGGTCGCCGTATTATTGTACCGGAAGGTGAAATGGATGGCGCAACTCAGCTTTGGCAAATGCCGCAAGGCGGGATTGATAAAGGTGAAGAGCCAATAAACGCCGCATTGCGTGAACTTTATGAAGAAACCGGTATGCGCTCGGTGTCATTATTGGCAGAAGCGCCGGAATGGATTAATTACGACCTGCCGGTGCATCTGATCGGTAAAGCTTTGAAGGGCAAATATCGCGGTCAAACGCAAAAATGGTTTGCTTACCGTTTTGAAGGTGATGAAAGCGAAATTGCGATTAACCCGCCACCGGGCGATGAAGTCGCGGAATTTGATGCTTGGGAATGGAAGCCGATGGATGATCTGCCGCAATTGATTGTACCATTTAAGCGCAAATTATATCAGGAAGTTGTGCGCAATTTCCGCCATTTGGCACCCTAAATAAAAGGGCGGCGCAATTATCACGCGAAGTGACTTGTAAATTTAAGCGTCTTGAGCTGAAATCACTTCGTCACGTAATTTTCTTATGAAGGAAACATAATGGACGGACAAAGCCTTATTGTATTTCTGATTGTTGGTTTGGTTGCTGGTTGGTTGGCGGGTATGATTGTGCGCGGCGGTGGCTTCGGCATGATCGGCAATATTGTGATTGGTGTCATTGGCGCATTTTTTGCCGGTTGGTTATTACCGCGGCTTGGTTTCAGTGTCGGCGGCGGATTTATTGCCTCAGTCATTAATGCTTTTATCGGTGCCGCTATACTGCTTGTGGTGCTGCGGGTTATCAAGCGAGCGTGATTACTCGACAAATATTTTCACACTGGCTGCGCGGCCTGCTGCATCAATAACAGTCAGTGTGGAATAACCGACACCATCGGGCTGCCATGTAATGGTGCGACGACGCTCCGGTTCGCCTAAAGGTTGGCCATTGGCAAGCCAGCGAAAAGGCGCGCGCCCGCCTTGCATTTTTAAAACCAAGGGCGTGGCTTGCTCACCATTTGGATTAAGTTCCACATGCACACCATTGGGTGGAAAGGTGATTTGTGGTGCCGGTTCGGCGTTTGCTTTCAGCATGATGAGACCATCATTGACATTGGAAAAGCGCCCCAATGTAACCGGTAGTTCATTGCTTTTTAAGTGGAGCGCCCCATAAGGCGCGCGTGGGAAAGGCACAGCCGCCAAGCCGGATTTGACAAATCCTTCAAATAAAACAGGGGCGGCAGAGAGATAGCCGGTTAGTCCTGCAATAGGGCCGCCATCAGCGCGCCCGACCCAGACACCCATGACATAACGGCCATCATATCCAATGACCCAAGCATCGCGATACCCATAAGAGGTGCCGGTTTTATAAGCCAAAATGCGGCGTGCAGCACCTTCTGGCGGCAGAATGCCGTAGAGAATATCGGCAATTTGCCATGTGGCGGTTTCGCTTAAAATGGTTGTGCCAGTGATTGCCGGTTCGGCTTTTTCAGTGCCGTCGCGCAACGTGGCAGTTTTGCCGCCATTGGCAAGGCCGGTGTAAAGCTGCACCAAATCACGCAAATTGATGCCCGCACCACCTAAGCCGATGGCAAGGCCGGGGGCTTCATTTTTAGGCAATTGCAAAGTGACGCCCGCTTGGCGAAAACGGGTGGTGAGTTGTAAAGGCCCGACTGCATCCAACAGGCTGATAGTCGGCACATTCAAGGACATCTGCAATGCTTGGCGTATGCTGACATCACCTTGGTAACTCATATCGAAATTGCGCGGGCTATATCCGGCAAAATCGGTTGGCCGATCCTGAATGATGGTTTCCTGTGCGACCAAACCTTGCTCAAATGCCAGTCCGTAAATGAATGGTTTGAGCGTTGAACCGGGGGAGCGCACAGCGCGGCTCATATCAATCCAGCCTTGAATGCGACTGTCGAAATAATTGGCGGAACCAACGGAGGCTAAAATATTACCATTGCGGCTATCGGCCAAAATAATGGCGACAGAGGTTTTATTGCCGATTTTGGCGGCTGCCGCTTTGGCGACATCTTCCAGTCCTTGCTGTGCTTGTTTGATGAGGTTCAGTTGATGACGCGGATTGCTCGGATCTTTTCTGATTGCCTCCTCAGATAAATGCGCGGCCAAAGCGGGCAGGGCGAAACGGGTAGAAGACACCATTTCGCGCTGACTGCGGTTAGCTTCCTGTGCCGAAATAATCTCGGCATTTTCCATTCTGGCCAATACACGGTCACGTGCATTTTGTGCGTTTTGTTGGTAGCGGTCCGGACGGCGGCGCTCAGGCAATTGTGGCAGAGCAACAAGCAACGCCGCCTGTGCGGTGGTTAATCGTCTTGGCTCTTTGCCAAAATAAGCTAATGATGCCGCGCGAACCCCTTCCAGATTACCGCCATAAGGGGCAAGCGTCAGATAGCGTTCCAGAATTTGTGGCTTCGTGAGGCGGCGTTCAATCTGAACGGCGCGGGCAATTTGTAAAAACTTGGAACTTAGGCTGCGGTTTTCGCGTGGTTCGATCAGGCGCGCCAATTGCATCGACAAAGTGGAGCCACCCGACACAATGCGGCCATTGGTGGCTAACTGCTTGGCTGCACGCAAAAGCGCCCAGAAATCAATGCCTGCATGATCGTAAAAACGCTTATCTTCATAGGCGATAAGCATTTTAACGAGCAGCGGATCAACATCTTCAATTTTGGTATTCAGCCGCCAATAACCATCAGGTGTTGTGAAAGCACGCAATAACTGATCATCGCGATCAACCACTTCTGTTGATACGGTGAGGCGTTCCGGCAGCGGTGGCGGATAAGCCTGATCCAGCAGGTTCAGGCTTATTGTGCCAAGAATGGCGATGCCGCAGACAAGCAGGGTACCGCCAAAGAGTAGTTTAGTGCGCCGCAACATTTTAAGGTGTTACGACTTCCATCATGCCGGTTGATGTGCGCGCCGAAAATTGCGGACGATACATATCTTCAACTGTTGCGGCAGGATGGGTATAGATACCAGGAGTGACTGCACGCACCACATAGGCAAGGGTGATTTGCTTTTTCGCGCCTGAATCGCGGTCGAAAGCTGCAACGAAACGGTCATTACGGAATTCGAGATGAGCGGCTTCGGTGCGATCCAGCCATGAGAAATTGACCAGATCTGCACTTGAGACAAGGCGTGGATTGTCGATTTCGAAACCGGCAGGCAACAGATCGGTGACCAGCACGCGAGATGCCCAGCTTTGCAGATCATCAACCTGCAACACCGCGACAAAGCGCTGGTTTTGTTCAACACTGGTAATGTTGGTTTCTTCGCCATCCAAGGTGTAATATGTGCGCTGGATGTTGAAGCCGTCACCACCTGCCGGAAGTGATTGTGCCGGTGGGGCAACAGCTGTAATCACCGCTTGCACCGGATCGGAGCTTTGATTGTTGATGTTGACCGGTGATTGTTCCAGAGCAACACCGCTATAGCGTTGCGAGAACTGACCATCATAAATTGTGCCGTCCACATCCAGTTTGATGCTGGAATTGTTTTCCTGCAAACCGCGCGCAGCAAGCAGCATCCATGCCTGATCCTGTGTGCTTAAATACTGGCTTTGCTGGCGCATCTGCCCCACAAGCTTGACTAATTCCGGCACGATTTTAGGCATTGGCGTGGTTTCCGCAGCAAGGGCCAGAACCGCTGCACCATCGCGCAGACGTGAGCCATAATCGACGCGGTTGTAATTATGGTTTGGTGTCAGCTTGCTAAAGTTAAGTGCGGCCTCAAAGGTGCTTTCCGAACGCGGCTGATCGCCATAAAGGGCAAGTGCTGCTGCCAATTGTGCCACCGCCATCGGGCTTTCAAACGCTTCCAATTGCGTATCGGCATAATAACGCAGATCACCGACAGAGGCTTTTTTATTACGTGCCAAAACGTAGAGCGCATAGGCAATTTCATTGCCATGTTCTTGAATATTAGTGTTGTAGCTCAATGTGTTTTGCAAATTGTTCAAAGCCGAGATCAAGGCTCTTTCCGGCACGATATAATCTTTTTCACGCGCACGGGTCAGGAAGTCGGTAACATAAGCATCCAGCCATGGATCATTGGAACCCGGGCCCCAAAGACCAAATGAACCGGATGACGACTGGAAATTCAGCACGCGGTAAATAGCATCCTGAACACGGGTTTTGACCGCATCCTGATCTTCGGTGCTGATGGCATCTTTTGTGTTTGCAGCCATTTCCTGCAAATAAAGCAATGGCAGTGCGCGGCTGGTGGTTTGCTCGGTGCAGCCATAAGGATAGCGATCAAGCGCCATCAGCATTGAGGTGACATCAAAAGCTGCATTGCGCGAAACATCAACACTGACATGCGCGCCATCAAGCAGATTTTGCGACAAGAGTTCTGCATCGAGTTTCAGCCCCTGACCGGCGGATAAATCCACCACATAACGGCTGGTGATCGGCAGATCGACAGGACGAACATTGAGGTTTAAAACCTGCTCGGCCATGATGCCGCTATCATTGGCAATGCGGATGGTGACGAGACCGTCGCCGCTTGCTTGCGCTTCCAGCGGAACGGCCACCGAGATACGCTTTCCACCCTGAAGCGTTACGATTTGATGCGCTGCATCATCGCTGATATTGAGATTGTCGCTTGTTTCCAAGTTCAACTGATAATCACCATCCGGTGCATCAGTATTGGCAATATCGAAACGGATGGTAGACATATCGCCCGGTGCCATGAAGCGTGGGGTGCCAGCTGTAATCACCAGCGGATCGCGGATGATGACATCTTTTTCGGCATGGCCGAGCGCGGATTTTGTCCATGCCACAGCCATAATTCTGGCAGTGCCGTTAAATTGCGGCAGCTCAAAATCAATGATTGCCTTACCCTCACTGTCCAATTCGACAATACCGGAGAAAAGTGCAAGCAGCTTTTCGGTCGGAGGGCTGCCTTGTGCACCCATATTGCCGCCGTCACCACCGGTACGCAGTTTTCCGGTGACGCCTAGTGAACCATCAATGAGACGTCCATAAATGTCGCGCATTTCCAGCCCCAGCTGACGTTGGCCAAAGAACCAGCCTTCGGGATTAGGGGCTTTATAGCGGGTAAGGTTCAAAATGCCGACATCAACGGCCGCGACCATGACATAGGCTTGCTGACCGCCAGCATTGGCAACATTAACCGGCAGGGAAAGAGTTGATCGTGGTTCGGTTTTCTCAGGCGTTGCCAGTTCGACGCTCAGGCTTCTTTGTTCAGGATCGACTTTCAGCCATTTAAGGCCGATGGCGCGCGCCGGCATTCGGGACTCGGTCGCTGAACCAGCGCGATAAAGTGTGGCGGTTACATAAGTGCCTGCACCAAAATTTTCATCAACCGGAATATCAACGACCAGTCCTTTTTCCGGCACGCTGACATTGATGATTTTGATCAATTTTTCGGTGCCGATGGTAATCAGCATTTCACCGGCAAAGCGTGGAGAAACGTTGAGTTTCGCCGTGTCGCCAATGGCATATTGCTCTTTATCAAGCGCAATTTCCAAGCCATCAGGTGTTTCTGTCGAAGTGGACGAAACATACCAACCAGCGTCAAACTCATAGGATGTCACAGCATTGGATGCATCAGCACTTTCAATCTCAAGGCGGTAGCGACCCCAATCAACCGGCAGGGAAAGGGTTGCATCGTCGTTTTCATCAATATTGATCTCGCCATTAGCAACGGATTTGGTGAAAGTTACAGGCTCATAATTCCATGAGCTACCGCTGCGATACCATTGATAATTCCGCTCGATTTTCATGAGCGACCATTGTGCATTTTCAAGCGAAATGCGCTCGCCATTTGCATTGCTGGCCAGCAGGCTGAATTTGGCGGTGCCGCCTTGTGGCACTTCATCGCCGCTAAAATCAGGGCGGATACCAATCATAGTGCCTTGCGGCTTGATGGTCAGATCAACGGAACGCTCAACCGCACGGCCACCACTTTCGCGCATACGCACATTGATATGTGCTGTCAGAAGGCGGGTGGTTGATGGCAGATCATTGATCACTACCGGAATTGTGGACTTGCCACTTTCATCGGCATTGCTTAAATCATTAAGTGCGGTGCGGGTGGTTTCGCCTTCCTGCTCATCGGCAAGGCCGAAATAATAGGATTTGAAACGATCCCATTTGCGGCTGGTGGCGACAGTTACGTCACCTTCAAGCGCAAGACCGGCCGCCGGTGCGCCATATAAAAAGCGACCATCGACGTTAAGTTCAGCCGTTTCGCCTGCCATGATTTCCGATTTATCGGCGGTTAAATCAAACTCAATCCGATCAGGGACAAAATCTTCGACCAAGAACATTTGTGATGAAACCGCACTTTGTTTCGGATCGGTATAGACCGATACCGTCCATGTGCCGAGCATCGCATTCGGCATTAAGGTCAGGTCAACCGCATAGCCACCGGCAGAATTGCTGTCGACAACAAGACGGCGATCTTCAGCACCATCAGGACGACGGAAGATAAAAGTCAGTGGCAGTTTTTCAACCGCATCTGCTTTATCATCACGCGCAAGCGCTGCCACATGAACAGTTTCTCCGGCGCGGTAAATGCCGCGCTCTGTCCAGCTCATCACGTCAAGGCTTTCAGGCGTTGGCCGACCTGTAACACCACGATCGGAGAGGTCAAAGCCTGGACGGGTCATATCTAAAAAGACGAAATCAGTGTCTGATTGGCTCGCCATTAAAACGGCTGGTGCCATGCCGTCAGTGCCACGGCTCAAACCCGGATTGAAGGTGGCTTTACCTTGCGCGTCGGTAACAGCTTCACCGAGAATTTCATTGTTACGGGCAAGCAGAGTGAGTTTGACATCGGCCACAGGCTTGGCGGAACCCAAGGAGCGGGCAAAAACATGCAAGCCATCCTGACCAGTATAAGTTGCCAAACCTATATCGGAAACAACAAACCACTGGGTAGCAACCGTGTCATAGGTATCGCCATTTTTATCAGCCGGTTCGGCGGTCATGATGTAAACGCCGGGTTTACGCTCCGGCAGTGCTTCATCGATTGGGAAGCTGGTGGTGGCTTCTTTATTCAGCTGATTATCAGCAACTTCAATTTCGCCTTGCCAGACAGGCTCGCCCATTTGATCGACAACGGAACCGACATCATAGCCATCCAATTGGCGCAGGAATTGATAGCCGGATAAAAGCTGCGCCAGTGAGCGGTCACCCACACGGTAAAGCTTGATTTTGGCGGTGCTCATATTGACGCTGACCAGTGGAATGCCGCGGCGTGCAGTGGATGGCAGGACAAAACTGTCACCGGTGAAGCGCACCGATGCGGCGCGATCCTGCACATAGACGTTCAAAACAACAGTGGAGCTTAATGTTTCGCCCACACTAGATGGCAGGCCAGCTCGGAAAGAAAGCTGATAATTCTGGCCGTGGCTCAAACCCTCAACGCAAATCTGGCGTTCTTTCGCTTCGACGGCCTTCGGCGCTTGATTGTCCACTTTAATGAATGACGAATAATCGACGCCGTTTTTGACGAGATCTTCAGAAAACTGGGCGCAGATACGCGGTGATGCACTGTCATTATCAACACTGTGATCGACAATGCGGAAGCCTTTGCGGGCGCGCAAATCTTCATAAAGGGCACGCACAGAAGCGGAATTGGCCAGGTTCAGGCTGGCATCATAGGCTTGCAATGCCGGACGGTCATAATCGCGACGCTCCAAGGCGGTTGCAAGCGAGGCCAGCGCATCGGCACGGTTGTTGGTGCTGCGCGAGGTCAAATAGGCATTAAGAGCAGACGAACTTGCATCACGGCGATATTTTGCACGCTCTTCACTATTGTCTGTTTCGGTATTAAGAATAGCCTGTGCGAGTGCGTTCCAGACGCGGCTGTCATCGGAACTAATTCCTGCCGCATGCTTAAGCGCTTCGGTTGCATTGCGCGGATCACCGTTTTTCAATGCGTCTTGGGCAATTTTGAGCCAGTCGGAAAGCCCCGTGTCGCCATGGTCTGCTTGTTCCAGATAGGTTTTCAGGCGGCGGGTTTCTTCAAAAATATTGTCGCCCACATAAGTTAAATGAGGCGGTGCGCCGATATCGGGCGCACTATCGGGATTAACAACTTTACCGGCAATAGCTCCTGCTGCAGCATTGAGCTGATTATAGTCGCTTTTCAGGAAACACCACTGCGCTTTTTGATTATAGGTAAAAGCGCGGCAATTATTGTCGCCGAGGCAAGTGGATTTGCATTGGTCCAGCGAGAGGTTTTTCTCGGTACGCAGATCAAAGCCGAAATAGTCACCATTCTCAATGGTTTGAATTTGCCGTGTTTCAGCCGCTAAAACCGGCTGCATCATAAAAAATGATGCGATCAGGGCAAATGATAAGCGCTTGAGGCTGAACGACATGCAAGGTTCCTTGAATTTATAATCAAGCTTTGATGGCAATAAGCTGTGGTCAAAGCGCAAGCCTATATAAGCTCATTTTTATATTACCTGAAAGATATGAGCACAATATAAAACAAAAGATGCATTATGATTATGATCCACAAAAATATACACCATTGATTTTAACGATAGAATTTGCAGCCTATGTTGAGAAATGGCATGTAAGAAGCCTGAAAGTGTAAGGGGTGGTGTAAAACTTGTCTTTTAACAGCAGAACAATTGCTGGGCTTTTGTTGACAGCTTCGGCTGGTTTTGTGGATGTAATTGCCTTTTTGCAGCTGGGTGGTTTTTTCGCCTCCTTCATGAGCGGTAATACGACTCAGTTAGGGATTGGCCTGATGGGGCATCCCAACTCAACCGGTCAGGTGATGGTCTGGTTTCCGGCAGCGCTTATCATTTTGTTTTTCACCGGCGCATTTTTAGGCACGCTGATGATGAGCGTTTTTGTCCATAATGGGAACATTTTTGTGCTCATGGGGGTGCTGATCCTTATCGGCGTGGTGATTGCATTGAAACAGGCCGATATGGTTTATTTGCAGCCGACTTTATTGCTTGCAGCCGCAATGGGTATGCAAAACGCGTCATTACAACAGCGCGGTACGGCAAAGCTGGGCGCTACTTATGTAACCGGAACTTTATTCAGTTGTGCTGCCGATCTGGCCCGCGCCATCACCGGAGAAGTGCCGAAAGGACGCTGGCTTGAGCATTTTTATGTTTGGCTCGCGCTGATGCTCGGAGCAATCAGCGGTGGCTTTGCCGATTTCTGGTTGGGACTGATGGCGCTCAGCATTCCGTTTTTGATTATCTCGGCAGTGCTGATTTTCCGATTGTTGAAACTCTTCAAAGATTAAAGGAAAAGCCGTTTTTCATGCTCTACCAGCTGCGATATCAGCGCTGAAATGGCGGTAACACGACGCAATGTCCTTGCTGATTCATGATAGGCCAGCCAATACGAGCGCTTGATAAAACGCTCCGGCAAGATCGGAATCAAATAAGGATGCTCACGCGCGATGAAGGCATGTAAAATACCAATACCGGCACCGGCTTTCACCGCTTCCATCTGGCCAAGTGCACTGGAAACTTCAAAATCCGGCCGCCAATCGCGGCTGATTTCAGGTGCATAGGCAAGGGATGGATTGATCACTAAATCTTCCACATAGCCGATCAAGCGATGGTTTGATAATTGGTCGACCGTTTGCGGAATGCCGTGCTCGTCCAAATAATCTTTATGGGCATAAAGACCGAGTGTATAATCAACGAGCTTTCTGGCAACCAGCCGTCCTTGATCGGGGCGCTCCACCGTAATGGCAATATCGGCTTCACGACGCGAGAGCGAGAAAGAGCGTGGGACTGGTACCAGCTGCACGGTCAGATCAGGATATTGTGCGGTAAGTTTGGCAAGCCGTGGCGCCAAAAAAGTGACGCCGAAACCATCGGGCGCACCGATGCGCACTGTTCCGGCAACCGCAATATCGGCATTGCCGACATGAGCACGTGCGGCCAGCATTTCCGCTTCCATCCGTTCCGCCGCGAGCAAAAACTCTTCGCCTGCCTGTGTCAGGCTGGAACCGTTGGTGCGTCTGGAAAGCAATGTGGTTGACAAAGCTGATTCCAAAGCGGTGAGGCGGCGTGCCACCGTTGTGTGGTTAATACCAAGTCTGCGCGCTGCGCCCAAAATCTGGCCGGAGCGGGCGACAGCTAAAAATATGCGAATATCATCCCAATTCATGAAATGACTATTACTATAGTTTTTGCACAACGGATACTCTTTTTGAGCAGTTGCAATTGTTATTTTGCAGAGCAATTATGTTTTCAGGCGGTTTATCGAATTCATGATGATCGGTAGCCGGACTTGAGATTTTTCAGGGAGGTCTTCGATGTTGAAATACGGCCATTTTATCAACGGTAAGAACGTTGAAGGTAAAAGCGGACGCACCACTGAGGTGTTCCAGCCGCTTGACGGCACTGTGCGCGGCACAGTTGCTCTGGCAACCAAAGACGAAGTACGTGCAGCTGTAGAAAATGCAAAAGCGGCACAACCGGCATGGGCAGCTACCAACCCGCAGCGCCGTGCCCGCGTGTTGCGCAAGTTTCTTGAGCTGGTTGAAGCTGAATATGACAGCCTTGCAGAATTGCTTGCCCGTGAACACGGCAAAACCATTCCTGATGCCAAGGGCGACATCCAGCGCGGTCTTGAAGTGATCGAATTTTGCCTTGGTGCACCGCATCTGATGAAAGGTGAGTTCTCTGATTCAGCCGGTACAGGTATTGATACATATTCAATGCGTCAGGCTTTGGGTGTTGTTGCAGGTATCACTCCGTTCAATTTCCCTGCAATGATTCCGCTCTGGAAAGCCGGCCCTGCTATTGCTTGCGGTAACGCATTTATCCTGAAGCCTTCGGAACGTGATCCGGGCGTACCGATGCGTTTGGCAGAACTGTTCATGGAAGCTGGTCTTCCGGCTGGTATCTTCAATGTCGTCAATGGCGACAAAGAATCCGTTGATGCGCTGCTCGATGATCCGGATGTAAAAGCAATCGGCTTTGTTGGTTCCACACCAATTGCCCATTACATTTACTCCCGTGGTTGTGCTAACGGCAAGCGCGTCCAGTGCTTCGGCGGCGCGAAAAACCACATGCTGATTATGCCTGATGCAGATATGGATCAGACTGTTGATGCTTTGATTGGTGCCGGTTACGGTTCCGCTGGTGAGCGTTGCATGGCGATCTCGGTTGCTGTTCCTGTTGGTGAAGACACTGCAGAACGCCTGATGGAAAAATTGATCCCGCGTGTTGAAGCTCTGCGTGTCGGCCCGTCAACTGATGGTGGCGCTGATTATGGTCCATTGGTAACACAAGCAGCTGTTGATCGCGTCCGCGGTTATGTGGATGCAGGCGTTAAAGAAGGTGCCAAGCTCGTTGTTGATGGCCGTAACTTCAAGATGCAGGGCTATGAAAACGGCTTCTATCTCGGCGGTTGCTTGTTCGATCATGTCACGCCGGATATGTCTATTTACAAGGAAGAAATTTTCGGTCCTGTATTGGCAGTTGTTCGTGCAAAAACTTATGAAGAAGCGCTCGCTCTGCCGAATGAACATGAATATGGTAATGGTGTTGCAATCTTCACCCGTGACGGTGATGCGGCACGTGACTTTGCTTCGCGTGTTCAGGTTGGCATGGTTGGTGTTAACGTACCAATTCCTGTTCCAATCGCTTATTACACTTTCGGCGGCTGGAAAGGTTCAGGCTTCGGCGATTTGAACCAACACGGTACCGATGCATTCCGTTTCTATACCAAGACCAAAACCGTGACGTCACGTTGGCCGTCAGGTGTTAAAGATGGTGCGGAATTTGTTATCCCAACTATGAACTAATTTATCTGCTTTGCATGTCCTTGACCTTTACGGTTGTGATATGCGGCACATAATAAAGAAACCCCGTCAGTTATGGCGGGGTTTTTTTCTTATGCGTGTTTTTTCACTTGCAGGATTTGAGCTTAGCGCTAACACTGCTGCACTATTGATCTGATCTGGTCGCTAAAAAAATCTACCGGATGGTGTTATGCAGCAAAAAGCAGATGACTCAGATGAAAAAGAAAATGCTTTTTCATCAAAAAGATATGATGATACACGCAAGGCTGAATCGGAAGACATACTGGCTCGCATAAAATTAGAAACCGGCTCTGGTGCGACAGGTGTCATCGCGCGAAGCTTTAACCGCGGTCGGGAGCACTTGAAAGCAAGTGATCTTGATGCGCAAGATCGGGTTGAAGTCTGGGCAACGCGCTTCGGGCGGATATTGGGTCTGATAATTATGCTAGCCATGATGGTGTGGCTGGTTCTTTATTTATTGCAAGTCTAAACCGGATAGCAAAATGCCAAATACAACTGCCGCTGATAATACCGCCGTTATTGTAATCTCAAGTCATGTGGTGCGTGGCTCAGTTGGCAATCGTGCCGCGGTTTTTGCATTGGAAACGCTGGCGCATCCGGTCTGGGCTGTGCCTACGGTCATTTTGCCGTGGCACACAGGTCACGGTCCTGCCGGACGCATTGTGCCGGAAGTGCAGCAGTTCAAGCAGCTGATGGAAGATATGGAACGCGCGCCATGGCTTGGCGAAGTGGGGGCGGTACTGACCGGTTATCTGGGCAATGCAGAACAGGCGAAAGCGGCTGCGCAATTGATCAGGGCACTTAAAAAGCGCAATCCCAAAGCCCTTTATTTATGTGATCCGGTGATTGGTGATCGTGAAGGGCTTTATGTGCCGGAGGCAACGGCTGCAGCGATCCGCGATGAATTACTGCCTTTGGCCGATATCGCAACGCCAAACCGGTTTGAATTAGCATGGCTGAGTGGTGTGCAGCTGGAAAACAATGAAAAACTGATGGAAGCAGCGCTGGATTTAGGCCCTGCGCGTATGTTGGTGACATCTTCTTTCGGTATGTTGAATGGCTCGACAGGTAATCTTCTGGTGACGGATGGTCATGCTTATTTAGCAGAGCACCGTCATGTAGAAGGCCCGACAAATGGCATGGGGGATTTGACGGCAGCACTTTTCCTTGCCCGTATTCTCGACGGCATGTCAGATGAGAAAGCGCTGCAATCCACAACGGCTTCTGTGTTTGAAATTATGGTGCGCGCTGCAAAACGTGGCGCAGATGAACTGATGCTGGAAGCCGATGCGGCCAGTCTTTCAACACCGATGGCAATGGTGCAGATGCGCCGTCTCATGCATCCGGGTAAAAACTTGCGCGCATAGGATTATGTTTTTACTTCCTTCAAAAAAATAACGCAGCTTGTGTTATTTTATTGATCTTAAATATCGATAGGGATATTTGAGAGGCATGGCAGATCTTCCAGACACACTCCTCAGTGGCTATCGTAATTTCATGAACAATCATTTTGCTCATGAAACAGCCCGTTATCGTGAGCTTGCTGACATTGGTCAGACACCTCAGACATTAGTGATTGCGTGTTGCGACTCGCGCGCGGCACCTGAAATTATTTTTGATACCGCTCCGGGTGAAATTTTCGTTTTGCGCAATGTCGCAAACCTGATGCCGCCTTATACACCGGATGGCGAATATCATGCAGCCTCTGCGGCGCTTGAATTTGCGGTTCAAAGCCTCAAGGTTAAACATATTGTTGTGCTTGGGCATGGCCGCTGCGGTGGTATCAAAGCGGCATTGTCGCCGGATCACGCACCATTGTCGCCGGGTGATTTTATCGGCAAATGGATGAGCATTCTCGCACCTGCCGCGGAAAGTGTTATCGCCAATACGCTGATGACAGACAGCGAACGCCACACGGCATTGGAGCGTATTTCGATCCGCTATTCGATCCAGAATTTGCGTACTTTCCCGTGCGTCGACATTTTGGAGAAGAAGGGGCGTATCAGCCTGCATGGCGCATGGTTTGATATTTCAACCGGTGAATTGTGGGTAATGGATAAAGAAACCGGTGATTTCAAACGTCCTGATATCGATGATCCATTTGTGATGCCGGCGCCTGCTGCCGAAAAATCAGCCTCTTAAGATCGAATAAATCTATAAAAAAGCCCGCCGGATTATCTTTCCGGCGGGCTTTTTAATGTTTGTATTTTGACGATTATTTACCGTCGATTGCTTTGCCCATAATGGCGATAGACTGCTGGTAAACTGTAGCCGCATTCCAGCCCTGAATGGCTGCGTAGTTTGGTTCACCCTGCTGATAACCGGCACCGCGTTTCCAGCCGTGACCGACGAGGAAGTTTGCAGTGGAAGCCAGAGCATCGGCTTTAGAGTTGATCATATCGATATGACCGCTGCCGTCACCGTCCACGCCGTATTTCAAAACATTGGCAGGCAGGAACTGGGTCTGGCCGATTTCACCATGCATTGCGCCGATTGCGTTTGGATTGAGATCCTGACGATCGATCAATGTAAGCGCTGCATAAAGCTGTTCAGTGAAGAAAGCCGAACGGCGGCAATCATAGGCGAGTGTTGCAACGGCTGAAAGTGTGTGCTGCTTGCCAAGATAGCTGCCGAAACCGGTTTCCATACCCCAGATCGCCAGAAGCGGACCGGCCGGAACGCCGTAACGCTTTTCAATATTGGCAAACAGCGCAGCATTAGCCTGCTTATGGGCTTTACCGCGCTTGATAATCGTATCCGAACCACGCTTTTGCATGAATTCTTTCAAAGATAGCTTGAAGCTTTTCTGATTGCGGTCTGCGTTGATGGTTGCGGTTGCATATTTGGTGTTGGCCAATGCATTGATGCCGGCCTTGCCGATACCGCGTGCCGGGGCTTCAGCAATGGTTTGCTTTAACCATGTATTATAGCCGGCAGCATTATTGCCGCATTGGGCAGCATTGGCGGCACCGGTTCCAATGATGCCGGCAAGCAGCAGGCCAGCCGCAGCTATTGAGAATTTACCTGTGGCAGACAGTGCCATTAGAATCTCCTGAATAATGATTCGAGTTAATTTTGAAATTGATACCACATGAACAAATGTCATAATCAATACTAGATCAATTTATGCTAATACTTTCTTTGTCATGGGTTGTCGGGGGCGAATATGTGTGAGAAATCACCAGTTATGGCTTGATCATGGCATTTTTGGGCGGTCTTAATGGTAAATGCGGTGTCAGAAGTTATAATTTGGCACAACTGTTGCATAATTGTTGAGAGCGGCTTTTTAAGGAATTCTTGACTCAAAGGCTTTTTTACGATTTAAGAAAGCTGTTCTGCAAACCTGATTATTTTGTTTGAGCCGCCGACCGGGACCCGCATTGGTATAAAACGATCCCGGAGGTACACATCCGACAGCGCGATGCGCCCTCGGGTGTCGTTTCGTTTTGGCTGTTTTTTCATTTGTCTTTCGGGCGCATAACAACCATTCTGCGGGTGTTTTTCATAATGCTTGCCGGAACTGTAAGGAAAAAGAATGTTTGAATCACTTCAGGAGCGCTTAGGCTCTATTCTCAATGGACTGACCGGACGTGGCGCTCTTTCTGAAAGCGACGTAGCGGCAGCCCTGCGTGAAGTGCGACGCGCGCTGATTGAAGCGGATGTGTCGCTGGAAGTTGTTCGTTCTTTTACCGATAAAGTTCGCGAAAAAGCTGTCGGCGCAGAAATTCTTAAAAGCATCAAACCGGGTCAGATGGTCGTCAAGATCGTTCATGACGAACTGGTTGAAATGCTCGGCACCGAAGGTGTTTCGATTGATCTGAATGCACCGGCTCCGGTTGTCATTATGATGGTCGGTTTGCAAGGCTCGGGTAAAACCACCACGACCGGTAAACTTGCCAAACGCTTAAGCGAACGTCAGCGCAAAAAAGTACTGATGGCATCGCTTGACACCCGCCGTCCTGCTGCACAAGAACAGCTGCGCCAGCTGGGTGAACAGGTCAGCGTTGATACATTGCCGATTATTGCCGGTCAGTCGCCGGTTGATATTGCTGCGCGCGCTGTACAAGCTGCAAAGCTTGGCGGCCATGATGTGGTGATCCTCGATACTGCGGGTCGTACCCATATTGACGAGCCGCTGATGGTGGAAATGGACGAGATTCGTGCCGTTTCCAACCCGCATGAAATTCTTCTTGTTGCCGATAGCCTCACTGGTCAGGACGCCGTTAATCTGGCGCGTAACTTTGATGAGCGCGTTGGTATTACCGGTATAGTTCTCACCCGTATGGACGGTGACGGCCGTGGTGGTGCGGCTCTCTCGATGCGCGCTATTACCGGCAAGCCGATCAAAGCGATTGCCACCGGCGAAAAGATGGATGCTCTGGAAGAGTTCCATCCAAAGCGTATCGCCGACCGTATCCTTGGCATGGGCGACATTGTCAGCCTTGTTGAAAAAGCTGCTGAAACCATTGATGCTGAAAAAGCATCGGCAATGGCCAAGAAAATGCAGTCCGGTAAGTTTGATCTCAACGATCTTGCTGATCAGCTTGGCCAGATGAAAAAGCTTGGCGGCATGGGCGGTATCATGGGTATGATGCCGGGCATGGGCAAAGCAAAAGATCAGATGGCTGCCGCCGGTCTGGATGACAAGCTTTTTGACCGCCAATTGGCAATCATCAGCTCAATGACTAAAGCAGAGCGTGCAAATCCCGATTTGCTAAAGCATAGCCGCAAACAACGTATTGCTAAAGGTTCGGGCACCAATGCTGCCGACATCAACAAGCTTTTGAAAATGCATCGTCAGATGGCTGATATGATGAAAGCCATGGGCAAGGGCGGCAGAGGCGGCATGATGAAACAGATGATGGGCGGCCTTGCCGGCAAGATGGGGCTGGGTGGCTTAGGCGGCGGTATGGGCGGTATGCCTGATCTGTCTAAAATGGATCCGAAGCAACTCGAAGCCTTGCAAAAACAAGCTGAGGCTGCAGGTCTGACCAAAGGTGGATTGCCGGGCTTAGGCGGTGGTTTACCTGGTCTCGGCGGCCCTAAATTACCTGGTCTTGGTGGCGGCCTTCCGGGCTTGCCAAAGAAGAAGTGAGTATGATGAGCGAAGCAAATTCAACGCCTGCTGAGTTACTCGCGCTGCGTAGCTCGATTGATAATATTGATGCTGCACTCATTCACATGCTGGCAGAGCGTTTTCGCTGCACCAAAGCTGTCGGTATTTTGAAAGCAGAACAGGGCTTGGCCGCTGCCGACCCAGAACGTGAAAAACGTCAGGTGGCGCGTCTTCGTGCGCTTGCACAAGATTCAAATCTTGATCCGGATTTTGCTGAAAAATTTCTCAACTTCATCGTGAAAGAAGTTATTCGGCATCATGAACATACCGCCGCTAAACACGGTGAAAACGAAACTGCTGCTAGCTAGCTGCATAACATTGTTCTGCCCTGACGGTCAGATCTCTTAATTTACTCTAAGGAAAAAAACTATGGCCCTTAAAATTCGTCTGGCACGTGCCGGTTCTAAAAAGCGTCCTTACTACCACATCGTTGTTGCGGATGCCCGCAGCCCGCGCGACGGTCGTTTCTTGGAAATCATCGGTTCATGGAATCCGATGCTTGCCAAAGACGCAGAACGCGTAAAAGTTGACGGCGAACGCGCCGCTCATTGGCTCGGTCACGGTGCACAGGCAACCGACCGCGTATTGCGCTTCCTCGATCAGGCTGGTGTTTCCAAGCGCGAAACCCGCAGCAACCCAACCAAGGGTGTGCCAGGTAAAAAAGCTCAGGAACGTTTGGCAATGGCTAAGCAGGCAGAAGAAGAAGCTGCTGCAAAGGCTGCTGAAGCCGCTGCTGCTGCCGCTGCACCAGCTGAAGAAGCTGCAAGCGAATAATCATCCTGAAAAGATTGGTTTTTATGCAGTGAGTGCATTGAAACCTGATCTTTCTTGCAAGTTTATATTAAGAATATGAAAGCGGCGGATTTTCTGCCGCTTTTCTTTTATGCTTTTCAGGTTAAACTCAATGACATATAGCTTGAGTGAACCGAGCAGATTGATTTTATAATGAGTTGATAAGACAAGCGCTTTATATCAGGAGATATATATGTCCACTGCGATGACTGCGTCCCGTTCCCGATTTTCCCGTTTGGCTTTATTTCTTGGTCTTGCGATCTTGATGCCTTTATTATCCGCCTGCGGATTTAACACCATACCAACCAATGAAGAGAAGGCCAAAGCTGCGTGGAGCGAGGTGCTTAACCAGTATCAGCGCCGCACTGACCTGATCCCGAATCTGGTGGAAACAGTCAAGGGGTATGCCGCCCATGAGCAGGAAACACTGACTGCAGTTGTTGAAGCGCGCTCAAAAGCAACTTCGGTGCAATTAACGCCTGAAATGCTCAACAATCCAGAATTGTTTAAACAATTTCAGGATAATCAAGCCAATCTGAGCAGTGCATTGTCACGCTTGATGGTAGTGGTGGAAAAATATCCTGATCTGAAAGCCAACCAGAATTTCTTGGCGCTGCAATCACAGCTTGAAGGTACTGAAAACCGTATAGCGGTTGCACGTCGCGATTATATTGAAGCGGTTCGCGTTTATAATACTGGCTTAAAAACCATGCCCACCATGCTGTGGAAGATGTTCTGGTTCCGCGATAGCGAGCCAATGCCGACTTTCAGCATTGACGCAGCCAGCCAGCAGGCGCCTAAGGTCAATTTCTGATCTTTGGTGCTTTGAAGATGGGCAAGGGTATCATTCTCAAACAACAATCCCGTAAATTGCAGAATTTACGGGATGTGTTGGTAGTTTTTGTCTTTGCAATTTTCTGCCTTTATTCGGGAGCAGGAGTTGCACAGGATAAGCCAGCGGCCGAACTCACCCTTACCGGGCGGGTTGTTGATGCGGCCAATGTGATTGACCCGCAAACGCGCGCCCAGCTTGTTGCAAAACTTGCCGATTTTGAAAAAACATCATCCGATCAGGTGGTGGTGGTTACAGTGCCGAGCCTGAAGGGCTCGGATATCGAAACCTATTCCAATCAGTTGTTTCGGGCTTGGGCGCTTGGGCAGAAACAAGAAAATAACGGCCTCTTGCTGGTTGTAGCACCCAATGACCGCAAAGTTCGTCTTGAAGTGGGTTATGGGCTTGAAGGTGTTATGACCGATGCACTTTCAAGTGTCATTATTCAAAGCATTATCTTGCCGGCTTTTCGTGACGGTGATTATTCGGGGGGCATTTCCAAAGGTGTGGACGGCATTATAGCCGTTCTTTCCGGCGATGGAGCAGAGTTGCAAGCACGTGCCAAACGCAATGCCAATAGTGCTTCGAGCGATGTCGACTGGATTGAAGTCATCTTCCTGATTTTCTGGATCAGTATCTTTTTTGGCGGCTTCGGCATGGCTGTTATGGTACCGATTTTTGGGCAAAAAATCGCACCTGGTCGTTATGTATGGTTGGGCATGACCTTCGACATGCGCTCACAAGGCGGATCGGGTGGCGGTTCAGGTCGCGGCGGTGGTTTTGGTGGTGGTTTCGGCGGTGGCAGTAGCGGTGGTGGTTTCTCCGGCGGTGGCGGGTCATCCGGCGGCGGCGGCGCCTCGGGCAGTTGGTAATGGATCAGTTTTCATGAGCAATCAAACACATCAGCATGTTGACGAAGTTGGCCATAAGCTGATTAGCACGGCAATTGCCGAAGCGGAAAAAGGCACGAATGGCGAAATTTATGCCGTGCTGGCACGCCGCAGTGACGATTATTTCTTCGCTGCCGGTTTTGTGTTTACCTGCGGAATTTTATTAAGTGCTGTGGTGATGGCTTTTCTGGCGCATTATTATTGGTTTGATATCGCTTTGCCGCGTTTTGGTCTGGCAATTTTGGGCGCATTTGTCTGTGCGATGTTGTTGTTGTGGGTTTTGCCTAATTTACGGGTTTTGTTGGTGCCGCGACGCATTCTTTATAAGCGCGCACATCTCAATGCGGTGCAGCAGTTTTTAGCGCGTAATGTGCATCTGACTTCGCAACGTACCGGCATTTTGCTGTTTGTTTCATTGGCTGAACATTACGCTGAAGTGGTTGCGGATGCTGGTATCCATGCGAAAGTGGAACAAGAAGAGTGGAATGCTATTGTTGCTATGTTGATGAACCATGCTAAAAAAGGTGCACTGACTGATGGTTTTGTTGAGGCCATTACACTTTCGGGACAATTATTGAAAAAACACTTTCCGGATGATGGAAACAGTATAAACGAGCTGGAAGACAAACTGGTCGAACTATAAGACTTGATTTGGCAAGATTGACCGGCTCAGCCGAAAACAGGTTAGGAATATTTTTTGGTTGAGTTGGAACGGGGTGCGCCACGCGTTTTAGCAACACCCAAACGCGGCATTTGGGGCTGGATGCTGTTTGACTGGGCAGCACAACCATTTTTCACCGTTGTGACCACTTTTATTTTCGGGCCTTATTTTATTGCGCGTATGGCGGAAGATCCGGCGCAAGGACAAGCCGCATGGGGCTATGGTGTAGCTATCGCCGGATTTGTGATTGCTATACTGTCCCCTGTTTTGGGTGCAGTTGCCGATAAAACAGGGGCACGTAAGCCTTGGATCGGCTTTTTCGCAGCCATTAAAATCATCTGCCTAACAATGCTATGGTTCGCGGCACCCGGCTCGTCGCTTGTGGTGGTGTTGATCTTTTTTGCACTGGCGTCAGTCGCGGCAGAATTTTCGATTGTTTTTAATGACTCGATGATGCCGCGCTTGGTTGCGCGCGAAGATATCGGCCGTATTTCCAATATTGCTTGGGGACTTGGTTATTTAGGCGGCATGATTATGCTGATTTTTGTGGTGACATGTCTGGCGGCATCGCCCGAAACCGGCACCACGCTGATCGGTATCAAGCCTTTATGGGGACTTGATCCGGTGATGGGCGAAGATGCGCGTATCACAGGACCTTTAAGTGCCGTATGGTATTTTATCTTCATTCTGCCGATGTTTTTATTCACGCCCGATTCTCCTAAAGCGTCGCGCTTGATGCCTGCCATCCGGTCGGGCTTGAGCGAGCTGAAAGCAACATTAAATGAAGTGCGCCAGCGCTCCGGCATCGTGCGGTTTTTAATCGCACGGATGATTTATCAGGATGGTGTTAATGCCTTGCTGGCGCTGGGGGGCGGTTTTGCTGCCGCCATGTTCGGCTGGACAATCACGGAAGTCGGGATTTTTGGCATTATTCTCAATATAGTGGCGATTTTCGGCTGTCTGATTGCCAGCCGTTGTGACGCCGTTTTTGGCTCCAAGCCGATTGTGATTGCCTCTCTCATCTTGTTGCTGATTGCAACGGTGGGGATTATTTCAACCGGAACCGACTATACTTTATTCGGGCTTTTGACATTTGGCCTTGATGGAGAAGGGCTGTTTGCCACCGGTGCTGAGCGAGCCTATCTGGTTTATGGTTTGCTGATCGGATTTGCTTTTGGCCCGGTGCAGGCTTCATCGCGCTCATGGTTTGCATGTAGCGTCAAACCGGAAGAAGCAGGGCGTTATTTTGGCATTTACGCATTGGCTGGTCGTGCGACCAGCTTTGTGGCGCCGTTTTTAGTGGCGACAGTGACAATGGCGCTTGGTTCGCCGCGTCTCGGTATGGCTGTGCTGCTGGCATTTTTTATTGGCGGGTTATTGCTGATTGCAAGAACGCCTTATCCGGCAGCAAAAGTCTAAAATTGAAATACAAAAAACACCGCCGAAATCATCCGGCGGTGTATTTGTTTAAACAATCGGTAATGCTTAGTGACGGAAGTGGCGCATGCCGGTCATCACCATAGCAATGCCATGTTCATCAGCAGCAGCGATCACTTCATCATCACGCATGGAGCCGCCCGGCTGGATAACTGCCGTGGCACCAGCTTCAATAGCAGACAGCAAACCGTCAGCGAACGGGAAGAACGCATCGGATGCAACAACTGAACCCTTTGTGAGTGGCGCATCCAGATTAGCGGTTTCTGCCGCATCTTCTGCTTTTCGCGCTGCAATACGGGCAGAATCCACGCGGCTCATCTGGCCTGCACCAACACCGACAGTTGCACCGTCTTTAACATAGACGATTGCGTTGGATTTAACGTGCTTGGCAACGCGGAACGCGAATTTGAGGTCGTTCATTTCAGCGTCAGTAGGTGTGCGTTTGGTGACAACTTTCAGATCGAGGTCATCAATATTGCCATTGTCGCGTGACTGGATCAGCAAGCCGCCAGCAACGGTTTTGGCTGAAATGCCTTGGCTACGTGGATCGGGCAAACCACCAGTGGTAAGCAGGCGCAAGTTTTTCTTGGCTGCAACGATTGCTTGTGCTTCCTCAGTTGCATCAGGCGCAATGATCACTTCGGTGAAGATTTTGACGATTTCTTCGGCAGCCTCTGCATCCAGGGTTTTGTTGAGAGCTACAATACCGCCAAAGGCTGAAACCGGATCGCAAGCCAAAGCTTTAAGGTAAGCATCTTTAATGCTGTTACCTTCAGCCACGCCGCATGGATTGGCGTGCTTGATGATTGCTACTGCACTGGTTCGGGCAGGGTCAAATTCGGCAACCAGCTCAAAAGCTGCATCAGTATCATTGATATTGTTGTAAGAAAGCTGCTTGCCCTGAAGCTGGGTGGCTGTTGCAACACCGGCGCGGTTTTCACCGGTGAGATAAAAGCCAGCTTTCTGATGCGGGTTTTCACCATAACGCATGACCGAATGCAAAGTGCCTGCAAGCGAGCGCCATTTTGGTGCTTCTTGGCTAAGGCTTTCAGCAAACCAGCCGGAAATGGCTGCATCATAAGCGGCAGTGCGTGAAAACGCCTTTGCAGCCATCTGTTGGCGGAAGGCGTATGGCAATGAACCACTGTTTTGTTTCAGCTCTGCAACAACCAGCGCATAATCTTGCGGGTCAACAACAGTTGTCACATAAGCATGGTTTTTGGCCGATGCACGGATCATTGCAGGGCCACCAATGTCGATATTCTCAACCGTTGTATCGTAGTCGCCGCCTTGGTAGCGCACTTCTTCAAACGGGTAGAGATTGATGACAGCCAGATCAATGCCGTGAATATTATGTTCTTCCATGGCACTGACATGTTCCGGATCATTGCGGACAGCAAGCAGAGCACCATGCACCGATGGGTGCAATGTCTTGACACGACCATCCATGATTTCCGGAAAACCGGTAATTTCGGACACATCGCGCACCGGAATACCAGCAGCGGCTATTGCTTTTGCCGTGCCACCGGTGGACAGCAGTTCAACACCCTGATCATGCAGAGCTTGAGCAAATTCGATAAGACCGGTTTTATCCGATACAGACAACAGCGCGCGCCGCACCTGACACAGATCAGGGGCGGGGATATGTTTGGAACTAACAGCCATGGAAATTCTCTTCGTTGATGAAACGTGAGGGGATGGCTGCGGGTTAGCACAAGGGGCGGATGAATCCTATCTTAAAAGCCGGTCTTTGTAACTTTTAATGTCAAAATCCTTCATTTGAAGACTTTTTGAGTTCTTTTGTCTCAAACATAATTGCCAAGGGCGATGCGTGTCAGCTGCCAATTGACCTGTTCCAGCTCGGAACCGGAAAAATGCAGCACAATTTGTTTGCTGCGCACAGGCCCGCGGAAACCGGCAAAGAAGATTGAGTCTTCCAGTTGCGGCGCTATTTCAAAGCAGGAAAAAGCCCATGTGTCATCGCGCTCGGCAGAAAGCACCAGCAAACCGTCTTCGTTAAATTCCACATGAACGGATGGGTGAACGTGGAAGCGCACGGCAATTATATCGCGGGTTTTGCCGCCCATCGGCTTGCCGTCTTCACGATAAAAGCGGTCTGAGCCTTGAATGATACTGCCGCTATGGGAAAGACAAACACGGCGCTCATGATGAATGCCGAAAAGACGTGCATAGCCGTCATGACTTGCCAGAAAACCTTGCGTGCCGATATCTTCGATATGCTCACGATGCACTTTGATGGGGCCTGCAATGATCGGCGTGCCCAGCATTTTGGACAGGCCTGAAGTGAGGCTGAAACGGCAGGATGATGTATCGTTGATGGTGGCTGTTGTGTGCGCCGCTGTTGAACGCCCGAGTGGGCGGAACTCGGCAGGGCCGTAACGGTCGATACCCGAATTGACGATATAGCGCTGGCGACCGGATGACATTTCAAATGATAGACAACCGGCATGGGCATCGCGCGATGCAGTCACCGGCGGCGGCAGGCCAGTATCGGCAATAATCGTAGTCGACCCCATCGATAAGCGTTCATAGCCGGAATAAGGCGCATGGGTGAGCGGCGCGCCTGCGGTTTCATCATGACGCAAAACAGAGATAATGCGCTCTGGCAGCGTTGGCCCCACACCGTTAAAAAGTGCCAGACTTCCGTCTTGATGGCGGAAAAAACGCAAAGCCGGCAGCATGCGCTCGACTGCTTCAATCAGTGCTTTAGGCGGTGTTTCGGTGCCATTGGCATAGGTTTGTCGCAATGGCAAAAGATCGGCCAGTAATTCCAGTACGGTGACGGGATTGCGCGAAATATGGCCGCCATCGGGTAAAATCTGGCGGTTCAGCTCATATTCCAGATTGCGCTTGGCAGCGCGCACTGTTGATGGCGACATCGGCAATGCAAGAGAGGCAAATGCAAGCGCAATGCGGGCACGAAGTTTTTCTTCACCATCATCCATCACCGCAGCAACAGTGCGCAAATAACGCACTTGCATGGCAAGCGAGCGCATAAATTTACGATATGCCGGCAGTTCTGCCCCTTCCAAAATCAAATTGGAATGCTGAAGCCAAGCAATTATGCGCTGTGCGGTGACTTCCGGCTCCCATGCCATGCCATTGATGCGTTTGCTATGCAGCTTGATCCAGTCGTCAACGAGTGCACGTGTGTTGGCTTTGGCAAGGTCTGTTTCGGCACTGCGCATATGACGCAGCCAGCCAAAACCGTGCAATGCTGCTTCCCAAGCATGGGTTGGCGGTTCAACGGCGAAAGGTGAAAAACCACCGGTTTCCACCATGCGTCCGGCGAGTGCAAAACGCCCGTGGTAAAATTCTTGTGCAAGTTGCGGGTCAGCGACGCGCAAATCAGGCGGCGCAATAAGAATGCGTTCTGGAGTGAACCCGGTAAAGCGCCAGCGATATAGCGGCCCCATGCGCAAACGACGACTGAAGCGCCGCCATGTTTGTGCGGCAGCCAGTCCCCATAAATGCGGGGTTTCGCTGAGGGCGACAGTCACGCGGCCGGTCTCCTTGCCTGAATTTACGGAATCATATGTCATTGGTCAGCAAAAGGCCAAATCACAGGCCTTCTCTTCTAAGTGTATAATGCTACAAGAATGGTGAATCGAGTGTTAACCATAACAGTAATCTACTGTATAGGTTAAAACTCACAATTCATTGGGGTATCAGTTATTTAAAACCGGACTATGACATTTTTTTACGAAAACGGGCGGCAAAAAATCCGTCCATCCCTGCAAGTTGCGGATCTTCATGCGGCATATCTGCAGGAGTCGAGCGTAAAAAACCTTCAACGGTGATGAGGTTTTCGATCCCTTCACAATCTTGTGCAGTAATCGGATAGGCTTCCAATGTCGGATTTTTGAGCGCTGCCCTTGCCACGTCTTCGCCCTCAAGCGGATCCAGCGAGCAATTGGAAAAAACAATAATTCCACCCGGCTTGACGAAGTCGACTGAACGCGCCAGCAGATTGGCCTGCACGGTTGCAAGCTTTGCCAGATCGTCGGGTGTTTTTGTCCAAGGCACATCCGGATGGCGGCGCACAGTGCCGGTGGATGAGCAAGGCGCATCCAGAAGGACAGCGTCAAAAAGCTCTTCCGGTTCATAGTCCATAAGGTTGGTTTGGTGTGTTTTAACCGGCAGTTTCAGACGGTCAAAATTACCTTGCAGGCGTTTCAAGCGATTGGCGGAGAGATCAAGAGCGGTCACATCGGCACCGGCAAGCGCGAGTTGGGCGGTTTTCCCACCTGGAGCCGCGCAAAGATCGGCCACTTTTTTGCCCTTCAAGTCACCCATCAGGCGGGCGGGCAGGCTTGCAGCCATATCCTGCACCCACCATTCGCCTTCTTCAAAACCTTGCAAATCGGTGAGCGAGCCTTCAAACGAGCCCAAACGCACAGAACCATTTGGCAAAATAGTGCCGTTTAGCACCTCCGCCCAATGTTTCGGGTCGCCTTTGACAGTGAGGTCAATGGGCGGCTCATAGGTTTGCATTTGCAAAATCCTGGCAGATTTTTCCTCGCCATAAGCGGCAATCAACATATCATTGAACCATGCAGGCACATTGTTGGCGGCTTGGTCGGTTTTGGCAGCATGTGCCAGCACCTTTTCTTTTGAGCGCACAATACGACGTAAAATTGCGTTCACAAGACCGGCATATTTGCGGTTGCGCGGATCACTGTCGGCAGCCGTGACAGCCAGATCGACGGCCGAGTGATCCGGCACCGAAAGATAAAGGATTTGGGCGGTTGCCACATGCAAAAGATGTTTCAGAGAATGGGCATTTTCCGGCAGCGGACGATCAAGCAAACGGCTGATTGTCTGTTCAATCGTGCCGCGATTGCGCAAAGATGTGCCAAGGATCGCGCGCACAAGAGAGCGGTCACGTGGCTCGAGCGCCAGATATTGCGCATTGCCGGTATTATTATCGGTCAAACCGTCAAGGGAGCTGTTTTTTTCAATGACTGCGCCAAGCAGGCGCTGCGCACAAAGGCGTGCTGCCAGACCCGGACGGTCGAACATGTCATTATGCTGTTTGAAAATCCGTTTTTTTCCGGCATTGTTATTTTTTGTTTGGTTCACGACCACGGTCCTTTAAAGCCGGTTGAGCCCTGATCATCATTATTTTCTGCAGCGCTGCCCCAAGGGCCACGTACTGCTGATGATGAAGGGGTTGAATAAGACATGCCCATCTCTGCCGCCATTTGCTGCAAAGCTGCAATGCGATTATCAGTATCCGGATGGGTTGAAAACAAATTATCTGCACCGCGTCCTGAAAGCGGGTTGATAATAAACATATGTGCCGTTGCCGGATTATGCTCGGCTTCTTCATTAACCGTCGTTTTGGCACTACGGGCAATTTTATTCAAAGCCGAGGCAAGCCAAAGCGGATTGCCGCAAATTTCAGCGCCTCTGCGGTCGGCAGCATATTCGCGGGTTCGGCTTACTGCCATTTGCACGATCATGGCTGCAAAAGGGGCGACAATCATCGCAATGATCGTGCCGATAATGCTTAAAATATTATTGCCGTTTTCACGGTTGCCGCTGAAGAAAAGTGCAAAATTGCCGAGCATTGAAATTGCACCGGCCAAGGTGGCGGTGATCGTCATTGTCAATGTATCACGGTTTTGTACATGGGCCAGTTCATGTGCCATCACACCGGCAATTTCTTCCGGTGTCAAACGCTGTAACAGGCCGGTTGTTGCGGCAACAGCTGCGTTTTCCGGATTGCGTCCGGTGGCAAAAGCATTGGCCTGATCCTCATTGATGATATAGATTTTAGGTGTCGGCAAACCGGCATTGGCAGCAAGACCGCGGACAATACGGAAATATTCAGGCGCTGTACGCTCGTCGGCTTCTTGCGCATTATACATACGCAACACCATTTTGTCTGAATTCCAATAGCCGATCGCATTCATGGCAATAGCAATCAGCAGTGCAATCAGCATGCCGCCGCTGCCGCCCAACAGATAACCGACACTCATAAACATGACTGTCATCAAGGCAATCAGCATGGCTGTTCTTGTCATGTTCATTGGCTATCTCCTGAAACGATGTGCAAATTATCAAATTAGAGCATTCTCAGTTTAAATTGAATCACTGAAAATGCTCTTGTCCTTTGTTTTACGCGCATCTTTTTCTGAAAACTGCTTCACACTTTTCAGGATGCGCTGAAAATGCTTTGCACAGTAATTGATCTTGCCTATATCATGGGGATCAGAACGCCAAGCTTCAATAATTAGCTTTCGAACTTATTGTCGATAATAGTGTGGGATAGTGGTTATGACCAAGAATGATGTGGCAGATCAGGTACAGGATATGGCTGCGAAGGCGCGTGACTTTAACGATTTGCCTCCGGCTGCACAACGTGCGCTAAAAGAAGCAGAAGAGCGCCGGAAAATTGATGAACAGACAGCCCCCCCACGAGAAATTGGCGGGCGCGGCGGCAAAGACCCTGCACGTTTTGGTGATTGGGAAATCAAAGGCCGCAGCATTGATTTTTAATCACTAATGGCCTGTGAGATTTTATGAAAATAAAGGCCATTTCTATTGTCGCACCCAGTGGAAGTATGATTGTGCGCGGCGAGAAAACACTTGAAGTCAGGCGTTGGCGACCCGACTTGAGTGAGAATGAGGATTTGTTGGTTGTTGAGAACCAGCATTATTTATCACCGACAAAAGAGACGGATCCAGATGGATATGCTATCGCTTTAATCCAAATTGCTGGAATACGTAACTTCAGACACGATGATATGAAAGCAACCTGTTCATCCTATTATGAGGATGGCTGGCTTGCTTGGGAAATTAATAATATTCGTCCTTTGATGCGGCCGTTCAGAGCGATAGCTAAACGTAAAATATATTTGTTGGAAGTGGACGAAGAAAACCTGCAAATAAAATGAAGGCCGGATAAATCCGGCCTTTTTGATTATTATTTTTTGTTCTGGCGCTGGTCAATCAGATCATCCACCACCGCCGGATCGGCAAGAGTGGAAGTGTCGCCCAAGGTGCCGAAATCATCTTCGGCAATTTTACGCAAAATACGGCGCATGATTTTGCCGGAGCGTGTCTTTGGCAAGCCCGGTGCAAACTGGATTTTATCAGGTGTTGCAATTGGCCCGATCTCGGAGCGCACATGTGCAATCAGCTCTTTGCGCAATTCGTCCTGATCTTTGGCTTCAGCGTCTGACATCAGTGTGACATAGCAATAGATGCCCTGTCCTTTGATGGCATGCGGATAGCCGACAACCGCTGCTTCCGACACATCATGATGCGAAACCAGTGCCGATTCAATTTCAGCCGTTCCCATACGGTGACCTGAAATATTCAGAACGTCATCAACGCGGCCTGTGATCCAGTAATAGTCGTCTTCGTCGCGGCGCACACCGTCCCCGGAGAAATATTTGCCCGGATAGGTGGAGAAATACGCCTCTTTAAAGCGGGCATGGTCGCCATAAAGCGTCCTTGCCTGTGATGGCCATGAATCAATGATGCAGAGATTGCCGTCGGTCACACCCTCCAGCACTTGGCCTTCATTGTCGACAATCTGTGGTTTGATGCCGAAGAATGGACGGGTGGCCGAGCCCGGTTTTAATGCCGTTGCACCCGGCAGCGGGCTAATCAAAATGCCGCCTGTTTCAGTCTGCCACCATGTATCGACAATCGGGCAGCGCTGATCACCAACCACATTATAATACCATTCCCATGCTTCCGGATTGATCGGTTCACCAACCGAGCCAAGCAGGCGCAATGATGAGCGGGAGGAATGGGTTACAAATTCATCACCCGCACCCATCAGTGCGCGAATGGCGGTTGGAGCGGTATAGAAAATATTGACGTGATGTTTGTCCACAACTTCCCAGAAACGTCCATAATCAGGGAAATTCGGTACGCCTTCAAACATCAATGTGGTAGCACCATTGGCCAGCGGGCCATAGACCAGATAGGAATGACCGGTAACCCAGCCAACATCCGCCGTACACCAGTAAACATCACCATCCTTATAATCGAAGACATATTGATGAGTTATTGATGCATAGACAAGATAACCGCCGGTGGTATGCAAAACACCTTTTGGTTTGCCGGTTGAGCCGGAGGTGTAAAGAATGAAAAGCGGGTCTTCCGCATTCATTGGTTCCGGTTCGCAAACAGGAGAAGCTTTGGCAATTTCCTGATGATACCAGATATCGCGTCCCGGACCCCAGCTGATTTTACCGCCGGTGCGGCGTACAACCAGCACCTTGTTGACCATCACATATTGCTTTGCTGCAATGTCGATGGCTTTATCGGTGTTTTCTTTCAGGGCAATTGGTTTGCCGCCGCGCAAGCCTTCATCCGAGGTGATGACAAAAGTTGATTGACAATCAACTATACGTCCCGCAAGTGCTTCCGGCGAAAAACCGGCAAATACGATGGAATGCACTGCGCCGATACGGGCACAGGCGAGCATCGCATAAGCGGCCTCAGGGATCATTGGCAGGTAAATGGTGACACGATCACCTTTTTGAACGCCATTGTCTTTCAGCACATTGGCTAAACGACAAACATTATCATGCAATTCGCGATAGGTGATTTTCTTGTCGATATAAGGATTATCACCTTCCCAAATGATTGCAACCTGATCGCCGCGCTTTTCCAAATGACGGTCGATACAGTTGTAAGCAATGTTGGTTACACCATCTTCAAACCATTTGATTGAAATATCACCTTCAAAGGAGGTGTTTTTCACTTTTGTGTAAGGCTTGAACCAGTCAATGCGCTTACCGTGTTTGCCCCAAAACGCCTCCGGATCAGTGATACTTTCCTGATACCACGCTTGATAGGTCGCTTCATCCATTTGTGTATTGGCTTTTGCTCCCGGCAAGACAGGATACAGCTTATCTGACATGAGTTCCTCCGTGAATGACCGGCCAATCTCCCTAAGCCGGAATGCATGGCGATTCCTTTAAAACATCACCACTGCTTTTTCTATTTATAAACGGCAAAGGTCTTACGTAAAGTTAGACAAAGGGCTTTAGTGCATGCAAAATGCCGCAGAGAACTTTACAATAGGCACAGATTGCACGAAAACCGGTTTATTGTAGTCGTTTAAAACTGGCCTATTGGCTGGCGTTTTGTGGGCGATCACCAAAAATTGCAGAACCCACGCGCACCGATGTTGCGCCAAAGGCGATTGCCGTTTCGTAGTCGGATGACATGCCCATCGACAGTTTTTCAACGCCTGCTTCGCGCGCCAACTTTTGCAACAAAGCAAAATGCGGACCCGGATTTTCATCGATCGGCGGAATGCACATCAAGCCCTCAATCTGCAAATCGTGCTCGCTTTGGCAATGTTTGATGAAAGCCACTGTTTCCAGAGGTGAAATGCCGGCTTTTTGCGGCTCTAAACCAGTGTTGACCTGTACGTAGAGTTTAGGGCTACGGCCTTGTTTTTTAATCTCTTGTGCAATGGCGGAGGCGATTTTTTCGCGATCAATGGTCTGGATGACATCAAAAAGAGCAACAGCCTCTGCCGCTTTGTTTGATTGCAGCGGGCCTATCAAATGCAGTTCTATACCTTGATATTCTTCACGCAAATTTGGCCATTTGCCTTGTGCTTCCTGAACGCGGTTTTCGCCAAAAATACACTGGCCGTTTTCAAGGGCAGGGCGGATGCTGTCGGCATCAAAAAATTTGGAAACGGCAATCAATGAAACTGAATTGGCTTCACGTTTTGCTTCGCGTGTGGCTAAATCAAGCGCATGACGAACAGAATTGAGTGCTTGCGTGATTTGGGAGGCGTGTGAGGACATTTTGCACCTTTCAGGTCATAAAACCGGATTTTTTCAATAGAAATGCGTGTTAATCGCGCCAAAAACTTGACGCATATCTCAATACGTGATGAAGCTCCGGCAACTAAGTTTGAGACTCTTTATTCATCCCCTTTGTACGAGTAAATACGGCCATGGCAACCGAACGTTATAATCCCCGCACCGCTGAAGCCCATTGGCAGAAGGTTTGGGACGAGGCAAAAACCTTCGAAACGGATAATGATGATCCGCGCGAAAAATATTACGTGCTGGAAATGTTTCCATATCCGTCGGGTCGTATTCATATGGGACATGTGCGCAACTATGCTATGGGTGACGTGGTCGCACGTTACAAACGCGCGCGTGGCTTTAATGTGCTGCATCCAATGGGCTGGGATGCTTTTGGGATGCCGGCAGAAAATGCCGCGATGCAGAATAAAGTGCACCCAAAAGAATGGACTTATCAGAACATCGCCACGATGAAGCGTCAGCTGAAATCGATGGGCTTGTCGCTGGATTGGTCACGCGAATTTGCGACCTGTGATGTGGATTATTACCATCGCCAGCAGATGCTGTTTTTGGATATGTTTGAAAAAGGTCTGGTGACCCGTAAAACCTCAAAGGTCAACTGGGATCCGGTCGATAATACAGTGCTTGCCAATGAGCAGGTGGTGGATGGTCGTGGCTGGCGTTCGGGCGCTCTGGTTGAGCAGCGCGAACTGACCCAGTGGTTCTTTAAAATCACCGATTATAATGAAGAACTGTTGGCCGCACTCGACAGTCTTGACCAGTGGCCTGAAAAAGTTCGCCTGATGCAGAAAAACTGGATTGGAAAATCCGAAGGTCTGCAACTGCGCTTTGAACTGGATGCAAAGAGCGGTGAAACAGGCGATATTGAGGTTTATACAACCCGTCCCGACACTTTGTTTGGTGCGTCTTTTATCGCGATCGCAGCAGATCATCCGCTGGCGAAAAAACTGGCTCCCACTAATGCTGCGCTGACTGATTTCATTGCCGAATGCCATCATCACGGCACATCAGTCGCGACACTCGAAACCATTGAAAAGCAGGGCTTTGATACTGGTCTTCGCGTTAAGCATCCGTTTGATGACAATTGGACCTTGCCGGTCTATGTCGCCAATTTCGTGTTGATGGACTATGGAACAGGCGCTGTTTTCGGCTGTCCTGCCCATGATCAGCGCGACTTGGATTTTGCCAACAAATATTCCTTGCCGGTGCGCCCTGTAGTGCTGCCAAAGGGCGCAGATGCAGCAACATTCAGCGTTGGAAAAGATGCTTATTCTGATGATGGCATCATGTTCAATTCGCAGTTTCTGGATGGTTTGACACCGCAGGAAGCTTTCCAGAAAGTTGCAGAAAAACTGGAAACAAAGCAGCTTGATGGCCAGCCGCAAGGCAAGCGTAAGGTGCAGTTCCGTCTGCGCGATTGGGGCATTTCTCGTCAGCGTTATTGGGGCTGCCCGATCCCGATGATCCATTGCGAAACATGTGGTGTGCAGCCGGTTAAACGTGTAGATCTGCCGGTGAAACTGCCTGATGATGTGACATTTGATCGTCCGGGCAATCCGCTTGATCGTCATGAGAGCTGGCGTCATGTGAAATGCCCGAGCTGTGGTGGTGATGCCCGCCGTGAAACCGATACGATGGATACATTCGTTGATTCATCATGGTATTTTGCACGCTTTACTGCACCATTTGAAAATGAACCAACCAATCTGAAAGCCGTTGATGGCTGGCTGCCGGTTGATCAGTATATTGGCGGTATTGAGCATGCGATTTTGCATCTGCTTTATTCGCGCTTCTTTACCCGTGCAATGAAAGCAACCGGCCACCTGAATGTGGAAGAGCCGTTCAAGGGCTTGTTTACGCAGGGTATGGTCGTGCATGAAACCTATAAATGCGATGGTCAGTGGGTTTCGCCAGCTGAGATTCGTATCGAAGATCATGATGGTGCGCGCACTGCCGTGATGCTGGATACAGGCGCAAAAGTTGATATCGGCTCGATTGAAAAAATGTCGAAGTCGAAGAAAAACGTTGTCGATCCGGATGATATTATTTCGTCTTATGGTGCCGATACCGCGCGCTGGTTCATGCTTTCTGACAGCCCGCCGGAACGTGACGTGATCTGGACCGAAGCGGGTGCCGAAGGGGCGCATCGTTTTGTACAGCGCGTTTGGCGTGTGGTAAGCGAAGCAGCTGATGCATTGAAAGATGTAGCGCCAAAGCCGGCAATGGAAGGTGATGCCGCGGAGGTTTCCAAGGCAGCGCATAAAGTGTTGCAGGCTGTTGGCGAAGATTTGGAAAAGCTGGCATTTAACCGTGCCGTTGCTCGTCTTTATGAGCTGGTCAATGCTTTGTCGGGCGGTTTACAGCAGGTGAAAAATGGCGAAGCGGATGATGCATCGAAAGGTGCAGTACGTGAAGCTTTGGAATTCTTGCTGGTGATGATTGCCCCGATGATGCCTCACTTGGCGGAAGAATGCGCCAAAACACTGGGCGGCACTATCAATGGTCAAGCGACATTGGTCTCAGACGCTGCATGGCCTCAGTTCAATCCGGCATTGATTGTTGAAAATGATGTGGTTTTACCTGTTCAAATCAACGGCAAACGAAAAGGGGATTTGACAATCGCACGCGATGCAGATCAATCTGCTATTCAGCAAGCGGTGCTCGAACTCGATTTCGTGAAACATGCCCTTCAGGGCAACGCACCTAAAAAGATCATTGTAGTGCCACAAAGGATCGTCAATGTCGTTGCCTGACTGCATTAAGAAAGTCACTTCACCGGTTCGCAGTCTCATTGCCATTGCGGCAATGGCTGTGGCTGTCGCTGGATGTACTGTACAGCCGCTTTATTCCGGTGGCGGTAGTGGTGAGATTGGTGCGGGTGTGACGCCGAATATGCGTTCCAAACTGGCATCGGTGTCAATCGAGCCAGCCAATGACATTTTCCAGCAGACCGTTCGCAACCGATTGATTTTCTTACTGGGTGGCGGGGCAGGCGAGCCACAATATCCGGTTTACAAACTGCGCATGGGTTTGACCACAGCTACTGTTTCGGCGGTAACTGTGGATGTGGGTGAAAAAACCGACCGTACCGGTCGTCCGTCAGCAGGTTCGGTTCGTGCAACATCCAATTATGTGTTGCTGGATAATCAAGGTAAACCTGTGGCCAGCGGCAAACGCACGGTCTTGGCGTCCTTTGATCGTCCACGTCAGGAATTTGCAAATCTGCGTGCTGAACGGGATGCGCAAAAACGTGCAGCTGACGAATTAGCCGAGCAGGTCTTCCTGTCATTGGCACAGGATTTGTCCAAACTGTAGATTTGTAAGCTTGTCACAAAAAAGCACCGCCTTGAAATTTCAGGGCGGTGCTTTTTGCAATTTGCTGATTAGTTGGCAACATTTGCAGTATAATCACGCCATGCTGGCAGATTATATTCGGTTAAGCTTTCGGCAGCCATAATGGCGCGGGCGACCGCTTGTGCCATGACAAAAGCTGCAATCGTGCCGATTGATGTGACATTGCCTTCAACGCCTTCCAGCTTGCCGGTGGAAAGCGCAAAAATTGTATCGCCATCCGACATGGTGTGGATCGGGTTGATGCTGCGGGCAAAACCGTCATGTGCCATCTCTGCGACTTTTTTCAACTGTGCCTTGTTGAATGGTACGTTGGTAGCAATCGCACCAATGGTCGTGTTGGCACCAATTGCTTTGACAACATTGCGGCCATTCATGATCGCACCGACTGTGTCACGGAAGCCGTTGCCATCTTCATTGCGTGCGCCAGCGATGATCTGGTTGGTGCGCGGATCATAAACGTCACCCACCGCATTGACCGCGACAATCGCGCCAACAACCACGTCAGTGCCCGGCACTTTATAGCTGGCAGTTCCAAGGCCGCCTTTCATCGAGAAGTCAGGGCCGAACATCTTACCAACCGTTGCACCGGCGCCCGCACCGATATTACCTTCAGCACTCTCAGACGTAGTAGCAGCAAGACATGCCTGATAGCCCGCTTCTGCATCAGGGCGAATTGAGAAGTCACCCACGCCTAAATCCATCAAAATGGCAGCAGGAACAATCGGCACCACGCCATTGCCGATTTTAAAGCCGATTTTGTTTTCTTCCAAATAACGCATCACGCCGCTGGCGGCATCAAGGCCATAGGCACTACCGCCAGAGAGCATGACCGCATGAACCTTATCAACCATGTTGATTGGGTCGAGCAGATCGGTTTCGCGGGTTCCGGGGGCAGAACCGCGTACATCAACACCAGCAGTGGCACCTTCCTCACAAAGAAGGACACTGCAGCCGGTCGGACGGGTGGATAATGTATGGTGTCCAAGCTTGATACCCGGTACGTCAATAATCGAGCCGCCCAAAAGTGGTGTCAATTCCATTGCAGTTTCCTTCGTTTGGGCAGCATGTGACATGCCCGCAGACATAACCGTGCCCACACCTGCAGCGCCAAGGCCGATAAGCGACTTGGTGAAATTTCTCCGATCCAATGATTTTCCTCCGGTTTGATCATCATCATCTTATTTGTGTGATGTGATGTTAGCTAATGTCGCAAAGTTTATAAACGTGTAGAAATGTTTTTATCTTTAGTCACGTTTATGCTGCATTTTCTGCAAATATCTGAAATGATGAGGGGCTATTGTTGGCGAATTGGTTCTTGTGGATCATGTGGCCTACTTCGATCCCTATGATGATGGTTGAGGCGGAATGGATTGCCCTGCAGCCCAACATTGTTTTGGTGGTCCGTTTGATAAGTGGCGGTCTTGCTCAAGGATATTATTGAGATACTTGAACTGTCCAATTTCAATGATTTCGACAGTTCAGAAGACTATAGCTCCACTCGTTGATTAATCAATATTCATCTTTCAAGTTTTTATTTTAAGTGAAGTTATACTGTTATACTCGGTTTATGTCTGTGTTTGAGATCGGTATTTGATAATTTATTTTTCTAATATATTTGAGTGATTTGTAGGGTTTTCCTGGGGCGTGCCATGTGACAGAATCGTCATATTCCTCTTTACCTAATATTATAAAGTTTATTTTAGCATTGCACGATTATAAGGCATGTTTATAAAGATGAATGAGCAATGCAAATTTATGCCATCGGGCCTCATTTATTTTACATGCTTGTGCTACATTGCACTCGTCGGAATGGTAGGATTTCAATGACCTTCCAAATGTTTGCCGATATTAAATTTCATCATTGAGGAGAGCGCCTTCGTCAATAATTGTGCCGGCGGTTTTCATGGCATGAATTTGCGGCATTGTACTTCCCGCGCGGCAAGCCTGCGTTTCAGCGTGCCTTCAGTGAGATCATCGGGGGTTATAATGGTAAATTGCATTATCATCTCTTTTTCAATCATGCTGAAAGGGAGAAACAAGAGCGTATCCCCGACCATCATAATCAAAATCATGCAATTTATTTTTGCTTCCGTTTTTTGACTGGGGACGCATAATCAGCACGAATTTAGCAGATTTTTATTATATCATCATTGAAAATATACCACTCATCCCCACGTAAGACTTTGCCTATTGTGGTTTTCCAATGTGTTCATTCAATGGCTGCCTCGCGGCCATTTTCAGCGACCAAAATTTTCTCAATGGTCCATTGCGATCGCATATTTCAGCAGCATTGCACATTGCAAAGTAGTGACGAATGAGGTTCTCGGCTTTTTGCACCGGCGTCATTTTGAACCTTCTTCTACTGGCGAGGACCGTGTGCGATGGCATTCAGTATATTCCTTCGATGTTGGTTCATTGGTCGGATAAGTTCCGCAGAGCGAGGTACCTGCATCAATTTTAGTGAATAGAAATTCTTCTCGTTGTTCTTGTGCAAAGGAGTCGTTTGCAATTTCTGTGGTTATGTGCCGTGGTATGATAACAACAACAATATCATCAGGATAGCCCGTCTGAATAGATGGAGTGGTTGCCGCCCTACTATCCAAGCGACAATACTTGTTTGAACATTGTTGCGTTCAATTTACTCG
>NZ_JBJDRZ020000014.1:0-80548 GCF_044987585.2 Paenochrobactrum sp. BZR 201-1 | reverse complement strand
CGAGTAAATTGAACGCAACAATGTTCAAACAAGTATTGTCGCTTGGATAGTAGGGCGGCAACCACTCCATCTATTCACTATTCATGTTGAGCGTGCGAGCCGAGAAAATTTATTCAATGCACCTCAACATCCATATACGCGTTTGTTGCTTGCAGCTGTGCCAAGCATTAACAATATTGATAGGGTTGACAAACAAGCGCCGTCCCTTGCAGGAGAAGTGCCAAGTCCGCTCAACATGCCGTCTGGCTGCCCGTTTCAGACGCGTTGCGCTTATGTGAGGCCTAAATGCAAGACAAACATTCCGGTTCTCGGTAAGTGGCATGAAAATCACGCGGTCGCATGCCACTATGCCGGTCAGTTGGGTATTTAAGCTCAATACTTGACGGTTTGGTTTCAGGGTGGAGACACCGAAGGATCACGATATCAAAGATAAACTGCGTATATGTGAAGAGGTGAGGGCCACACCGGCTGCTATTTTATTCGCAGCTATCGAAGAATAGGCCATACGAAAAAAACCGGCATGGCTGATTTGAACCGATGAAAAATGGTGATCTTGATTCAATCAATACACCTTGCTCGCGCAATTCGCTCGTCAGCTGGTCTGCGTTTAACCCCTTTGGGCCTTCAATCCAGAATGCTGTACCGCCGAAAGCGGACTTGCCTGCAATGTGAAGACCTTCCTCTTTTAATGCTTCAATCATGATGACGTGACGCTTGTGAAATTCTAGACGCATACGGTGAATAACGGAATCGTAATACCCTAATGCCAGAAAATATGCAGTGGTTCGTTGTAAGTGCCCCGGTGGATGTCGCAACATGAGTGCGCGCAAAGCCCGTGCCTGACGTATGACCGGTGAGGTGCGACGAGGTAGCCAAGCCGCAGGCCGGGAAAGAGCGATTTAGAGAAACTGCCAACATAAAGAACACGTCCGTATTGATCCAACGACTTCAGCGCGGGCGTTGATGGCTGGAGAAAACTCATCTCGAACTCATAATCGTCTTCTACAATGACAAAATTCTGTTTCGCCGCAGCTTCAAGCAATGCCAATCGTCTGGAGCGCGGCATGGTCGCTGCGGTTGGCGATTGATGGCTGGGGGTTACAAATACGGCATCTATATTTTCGTGGATTTTCTCTGGTGGAAGTCCATCATGGTCAACATCAATGGTCGTCACCCGAGCGCCGCTTAGATAGAGGGTCGCAGCAATATCCGGATGTCCCGGATTCTCAAAAACGACGTGCGAATTGCTGGAGAGCAACAATTGACTGACGATCCATAGAGCATTTTGCGCACCAACAGTCACCAGTATTTCGTCAGGTTCTGCACGAATGCCGCGACTGGGTAATGTGCGAGAACGAATATAATTTATTAATTCGATGTCGTCTTCGGCAGCAAAGCCTCCTGCCATCAATGCAAAATCCTCGCGTGACAAGGCCGTCTGGAGCAATCCCGCCAGCCTGCCAGATCAAACAAGGAGTGATCCATCTGACCATAAAGGAATGGATATTTATAACTTCGCCAATCAAGCGGCTTACGAATTGATTTGGCAATTAATAATCCAGGCCGGATTTTATTTTCCCAATCAACTGCATCACAAGATTGTAAATCATGCGCATGGCCAATCATATTAATCGGCGGCATCATAGAAATATGATAAGCGCTGCGATCCTTAACTTCTAAATAACCCTGAAATGCCAGCTCCTGATAGGCGATTGTAACAGTCAGACGAGAGATATTTAGATAGTTTGCAAGTTTACGTGTGGAAGGCAATTTCGCGCCGGGAAGTGCCTGTCCCGAGAGTACCGCCGAAACAATAATTTCCCTGATCTGAGACTGCAAACCCGTTCGGCTGGCGCGATCCAGAAAAAAAGTTGTTTCAGATACTGCTGTTGTTTTCAAAGCCACTCCATTGGCACTGTGAGCCACATTCATTAGCAATCACAATATGAATTAATTTTCTACATCAATAGATATTTGGGAGTTTATTCCTTCATCAAGGCTCGATTTGCCTTTATTCTTTAATTTAACATCTGGGCTTAATCACAGTTCAATCTGGATATAAGACAAATAGCTCATCATGACTATCGTTTATGAATGGAACAACAGATTGGCATAAGCCAGCGGTCAAGACATAGTCGCGACAACGTTCAAAAAATGGAAGGGGAACTCCATGAGCTATATCAAAAAAACGACAGCTATATTGGCGGGATCAATTCTGGCCGCCAGCCTTTGGAGCAGCACCGCTTATGCCGAAACAAATGTTGTTGTCGGATATCAGCAGATCGTCGGACCGTTTTTGACGGCTATCGCGGACAGTCGCTTCGATGCTGCTGCTAAGAAAGCAGGCTATACAATTGACTGGCGCCAATTCTCATCAGGCGGTGATATTTCTACTGCACTCGCATCCGGCAATGTGCCCATCGGTGTTCTGGGTTCTACAGGTATTGCAGCGGCTACCACACGGGGTGTTGATCTGGAGCTGTTCTGGATACTTGATAATATCGGAAAATCCGAAGCGCTTGTTGCCCGTGAAGGTACGGGTATTGAGAAACCGGAAGATATAAAAGGCAAGAAAGTCGGTGTTCCTTTTGTTTCTACCGCGCATTTTCATCTTCTTGTCGGATTGGAAAAAGTTTGGAACATAAATCCGCGGGAAGTTGAAATTTTGAATATGAGCCCGCCGCAGATTGTTGCCGCATGGCAACGTGGTGATATTGATGCCGCCTATGTCTGGCCTCCCGCATTATCAGAGATTATGAAAACCGGCACGGTAATCGCCGACTCTGAGGAAATTGGTATTAAGAGTGTTCCGACTTTTGACGGTCTGGTGGTGGACAAAACCTTTGCCAAGGACAATCCGGAATTTATGACAGCATTCACCGGAGTGCTCGCCGAGGCTTATGCCGATTATAAGGCGAATGGCAGCCAATGGACGGCGGATTCCGATCAGATCAAAGGCATGGTTAAATTGATCGGTGGCAATGCAACAGACATCCCTGGTTCCATGGCACTTCTGTCCTATCCAACGGTTGAAGAACAGGCTTCAGCAGTTTGGCTTGGCGGCGGCAAAGATGCAGGTGCATTACGGTCCTTGACAGAAAGTGCCAAATTCCTTGTTGCGCAAAAACAGCTCGATGCGGCATTGGATGACTATAGTCCGCATGTAACCGATACACACGCGGCAGGCGTGGCTAAATAATATTCTCTCCGCTGGTGGCTTAGCCGCTTATGAACCATCCTTACCGAGAGGCAACGGCATGGAAACCTTAGACGTATCAAATGTAAGCCTCACCTATCCGGGGCTTTATGTAGAAGAAGCGGTCATAGCGCTGAAAGGCGTAAACCTGCGAATTGAACGGGGCTATTTCGTTGTCGCTCTTGGTGCATCCGGTTGCGGCAAGACCACGCTGCTCAATCTGCTTGCGGGATTTATGATCCCGTCATCGGGTGAAATCACCTTGGGAGGCGAGCTTGTCAGAGGGCCGAGCGCTGAACGTGGTGTCGTTTTTCAAAAACATGCCCTTTTGCCTTGGCTCAATGTCGTCGACAACACGGAATTTGGTTTGAAATTGCGTGGCGTGCCTAAAGCTGAACGCCGTGAACGCGCCACCCAAAATCTGGCACTGGTCGGACTGCAAGACTTCCATAATCACAAGGTCTATCAGCTATCTGGCGGCATGCAACAACGTGTTGGCATTGCTCGGGCGCTGACTTGCGATCCGGCAATGTTATTGATGGATGAACCTATGGCGGCTCTCGACGCATTAACGCGCGAGACAATTCAAGAGCTTTTATTGCGCGTATGGAAGCTGACCAACAAGATGTTTTTCTTCATTACGCATAGCGTGGAAGAAGCATTGTTTCTGGGCTCGCGGCTTATTGTGATGTCACCACGTCCGGGCCGCATTACACATACCTATGAACTCGACTTCAACAAGCGTTTTCTGGAGAGCGGAGATGCCCGTGCAGTCAAATCAAGCCCTGACTTCATCAAAATGCGTGAAACCATTCTCAGCATCATCTACGGTGATGAAAGAGCATCGGGTAACCCGGAGCTCGCCCATGCTTGATCGTTTGACCAAAGGACGTCCCGTCATACCCGGTAAAATTTATGGAGCGCCGGGGGATGGAAATAGCGGCTTTATCAGCCTTATTACGGCAATTATTATTATAGGCTTATGGTTCTTGGTGACAAAAATGGGCTGGGTCAAGCCTTTGTTCCTGCCTTCTCCGATGGCCGTCTACAATAAATTTATCATCGCCGCAACCGATGGCGTTGCAAATTCAAGTTTATTGGAACATACGGTGGCCAGCCTTGTGCGGGTACTGTCTGCCTTTTTCCTCGCATGTGTCACAGCAATACCGATTGGCATCATGATGGGCATGAGTACGTTTGCTCGGGGGGTACTTGATCCGATCATTGAGTTTTATCGTCCACTGCCACCACTTGCCTATTTGCCTCTAATCATTATTTGGCTCGGCATTGGTGAATTCCCCAAAATATTTCTGATCTACCTGGCTATTTTTGCTCCCATGGCCATTGCAGCGCGCGCTGGTGTCCGTTCGGTTTCAACAGAACAAATTCACGCAGCCTATGCGATGGGTGCATCTCGTTTGCAAGTTGTCACACAGGTCATCATGAAGGCCGCATTACCAGAGATTTTCACAGGGATGCGAATTGGCATTGGTGTGGGTTGGACAACGCTGGTTGCAGCCGAAATGGTGGCGGCCCATCGCGGGCTTGGGTTTATGGTACTCAATGCCGCCCAGTTTCTCGCCAGTGATACAGTTATTATGGGCATTATCGTCATCGGTATTTTTGCTTTCGCCTTCGATTTGCTGATCCGCCACATGGAAAAAGTGCTGATCCCGTGGAAGGGAAAAATCTAGTGCCCAAAGTTTAAAATGCGAAGCGGATAGCCGCTCCAAGAGATGCCTGAAATTAGAACCAATTATGTCCGGCATCCTTTGCCGGACAAGAGAGAGCTTTGACCTAAATTGCGCTGTTGCGCTCCCAAAGCCGCAGCAATGAAGGAGAATAAAATGGCTGACATAATCTCAAAAAACACTCTTACTGCTGCGGATTTTGCGGCATTATTCGATGCTTTCAATCGTCACGACATTGACGGGATCATGGCGTTCTTCAGCCCGGACTGCGTGTTTGATGCACTTGGCGGCGCTGAAGTCTACGGCACACGCTTCATTGGTACAGAGGCAATCGCGAAAGCCTTTTCAGGTGTTTGGGCGGCAATGCCCGATGCAAGCTGGGGCGGGCACAGCCATTTCGTTCATGATGGCCGTGCTGTGTCTGAATGGACGTTTCGCGGCACACAGGCTGATGGTGCCCGCGTTGAGGCCGAAGGCTGTGACCTTTTTACGGTCCGTGATGGCAAAATCATCCGCAAACAGGCTTTCCGTAAAAACCGGCCGCTTCTGACCGCTTAAATATATGCCAGTCAGTGGTGTTGGAGGTCCGGCATATGAATCATCAATCACAACATTCTTTTCAGGTCCGCGAGCCTTTCGATCCACGTTATGATCCGGTCACATCAAAAAACCCGGGCTATGGTCGTGATTATGCGCCAACCTATTGGATTGATACTGCAGGTACACCGCCGCAGGATGATAGCCCGGTTATGGCCGATATGGATGCCGACGTGGTTATCGTTGGTTCCGGCTATACGGGCCTGTCGGCTGCTATTCATCTCGCCAAAGAACACGGTATCAAAGCAACAGTTCTTGAGGCCAATGGGGTTGCATGGGGTTGTAGCACGCGTAATGGCGGTCAGGCTCAAATTTCATCTGGTCGTTTGAAGCGATCGGACTGGATTAACCGTTGGGGTGTCGATGTTGCGCGCAAACTTCATGCAGAAATTGCCGAAGCATTTGATCTGTTTCGTGATCTGATTGCCCAGCCGGAAATTAATTGTGATCCGCAAGATGGTAGGCATCTCTATATCGCGCATCGGGCAAAAATGATGCCGTCGCTCGTAAAAGAATCCCAACTCCTAAATGAGGTGTTCGGCTATAAAAGTCGCATCATTAGTCGTGATGAGATCCTGAATGATTATGTTGGTGATCGGGAAGCTCATGGGGCGATGTATGAGCCCGATGGGATGGGTATTCATGCTGCAAAACTTGCATTCGGCTACCTCAACATGGCCCGCAAGCTGGGCGCAAAAGTGCATGTATCAAGTCCGGTTCTGAATTGTGAACGGCAAGGGGACACCTATCTGCTGCGTACTCCCGGGGGCACGGTTCGTGCAAAAAAAGTGTGCTTTGCGACCGCTGGTTATACATCACCGCAACTTCACCTGTTAACGCGTTATCGTCTCATGCCGGTTTTGTCTAACTCGGTTGTCACACGTATACTGAGTACTGACGAGATAGCGGCTTGTGGTTTGAAGGCACATTTCCCACTGACCGATACACGCACATTGCGTTTTTATTATCGTTTTCTGCCCGACGGCCGGATGCAGATCGGCAGTCGTAGTGCCATTACCGGCGCGGATGCGCCGAACCAGAAGCATTATGATCTGCTGCTCAAGGGACTTTATCGTAAATTTCCGGCCCTGACAGGTGTTCAAATCGATTACTCTTGGTGGGGTTGGGTTGATGTCAGTCATGACATGATGCCCCGTATTTTCCGGCCTGATCCGGCTCAGGAGCTTTATTACGCCATGGGATATGGTGGTAACGGGGTGATGTATTCTGCACAGGCCGGCCGCCGCGTTGCTGAAATGATAGCAGGTAAAGGCAAGCATCTAGAACTGCCGATCTTCGCCTCTGAACTGCCCAGCTACGGCATGCTGACACCGTTCCGCCGTATCGGCCAACGCGCCATGTATCGCTGGTATGCACTTAAAGATGAAATATTCTAACGCTCAGCATTATAGCACGAGCTAATCGCTTTTCCCCTTTTACTGAAAGAAAGGTATTCGCCATGAAGATGACCACTGAAGAAGCCTTCATCAAGGTTTTGCAAATGCATGGCATTGAACATGCGTTCGGTATTATTGGCTCGGCCATGATGCCCGTGTCCGACTTGTTTCCCAAGGCAGGGGTAAAATTCTGGGACTGCGCCCATGAAACCAATGCCGCACTGATTTGCGATGGCTATACGCGCGTTACTGGTAAAATGGGAATGGCCATTGCACAGAACGGTCCGGGCGTGACCGGCTTTGTCACCGCAATCAAGACAGCCTATTGGAACCATACACCAATGCTGTTGGTGTCTCCGCAAGCGGCCAATAAAACCATTGGGCAAGGTGGTTTTCAGGAAGTGGATCAAATGGCGCTGTTTGAGGAAATGGTTTGCTATCAGGAAGAGGTTCGCGATGCGAGCCGTATTCCGGAAGTGCTCAATCGCGTAATTGAAAAAGCATGGCGTGGTTGCGCACCAGCACAAATCAATATTCCGCGTGATTTCTGGACACAGGTCATTGATGTCGATCTGCCGCAAATTGTGCGTCTGGAGCGGCCAGCAGGGGGCAAAGATGCGATCGCAGAAGCTGCCAAGCTTCTAACAGACGCTAAATTTCCGGTTATCCTCAATGGTGCCGGCGTTGTCATTGGTGGTGCTATTGAAGCATCCAAAGCTTTGGCCGAACGGCTCGATGCGCCTGTTTGCTGCGGTTATCAACATAATGACGCTTTTCCGGGAAACCACCCACTATCTGTTGGATCCCTCGGTTATAACGGCTCCAAAGCCGCTATGGAACTGATTGCCAAGGCCGATGTCGTACTGGCATTGGGCACTCGTCTCAATCCGTTTTCAACGCTACCCGGCTATGGCATCGACTATTGGCCAAAAGATGCCAAAATTATTCAGGTCGATATCAATTCCGACCGTATCGGGCTGACCAAAAAAATCTCCGTCGGTATTTGCGGTGATGCAAAACAGGTCGCCGAGCAGATATTGGCGCAGCTGGGAAGAGGGGCAGGCGATTGGAGCCGTGAAGAGCGCAAGCAGCTTATCCATCAGCGTAAATCCTCATGGTTGCAACAACTTTCATCCATGGATCACGAAGATGACGATCCGGGTACCCAATGGAATGCGGAAGCCCGCATCCGCGATGCAGATCGTATGTCGCCGCGTCAGGCATGGCGTGCCATTCAGGCAGCAATGCCTAAAGGTGCAATTGTATCGACCGATATCGGCAATAACTGTGCCATCGGAAATGCCTATCCGAGCTTTGATCAGGGTCGAAAATATCTGGCTCCCGGCATGTTCGGCCCTTGCGGTTATGGTTTTCCATCGATCATTGGTGCAAAGATTGGCTGCCCAGATATGCCGGTTATCGGCTTTGCCGGCGATGGTGCGTTTGGTATTTCAATGAATGAAATGACCTCAATTGGCCGCAACGAGTGGCCGGCCATCACTATGGTGATCTTCCGCAACTATCAATGGGGAGCGGAGAAACGCAACACGACATTGTGGTACGACAATAATTTCGTCGGCACCGAACTTAATCCCAATCTCAGCTATGCCAAGGTTGCAGAAGGATGCGGTCTGAAAGGTGTTACGGTTGATAATCAAGAGGCCTTAACACAGGCTATTCGTAAAGCTGTTGAGGATCAATCCGTTGGCGTTACCACTTTTGTTGAAGTCATCCTTAATCAGGAGCTGGGTGAACCGTTCCGTCGTGATGCCATGAAAAAACCTGTTGTGGTTGCAGGCATCAATCCCGATGACATGCGTCAGCAAATGCCTGCCTGACCTATATAACTGAAGGGCCGGAGAGGATGTTTCTTCTCCGGCATAACACCCTTTGCCGGAGGCCTTATTGTCATGCAGCCGCTTGAGAAGATTTTCGAACAAGCCCGTCAGAAGCAAGCACATATCGTATTGGCAGAAGGTGAAGATCCTCGCATTATCGCGGCGGCCGCGATAGCGGTGGAGCAAGAATTAGCCCACATTACGCTGCTTGGTGATTCATTAAAAATCAAACCGTTTCTGAACGAAGGAGTTGTCGAGAAGATTCAAATAATTCATCCACTGACGGCAGAACGAAATGCACAATATGCAAAGGCATTATTCGCAATGCGCAAGGAGAAGGGCCTTACGGAAAGTCAGGCAACTGAGATGGTACGGACACCACTTGCCCATGCCGCGATGATGGTACGGGAAGGGGACGCTGACGGAACCGTCGCGGGCGCTGTAGCTACCACCGCCGATGTGGTTCGTCATGCTCTGCAAATCATTGGCAAGGCTAAATATAGCAAAATTGTAACGAGTTTTTTTCTGATGCTGCTGTGTCAGTCTCACCATCAGAAAAAAGGTGCGTTTATCTTTGCCGATTGTGGTTTGGTCGTGGAACCTAATGCTGATGAACTGGCCGATATTGCGATGCAATCGGCAAAATCATTCACACAATTGACTGCAAAAGAACCGGCTATTGCCATGCTGTCTTTTTCTAGTGCTGGCAGTGCGACCCATGAGCGTGTATCAAAAGTTGTGCAGGCGACCGCAAAAGTCCGCGCCCAGGCACCTCATTTGTGCATCGATGGCGAACTTCAATTTGATACGGCCTTTGTTGAGGCAACTAGTCTGGTGAAATCACCGGACTCACCTTTGAAAGGTAATGCAAATATCTTTGTATTTCCTAATTTGGAAGCAGCCAATATCGGTTATAAAATAGCCCAACGTATTGGCGGAGCTAACGCTGTTGGCCCCGTATTGCAGGGCCTCGCAAAACCCGCCAATGACTTGTCACGCGGATGTTCGATTGAAGATGTAGTCAATATGATTGCGATAACTGCAATACAAGTAAATTAAGATTAGTGTCGCAAAGTTTTTGACGTGTAGAAACGTTTTTATCTTTGGATACATTTATGCTGCAAGTTCAGCATAGATTTGCGGTGAGGAACGAACGAACCATCGTTTCAGGATTGCAGGATCAACTAAGATGCTTCGTCCATCAAGGGTTTCTTGCAATTCGCAATATGAAACTGGTAGCGGATGTAAAAAACAGCGTATGCAAGATGACCCTTTTGGGAAAATGTGCACCTTTGAAATTGTCCTTCATCCGCTTCCTCCTCACTCAATTCCAACCTGAGTTCAGGTGGTAACTCACCAGATGTGAAAAATTGCGACAGAGCCTGATATTATAAGTGCTGCATCTTTATTGCAGTTGCACGAAATGATGCTCCGACAATTGTTGATAATGGCGAGGAGCAGGTTGATAATCAGGTGCACGCACCGGACTTTTTAGTTCATCCACTTGCATCATACGGCGTAAATGACGGCGTTCCGGATCAGGAATAGGTACCGCCGAAAGCAGCTTTTTCGTGTATGGGTGTTGCGGATTTTCAAAGATTTCTGCGCGTTTGCCGATCTCGACAATTTCGCCTAAATACATCACCGCCACACGGTGACTGACACGCTCGACAACTGCCATGTCATGGCTGATGAAGAGATAAGCCAGTTGTAAGTTCGCCTGCAATTCAAGCATCAAATTGATGACTTGGGCTTTGATGGAAACATCAAGTGCCGAGACAGACTCGTCGGCGACGATCACTTTAGGATCCATCGCCAGCGCACGTGCTATGCAAATGCGCTGGCGCTGCCCCCCCGAAAACTCATGCGGAAAACGCTTGGCCATATCGGGTGTCAGGCCGACACGTATGAGCAGGTCGGTGACGATTTTTTCTGCTTCCGCTTTAGTGCCCATTTTATGTTCGAGATAAGGCTCGGCAATTGTGGCACCCACCCGCATACGAGGATTGAGGCTTGCAAAGGGGTCTTGAAAAATCATCTGCATTTTATGGCGGATGTGACGCAGTTCCCGTTGATCCATCGTAGAAATATCTCGCCCATCCAGCCGGATCAGCCCTTCATCCGGTTGGATGAGACGCATGACAGCGCGTGCAGTTGTGGACTTTCCACATCCCGATTCACCAACCAAAGATAAGGTTTCGCCAGGTTGTAGCGAGAAGCTCACATCTTCGATGGCATGAACGCGTCCCTGTAATCGTCCCATGAGACCTGCATGAATATCAAAGCGCTTGCTTAAGTTTTTAACCTCCAAAACCGGCTCCGCCAGATGGTCGACCGTGTCGGCAGAAACCACCGGTTTACCCGGTAAACCGGTGTTCGGATCAAGATCAGGAAAGCGCAATGGCCGGTCATAGGGTTTCATGGAACCGAGCATGGGCACTGCTGACAAGAGCGCTCTGGTGTATGGATGTTTTGAATGGTTGAAAATATCGGCGGTGTTACCGCTTTCCACCGCTTCACCACGAAACATCACGACGGTGCGGTCGGCAATTTCGGCGACTACGCCCATATCATGGGTGATGAAAAGCACCGAGGTGCCTTCTTCTTCCTGCAAGGTTTTGATCAGGTCAAGAATTTGGCCTTGAATGGTCACATCCAATGCGGTGGTAGGCTCATCCGCAATCAGCAGTTTGGGACGGCTGGCCAGTGCCATCGCAATCATCACGCGCTGGCGCATGCCGCCGGAGAAGCGATGCGGATATTCATCAAAACGACTGGCGGCAGACGGAATACGCACCCGTTCAAGCAAGCGGATGGTTTCGGCTTTTGCGGCTTCTTTGCTCATCGCTTTATGACATAAAAGTGCTTCCGATATCTGATCGCCAATGGTGAAAAGCGGATTGAGTGAAGTCATTGGCTCTTGAAAAATCATCGCAATATCATTGCCGCGCACTTGGCGCATTTGTGCTTCCGGCAATTGCAGCAAATCCTTGCCATTGAGAAGTACACGCCCTTCAATACGGCTGGTATCGCGCGGCAATAATTGCATCACCGACAAGGACGTGACGCTCTTGCCGGAGCCGGATTCACCTACAACGGCAACAGTCTCGCCCGGGTTAACGGTAAAGGAGATATCGCGGACAACGGATTTCCATTGCCCTTCACTCAAAAAGCTGGTGGTCAGGTTTTCCACTGACAAAACCGGAGAGACAGCCTTTATTGATGTCATGATATATCTCCTTAAGTTTCAAAACGAATGCTATGATTGAACAGGCGGGCGCGGCGATCAATCCGGCCAGCGGCGCAAGCTATCGAAGCGTTTTTTGGTGCGATCTGCCAACGGTGTGGCAATTATCTCGTTTGAGTTTCTTGCTTTTGTCAGCTCTTCACGCAAGCGTTTGGCGACAATTTTCGCTTGCCCGTCATGCAGATTGCACGGGTCGAGATAGAAATATTGATGCTCGACCTCATGATCACGGGCGATAATCGGTGGTGTGCCGCGCGCCAGTGCATCCACCAAATCCCATGCTGTGATATGGGTTTCTTGCGGGTTGATATTGACGCGTAAGCGATCAAGCGGATTATGCGTCGGGTCAGCTTCAATCACCGCAGTGACACCGGCAAAATCTTGAAGTGCTGTCTGCCACAGATCAAGAAAAACTTTTTCACGCGCACACACAGCTAGATGATCACGTTTTTCCCATGCTTCAAGTGCAGCCATTACACCATAAACGCTTTCTTTGCCGACTTTCATCCCGCGTCCGATGCCGCAATTTTGCAAATAAGCGTGGCGCACCAATTGCTTGCTGCCCGCGACGATACCCGATGTCGGGCCGCCTAAAAATTTATGGCCTGAATAAAGCACGATATCAGCACCAGCTTCGAGAAAGCCTTTGAGATCATATTCAGACGCGGCGTCGACAATCACCGGAATATTGCGGGCGTGGCAAATCTGCGTAAAGCGTTTCAGTTCCAATAATCCGTAATTGACCACGTGATGCGAGACAACATAAATGGCAGCTGCAGTGTTTTCGTTGATCGCACCTTCCAGATGAAAATCATAACATGTGGTTGCTTGACCGATCAGTATCGGCTTGCCACCAGCAATGCGGATGGCTTGATCAACGGGGGCGCCATAGCTCACCACATGCCCCATTTGGACAATGATTTCTTTCTTGGCAGTTTTGGTTTCAGGCAAGAGTTCTATCGCTGAAAGATCATCACCTGTGATAGTACCTGCAACTGCCATACTGATACCGGCTGAGCATGAAGCGGTGACAAAGCCTGCTTCTGCTCTGGTCAGGCGGGCAATCACTTTGCCTGCCTTGCGTTGCAGGTCATTCATTTCGACAAATTGCGGCAAAATCTCTGCCATGGCAATGGCCACTTCAGGCACAGCAATGGAAGCGCCGAGGCCGGTCATTGTGCCAGAGACATTGATAATATTGCGCAAACCTAAGGTTTGATGCAGATTTGTTTCAGCCATGAGAGCCTCCGGTCATCAATGCGGGAAACAGAAATTTTGAGGTTTCATTATTCCTTAGCACTGGAATTGATTTCATAATTGTGAAATGCTGTTGAGGTGCCTTTATCATCCAAGATAAAAAGCAACCGACAAGCCTGAATGTGTGCGAACGAGTTACGGAGCCATCAAATGAACAGTAAGACTTTAGCCATTGTGACCAAACCGGCTCCGGATAATAAAACTGAACTCGACAAAAAAGAGCCATCACGCCGCTCCCGTGTCAGCGGCATTGACCGCGTATTGCAGGTGCTGGATTTTCTCTATGAACATGGCAGCCCAAGCGGTGCTTATATGATCGCCAAAGCCATTGGCGCGCCTTTGTCTACCGTCTATGTCATTGTTGATGATATGGTGGAAAAGAAGCTGTTGTCGCGAAATAGCGAGGGGCTGTTGTGGCTTGGTGACAGGCTTTACCATTATGGTTTGGCCTATGCCCGCTCGCTGGATTTCCTGAGTGTTGCCACCAGCGAAATGCACGATCTTTGCCGCGATATCGGCGAAACCATTCAACTTTGCGGGCTGGACGGCGACCATATGCAGGTGCTGGCCATGGCCGACGGGCCCGGACATTTTCAGGTGACCTCGCGGGTGGGTACACGTGTTCCGCTCAACTGGACGGCATCGGGACGTTTGCTCGTCGGGCATATGAATGATACGGAGCGCTTGGAAATTTTCAAGCGTTGCGCCTCTCCTTCGCCAACCGGCAGAGCAGATACTGATCCAAAAATTTTGTCGGAAGGTGCGGTGCGTGCCTTTAGCCAGCGTCTGTCGGTGCAAGCAGGTGAATCCGATTATGCCGTTGCCTGTATTGCGGCCCCTGTTTGCGATGAAAAGGGTGCTTGCGTTGCCACAATTTCGATCGTTCTGCCTGAGCAAAAGCTGATGGATAATACCGAGCTTTATACCGGCAGTGTTCAGCACTCGGCTGAAAAGATTGAAACTGTGATGGGTTGGCGTAAGCATTAGTCGTTTAGCCTTTTAATCGTGCAGTGCCACAATGGCTTCGATCTCGACGGTAATGTTGCCGGGAAGAGAGCCAAAACCAACTGCTGAGCGTGCGTGCTGGCCACTATCACCAAACACGTCAATGAAGAGATCTGAGCAGCCATTGATGACGCTTGGATGGTCTTCGAAATGCGGCTCGGCATTGACCATGCCGAAAAGCTTCACCACGCGTTTGACGCGGCCAAGATCACCCAAAGCATGGTGCATAACCGCGAGCAAGTTAATGCCGGTGAGGCGGGCATGGGTATAAGCTGCATCAATATTTTGATCGATGCCGACTTTGCCGGTGTGGAGTGTACCGTCTGCCTCGCGCGGGCCTTGGCCGGAAAGATAAAGAATATTGCCTTCCAGCACATGGGTGACAAAATTGGCGATAGGCGGCGGTGCATCAGGTAATTGAATGCCTAATGCGGCAAGTCGGTCATAAGGACTTGCGGCATGGTTGTTGGCCACTGGGTTTACTGGATTTGACACATCAGCCCCTGAAATATTTGCGAAGAAAGTTGTCACTTGTCTTCATTGAAACGATTGTTTTGACCGGAGCGATTTATGAAAACCGCGCCTGATGAAAGGTTTTAGCGATAGCTGAAGCCGTGGCTGTGATCGACACATTCGACACTATCCGGCTGATAGCGGCCTGCCTCAAAAATGTTGGTACCAAGTACGGTCATGCGCGGATCGAACAATTTGGTGAGCGCGGCACGAGCGCCAAGGGAATCCACCACTTGCAGATCGGAATCATTGAGGTCAAAAATGGTAAATTCGCTGCGCGCGCCTGCTTCAAGCAAGTTGTCCATTGGGAGACGGATAACTTCGGCAGGGGCATGGGTCACGGCTTCAACCACCTTATCAAACGGCATACCGACGCTTAAGAGCTTCGACATTGTGGTGCTTAAATCCCAAACCGATTGGTTGATGCTGCGTAAATGCACATCGGTGGAAATGGAAAACGGCAACAGACCACGCCCAATCGCAACTTCCGCCACACGGAACGAGAAGGATGCGCCGCCATGGCCGATATCAAGGCGGATGCCTTCACCGGCGCAGCGCTCTGCCAGTTCAAACAGGTCTTCATCTTCAATGATGGAGCTGCCAACCTTGCCGTTGAAACAATGGGTGATGATATCGCCGGGGCCCAAAATTTCCAGCACTTCGTCGTAAAGTGCCGGTGGCTCGCCGACATGCACCATCATCGGAATTTTAAGGATTTTGGCGATTTTCTTACCCAATTTAACCGGCGTGACACCCCATGAGCCGGTAATAACATGGCTGGCGCGCACTTTCAGGCCAACAATATGGTCGCGATTTTCTTCATAGCAGGCAACGATACGGTCAATATCGACAGAGCGGATATCGCTTAATTCGCTGACACGGTTGCAGGCAACGAGGCCGATAGAGCCTAAGTTTAAAAATGCTTTAATACGTTCGCGTGATTGCTCGATAATATATTCGCGAAAGCCATGGAAATTGGCTTCACCGGCAGAGCCTGCATCAACAAGGGTGGTGACGCCGCGCTGCACGCCGCAAAGATTAGGGCGCACAGAAATATCGGTGCCGCCATGCCAGACATGGGCGTGCAGATCGCCCCAGCCTGGTGAAATAAATGAGCCGTTGCCATCGACGATATTTGTAATATCTGCGCGAGGCAGGTCTTTGCCTACTTTGACAAGCTTGCCATCTTCACCGATCAAAAGATCAATCGCACCTTGATGTGAATGCTGTCCGAAAGCCACTGGTTTGACATTGGTGATAAGCAAAGCGCCGTTTTTTTGAATTTGCGCGCACATATGATTACAGGTCCTTTTTAAGGCGGGGGTCAAGAAGGTCGCGGAAGCCGTCACCAACCATTTGCAGCGAAAGAACAGAAAGGATGATTGCTATACCGGGAAAGAGGGTCATCCAGTCCGCCTGGCCGACATATTGACGGCCGGATGAAATCATGGTGCCCCATGTCGGAATTTCAGGGCTGACACCAAGGCCGAGGAAAGAAAGGCCGGCTTCGGCAAGCATAGCACTGGCAAAGAGAAATGTGCCTTGTACCAAAATGGGTGATAAAAGATTACGCAACACATGGCGTATCATGATGTTGCGGGTGGACACGCCCATTGAAACGGCGGCTTCTACATAAGGCAGCTCTCGGATCACCAAGGTGGAAGCGCGCACAACACGCGCCAAACGAGGGGCATAAACAATTGAAAGCGCGACAATCACCGTTGCGAGCGATGGCCCCAGTGCTGCCACTAAAGCAATTGCCAGTAAAATATCCGGAAAAGCCATCATCGCGTCAATGAGACGGGCAATTGGTGCGTCGAGCCGTGGAAAAAAACCTGCAAGCAGTCCCATTGTCACGCCGATCAGGGATGATAAAATCACGACAGCAAAGCCGACCAGAAGCGAGAGCCGTCCGGCATAAATGGTACGCGAAAACACATCGCGTCCAAATTCGTCGGTGCCGAACCAGAACAGTTCTGACGGTGGTTTGAGGCGGTTTACAATCGAAAGCTTGTAAGGATTATAAGGCGAAACCCATGGTGCCAGTAGCGCCATCAAAGTGAAGATCACTAAAATGATGAGGCCAAAGGCAACCGTTTTGCGCTTCAGCAAGCGTTTGATGAACTGCATGCTTTCGCTTGGGGTTTTGACCGAAGATGTTATTGAATTATCCATCAGTAGCGCACCCTCGGATCGACCAGCAGATAGAGCATATCAATGGCAAAATTAATCAGCACATAAAGGGCGGCAATCACCAGCAATGCACCTTGAATGACAGGGTAATCACGACGCAGCACGGCAGATACCACCAGATTGCCGATACCAGGCAAGCTAAACACGGTTTCAGTCACCACAGCGCCGGAAATGAGTACGGCAACGGTGAGGCCAATGACGGTGAGGATCGGAATGAGCGCATTTTTGAGCGCGTGTTTCAAAATGACTTTACGCTCAACCAGCCCTTTAGCACGGGCGGTGCGCACGTAATCATCACCAAGAACATCCAGCATCGAAGCACGGGTAAAGCGTAAAATCAAGGCGGAAGAAACAAGCCCCAACGCACATGCTGGCAGGCTTAAATGCCACATTCTGTCGATGAAACTTGCATCAGGTCCACCATAGCCGGAGACAGGAAACCAGCCGTAACGTACAGCAAAGATTTGCATCAAAATAAGCCCAAGCCAGAAACTTGGAATACTTGCGGCAAACATGGCGAGCGTTGTGGCTGCCTGATCAACAAAAGAACCGCGCTTGTATGCTGCATAAATGCCAATCGGCAAGGCAATGACGCAAGCAATGATGATGGAAAATAATGTGAGGAAAAAAGTGGGTTCCGAGCGTTCACTCAAAGCGCTCAAAACCGGTTGATTGAGGAAAATTGACTGGCCGAGATCGCCGCGCATGAGCTGCCCGACATAATAGATATATTGCATGACAAGTGGTTGATCTAACCCCAATTGCGCCCGCAAATCAGCAATATCTGTTTGGGTCGCTTCGGGGCCTAGCATGACGGCTGCCGGATCACCGGGGGTGACGCGCACAATGACAAAAACAATCGTGACGACAAGAAACATCACAATAATCATGCCGATGAAACGCTGGATAATATATCGTATCATATTGGCCTAGCTTAAAATGTACCGGCTGTTTTGATGGTTGCGGGCATTCCGCTAAACCTGAAAAGCCGTTTCAGTGATGAAGTGCAGAAGACACAGAATAAAGTGTTTTTATCCTGTGTCTTTTTATTTGTCGCAGCCGCTAGAGCGCGCGGCTAACAGGCTTCAGCCGTTATTTTTTAAGCGAGACGTTCCAGAAATATGGCCATGGAGCAGGCTCCACGCCTTCCAGCTTTTTCGATTTGGCTGCAACCGCATTGAAGTCTCCGATTTTAATGAACGGTACTTCATCCATCACCACTTTTTGCACATCAGCCCAGAGCTTGATGCGTTTTTCCGGATCGGATTCGGTGTTGAAGGCATTGACCACTTCGCTACGGGCGGGCGTATCCCAATTGCCCGGTGCGCTGGTCGACATCATGCCGATCAGTGACGGCTCCGGCAGGAACGGGCTATGGGTGATATAAATATCCCACAAAGACGGATCACCACGACGCTGTGTCAGGGTTGCCCAATCCACCACTTGCAGATCAACTTTGAAGCCCGCAGCTTTCAGATATTCTGCAGCAACTTGTGCCATTTTATAATGGAATTCATATTGGCGGCTGGTGAGAATACGGATCGGCTCGTCGTTGTAATTGGCCGCTTTCATCAGCTCTGCAGCTTTTTCAGGATTGGCCACATTATAATGACCTTCTACACCGGCATCGGTTGCCCATGCAAAGCTTTCCGGATAGAGCGAGCCGTCCAGCGCATAAAAATCTGTCGAGCCGAAGGCCGCAGCCATCATGTCTTCTTGACCAAGCGATTGTTGGATAGCTTGGCGCAATTCCTTGGACTGGGTGATGCCGTGACCGGAATTAAGCACAAAAACCGGCCAGCCGAATGGCTCAAGCATCACAGGCTCTGATGCAGAAGAGGTTTTCAGCCGGTCATAAGATTCAACCGGAATGGAATCCACATAGTCATATTGACCTGAAATAGCCGCTTCAACACGGGTATTGGCATCAGGCACCGGCACAAAGCGGATTTCATCAACATATTGATGGCGTGCGCCACCATAACCGTCACTCTCACCAGCAGGTGAGGTGTAATCGGCAAAACGTTCCAGCTGGATATACTGGTCGGCTTTACGCTCTTTTAGCTTGTAAGGGCCGGTGCCGATTATGTCTGTCATCGGTTCGGCCTGATGGTCGGCTGGCAAAATGATGGCGGCAGAATTATTGAAAGCGAGCAATGAGACAAGTGGCGCATAGGGATCGCTTAAAGTTATGGTCACAGTCAGCGGATCGGTTACTTCGATGGATTTGATCATGGTGGCGGTCTGCTTGCCGCGTGAAGCGACTTTCGTCCAGCGATCAAGCGAGGCGGCAACATCCTTTGATGTCATATCCGCGCCATTATGAAACTTGACGCCTTCTCGCAATTTGATCGTATAAACTTTACCGTCTTCGCTGATTTCGGGCAAGCTGGCGGCCAGCAATGGCGTGGTTTTCCAGGATTCATCAAAGGTATAAAGCGTTTCAAAAATATGCTGGCTGACAATACCGACGAGATCGGCAGTTGATACCATCGGATCAAGGGTCGGCGGTTCGCCGATAGTAGCAACATTAATAATGCCACCCTTTTCCTGCGCGTAAGAATATGACAGATTTAAAGTGGCGGCACCAATGAATGCGGTACCTACCATTAGTAATGTTTTGAAATTTCGCATGTCCCCTCCCGCTTATTCCATTATTGGAGAATAATTATCTTTATAGTGGAATAATACGATAGGGAAAAAACTTGTCAAGCTGGCTTGTACGCCAAGAAGCGGTGATTTTCATATCGATCTCATTGCCGAGTAGTGAAAAAAGCCTTGTTTTTCATGCTTTGCGCACTAAAAAACAGTCAAAAATAAACCCTGCTTTTAGTGGATAAAAGCAGGGTTTGTCTTATTTTAAGGTGATTTTTGTCTGATTTTTAAACGCTGATTAGGCGACCTTCCGCGAAGAAAGCATCAAGTTGCCGAAGGTAAGGCGCTATGTCAAAACCGTTTTGTTCAACCCATTCATCATTAAAATAAGTAGAGCGATAGCGGTCGCCATGATCGCAAAGCAGGGTGACAATTGAACCTTTTTCGCCCTTTTTCACCATTTCAGAAATGAGCAATGCACAAGCCCAGATATTGGTGCCGGTGGAGCCACCACAAGCGCGACCAATAATATTGCTGATGGTGCGTTGCGCTGCCAAACTTGCAGCATCGGGGACAGTCACCATGCAATCGACGACATCCGGTATAAAGGATGGCTCGACGCGCGGGCGGCCGATGCCTTCGATAATGGATGAGCAACGATCGATTTCCATGATGGAGCGGTCGGTAAAATGCTGATGGAAAATGGAAGCCTCTGGATCAGCTACGCAAAGACGAGTGTCAAGCTGGCGATAGCGGATATAGCGCCCCAAAGTGGCCGATGTGCCACCTGTACCAGCGCCTGTTACAATCCAGCGCGGATTTGGATATTCTTCATGGCTCATCTGATTAAAGATGGATTCAGCAATATTATTATTGCCGCGCCAATCGGTTGCGCGTTCCGCATAAGTGAATTGGTCGATATAATAACCGCCGGTTTCTTCTGCCACTTGTCGTGCTGCATCATAAACGGTTTTGGGATCATCAACCAGATGCGGACGGCCACCGTAAAATTCAATCGCGGCGATTTTTTCTTTTGAGGTGGTGCGCGGCATAACCGCTACAAAAGGCAGGTTGATCATACGCGCAAAATAGGCTTCCGACACAGCCGTGGAGCCGCTTGAGGCTTCAACAATCGTTGTATTGGGTCCGATTTTTCCGTTGCAGATGGCATAAAGAAACAGCGAGCGTGCCAAACGGTGTTTAAGACTGCCGGTCGGGTGGCTGGATTCATCTTTTAAATAGAGCGTAATGTCATTGAATTTCGGCAAATCAATGCGGATCAGATGTGTGTCGGCTGATCGGTTGAAATCCGCTTCAATTGTTGCAATTGCGCGGTTGCGCCATTCCATACTGCATGGTTGCGGACGGTTACATTGAATGATCTGTCCCAATTCTTATTGCCTCTATATCCAAAATACGGGTTACTTGACGTGAACTGAAATAGATATAATTCAATTTATACGAATTTGTCAAAAACAATAAAATATGGGGTAAATTTTTATCATTTACCCCATAAAGTTAGAAAATCATATTCGTTTGATGCTCAATAAATAGATTATCATTTCCCGTGGTTGAGCGTTTTTAATACATGGTCGATATCAATCATATTGTTATAAACATGTAAGCCAAAACGAAGCTGGCCGCGCCGCAATGTATGGATGATATTGGCGTTCAACAGTGTCTGGTGGATGTCGTTGATACGCGGATCATGCGAGAAGCCGTGGCCACCTGCATCCAATTCACCACAGGTGATGATGTGGCTTTCTTCGTGATTTTGCTGCGGCATGGAAACCAGCAAGCCTTGCTCAGCCAGTCCTTCACGCAATGTGCGCGCCAAATGAAGGACATGGGCTTCAATTGCCTTGGTGCCGATTTCGTTAAGGAGATTGAGTGAGGCTTCGGCTGCATAAGAGGCGGCAAGATTATAACTGCCGACTTCAAAGCGCTTGGCACTGGCATAGAGGTGATATTGATGCTCACCCATGGCAGATGCATCATCGCTGCCAAGATCAACACCTGTGCGTGAGAGATAGGCAGGATTTAAACGATCAAGCCAGTTTTCATTGATATACATGAAGCCGGAACCGTAAAGACCGAGCAGGCCTTTGCTGGTGGAGGTGGCAAAAGCATCTACCGGCTCCTGCGCTAAATCATGGTGCAGAATACCGGCAGATTGCACACCGTCGATCAGCAGAAAAATATTTCTCTTTTGGCAATATTCTCCAAGCTTTGTAGTATCTGTGCGGTAGCCCGGTGCAAAGCTGACAGAGGCAACTGTTGCAAGGCGGGTGTGCTGATCCATCGCCGCGATCATGGCATCAATATCAATACGCCCGTTGATAGCCGGTACAATCCGCACATCAATGTCGCGTTCGCGCAGACGCAGCCACGGATAAATATTGTTTGGGTGTTCGGCATCGGCGCAGATCACGATATTGTCGCCTGTTTTGAACGGAAATGCCCAGGCAATGGCATTAACCCCATCGGAAACATTGCGGGTGACGGCAACTTCTTCAGTATTAACCGACATCATTTGCGCAAATTGTATACGGCTGCTTTCGACATAATCCTCATGGTCGGTACGATTGGCGCTGGCCATGGCGAGCTTGTCGAGAAAATTGTCGACTGACTGGCGCACCGGATCGGCCAAAATCATTTTGTCACAAATCGACATATAGGTTTGAGTAGTGAGTGCCGGAAATAAGGCGCGGATTTCTTCGATTTTGGTTGCAGGCATTTTAGACACAGGCATGGGAACGCTCCTGAAGCGGCAATAAGATGTAAAAGCAGACAATCGGCTGGTGTGACGATTAAGGTCGGTTGAAATAGTCCAGTGCCATGGCAACCATTTTGGCGTGATGGGTTAAATGATTGTCGCGGGTGATCGGAAAATAGGCGTCGGGCATAGCAGGATTGCTTTCCAGTACCTCACCATTGGGACGGATTGTGTTGCCGCAACTCCATGCGAAAGAGGCAATTTTCTGCCCCGTACGCGGAAAGGTCAGCACTTCTTCATGGGTCCATGTTTTGGAAAAACCACCAAGAGGCATACCGATATGATGGCACATTTTGTTGTCGCAAAGTTGTGCTGCTACCTGATCAATATGCGAACCTGCATAAGGCACAGTGAGCATGACGATTTTGCCGGTGAAATGCACTGGAGCAGGCGGTAAAATGCCTGAACCACTTTCGGGTTGATGCGCACATTTGAATGGGATGGCGGCAGTTTTTGCTTTGCCCGCTTTCAGATCATTAAGCACCGTGCCAAGCAACCAGTCGCGTCGCCATCGGCAAGCATTGAGCTGCGCTAGATTAAGATTACCTTCCGCAATGGCGGCATCATCTTCACCCAAAACCGTTGCAATGACGGCTTCTATCGCATCGGAAAGGCGTAAATCGCCAAAGTTGATGCGAATGGGTTGCGAGGATAAATGCTGCAATAAATAGCCGCCGAAATCACCGCCACGCGAACGGGTCGCATCGTAAATGATATTATGTCCCAGATGTTGATGCGTCTGAGCATAAGCCATCAACGCATCAACATCTGTGGTCAGACTTTTGCCGAAACCATGCCATTGGATGATGATTGTATCTTTGGCTTTATCTGTATGAAGCGTGAAGGATGGTGTATCGAGCACTTGCTCGAAACCGTTATAAGGAGATAGCGTTTCTGCCCATTGCCAATGATTGGCGGGCTGATAATCAAGTGTGAGGTTTTGAACCGTACCGATTTTGTCTTCGAATTCTAACGCAAGTGTTGCTGGTTGCAGCCATTCAGGGATCAATCCTGTGCGCCGGATGATTTCATTTGGCATATGGTACCAGTAGAAATGCGGTGTTGAGTAACAAAAATAAGGCTCTGTTAGCGCTACATACTCATCAAAAGAGCGACCATTAATACTGATGAGACGCGCACCGAGTTCTGCACTTTTGTCGGCTTCAAAATTCAAGGCATAGCCGCTTAAGAACACAAATGGCTGATTTGAGGAAAAATCTGTTTTTAACTCGATGCCAACACGCGGTGCATGGTCGGCACGTTTGTCGGTATGGTTGAAGCGTATTCTTGCTTGCAATTCGGCTGGCAGTGGCAGACCGCCCTCAACCGGTTCTACTGACAGATGGCGGTCATGGCGGGTATTGGACAGTTTGGCCAAGGCATACCAAAGCTCCGCCGGTGTGGAAGCGTTGAGAATATCATTGCGATGATGCGCCATATCACGCGCCACATTGATGTCAAACAGCTTGTTTTTTGCCGGTGAGATAGCCTGACGGTGCAGTGTTTTTTCCACCAGATAATCATAAAGATCAGCGCGGTCTTTAATGGTGCCGATGAGATCTTCGGCATGGGTATCGTTCCAACGGGTCATGGAAATCGCCTCCATTTTCATGCCATCACCGGACAGGCAAATTGATGTTCTTCTTGCCCTGTCAGTGGCGGAATTGTCTGAGCGCAAGCCGGAACTGCATGGGTGCAGCGAGTGTGGAATGTGCATCCCGACGGCAGATTAAGCGGCGAGGGTACTTCACCTTCAACCGGCTCAAACTGCTGATCGCGGCGGTCGAGTGTCAGCACATTATCAAGCAGCACTTGTGTGTAAGGATGACGCGGATTGGCGAATATTTCTGCGGCATTCCCTTGTTCGACGACACGACCGAGATACATCACAGCCAGACGATCGGCTATATGTTTCAAAACACCCAAATCATGGCTGATGAAAACGTAAGTGAGATCCAGCTTGTCTTTCAGATCAAGAAACAGATTGATGATCTGTGCCTGAATGGAAACATCGAGCGCGGCAATGGATTCATCGCATATTATCATGTCCGGTTGCAGGGCAAGTGCGCGGGCAATGTTGATGCGCTGACGCTGACCACCGGAAAACTGGTGCGGATAGCGGGTCATTGCATCGGCATTAAGGCCGACAATTTCGAGTTGGTTGACGATGAAGTCTTTCAACTCACGCTTTTTCACCAAGCCATGCAAGAGCGGGCCTTCGCCGATCAGGTCTTTGACCTGCATACGTGGATTAAGGGCTGCACCTGAATCCTGAAAAATCATTTGCAGTTTCAGATTGGCAGGCTTGTCGCCGCGCATTACTGGTTTGCCGTGATAGGCAATTTGCCCTTCTGTTGGCTTGATCAAGCCAGCCATGATGCGGCCAAGGGTGCTTTTACCACAGCCGGATTCACCGGCAATGCCGAAAATTTCGCCTTTCCTGACGTGGATATCAACGCCATTGATGGCGCGTACCACTGGACGAGGGCCGCTTTTACGTAATTTGGCACCGATCTTGTCAATCCAGTCTTCCTTGCGGCCAAATTGATGGCACAGGGATTGTACTTCCAAAATCGTTTCGCTTTCAGGTGCGGATTTTATAAAATTCATAATGCAGCTCCTGTTTCCACAGGGTGCCAGCAACGATAAAAACGGCTTTCAGAAAGCCTGGTATCTGCTGGTGTTTCAAGGCATGTGTTATCGGCATATTCGCAGCGCGGACGGAATGGACAACCACGGGGCAAAGCCAGCATAGAAGGGGCATTGCCTGGTATTTGATAAAGACGTTTATTGGCCAAAGTGCTGCTGTGACCCGGTATTGAAGCAATCAGACCCTTGGTGTAAGGATGCAGGGGGCGATCAAGAATGGATGAGACTGAGCCGTATTCGACAATTTTTCCTGCATACATCACGGCAACATTTTGTGCGAGTGCAGCAACAACGGTCAGGTCGTGCGTAATCCATATCCATGCGGTGCCAAATTCACGCGATAGTTTTTGCACTTCAAAAAGAATTTGCGCCTGTGTGGTGACATCCAAAGCGGTGGTCGGTTCATCGGCGATGATCACATCAGGCTCATTGATAAGCGCAATGGCGATAGCAATGCGCTGACGCATACCACCGGAAAACTCATGCGGATAAGCGCTTAAACGACGCTCGGCATCAGGAATGCCAACACGTTGCATCACATTGATGGCACGTTCACGAGCTTCCTGTTTGCTGACTTTTTTATGCGCCAGATAGGTTTCGGTAAGCTGCGTTCCGATGCGCAGGCTCGGATTGAGCGACATCATCGGATCCTGCAAAATCATTGCTACACGGTTACCGCGTAAGTTCCGCATTTGTCGTTCCGACAGGCTGACCAGATCAACGATTTTGTTGTCACGGCCGCAATACTTGATGCTGCCATCAGTAATGCGTCCAGGTTTGTCGATAGCGCGCATGATTGAATAGCCGGTGATGGATTTGCCAGAGCCGGATTCACCGACCAATCCCATCACTTCACCACGCTTGAGCGAAAAGCTGATGCCGTCGACAGCGCGCACTACTCCGGCGCTGGTATCAAACTGGGTTTTAAGATTTTTCACCTGAAGCACAAAGGGTGATGCAGCAGGGGATGCTGAAACTGCTGTCGTCATTTTTTAAGCCTCGGATTGAACATATCGCGCAACTGGTCGGCAATCAGGTTGATTGCAAAAACCGTAATGAGAAGCAGCACACCCGGAAAAACACTGATCCAGTATTTGCCACCCATCAGATAGCCAAATCCATTGGAAATCAGCAGGCCTAATGAAGGCTGCGTAACCGGCATACCAAGCCCAAGGAAGGACAATGAGGCTTCAATGGAAATAGCAGATGCAAGCTGCACCGAGGCAATAACCAGCAATGGCGGCAGACAATTGGGCAGGATATGACGCCAGAGAATGCGGAAGGTCGGGATATGAGCCAGACGTGCCGCCAGCACATATTCGCGGTTGCGTTCCGATAATGCGGTGCCACGCACATTACGGGCAAAATAAGCCCATTGCACAAGAGTGAGCGCCAGTATGGTTTTATCCAGCCCGCGCCCAAAAACAGCCAATAACAGGAGCGCGATCAAAATGGTCGGGAAGCTCATTTGCACATCAACAATGCGCATGATAACCGCATCAACTTTACCGCCGGCATAGGCCGAAATAAGGCCGAGCAACACCCCAATAACAAGCGCCATGGCAAGGCTGCTCCATGCCACCATGAAACTGGAGCGCAAGCCATAGAACATGGCGCTCAGCATATCACGACCATTGGCATCGGTGCCAAGCAGATAATATTGCCCCATGCCACCAACTGAACCGGGGGGCAATTCGGAATCCATAAAATCGACCTGCATTAAATCATAAGGATTTTGCGGCGAAATCAGTGGGGCGAAAATGGCGATAAACAGCAAAATAATAGTGACGGCCAAGCCCAGGAGCGCCGTATTGCTGGTGCTGAATTCGCGGAAGAAATTATAAAAGCGTGTGCTTTTGCGCCATTGCTGAAAACGTGACAAAGCGGAACTCGTCATGATGCACGCCCTGTTCCCGCGCGCGGATCAAGCACGATGTAAAGTATATCAACGATGAGATTGATGGTGACGAACATGAAGGTGAAAATCATCATATAGGCAATGACCACAGGACGATCGAGCATATTGATCGAGTCAATCAACAGCTTGCCGATGCCAGGCCATGCAAAAACAGTTTCTGTAATAATCGCACCGGAAACCAGACCGCCGATTTCAAGGCCGATAATGGTGACAATCGGTATCATCACATTGCGCAGAGCATGCACAGTAACGACGCGCCAAGGCGACAGACCTTTGATGCGGGCAAGTTTGACATAATCAAGCAGCATCACTTCCTGCATTCCGGCGCGCCCTAAGCGTAGCATTAGCGCCAGATTACCTGTTGCCAGTGTGACGGCTGGCAAAATGAGGTGGGTGAGCCCGTCCCATGTGAGAAAGCTCCATGCAACACCGTTGATCTCTACCGTTTGGCCGCGTCCGATGGCCGGAAAGACCGCCAATTGCACGGCAAAAACCAACAGCAACATCAGGCCAAGCCAGAAATTTGGCAGGCTGAAGCCGAAAATCGAGCTGATGGACGCAAATTTACTAAAGCGGCTATCCGGAAATGTTCCTGCCAGAATACCGAGCGGCAAACCGATGCCAACGGAAATGATGATCGAAATCAGTGCCATTTCAAGCGTTGCCGGCAGACGTTGCAGCAGCATAGTGGAAACCGGCAAAGCGGTGACAAAAGATGTACCGAAATCGCCACTGAGCAGACGCCCCATATAGCGCATATATTGAATGTAAAGTGGCTGATCCAGCCCCAGCCGCTCACTGATTTGCTGGATTTCCAGCGCTGTGGCGGATTCATCAGCCAGAACTTCCATCGGGTTCCCGATCATGTAAAGTCCGGCAAATGTGATAAAGCTCAAAGCCAAAAGCGTGATGAGCGACTGTATCAGTCGCCGCGCGATCATCTCGGCCATATTTCCCCCCTGACTGTCGCAGGTATTATTCCCTTATACGGCTTTGTAACCGTATAAGGGATCAGTATTGAAGTCGGATTATTCAGCAGGTGTTGCGAAAATTGCCGACGTCACATTGGCCTTCGACGGAATATATTTCACATTCTTGGACGAAGCCCATGTCGCTTTCGGGCTGTAGAGCGGCAGAATACCGTAATCGCTGATGGTCATCGCCATTGCTTTTTGCAGCATAGCTTCACGCTCTGCGTCATCCATGGTTTCGGAGGCTTTGTTGACCAGCGCATCCATTTCCGGATTGGAATAACGACCACGGTTTGACGTGCCGATGCCTTTTTCATGATCACGGGTGCCTGCAATACCGCGCAATGTATAAGCGGCTTCACCGGTTGAAGTACCCCATGAATGGATCATCTGTGCAAACTGGAAGTCATTGGTTTTCGGAATGAAAACGGCATGTGGCATGGTTTCAATTTCGGTGCGCACACCAATACGTGTCCACATCTGGCCGATAGCCTGTGAGGCGCGCACACGTGATGTGTCGTCGTTGGAGGTGGTGAGTACCACACGGAAACCTTCCGGATAGCCCGCTTCTTTCAAAAGCTCCTTGGCGGCAGCCGGATCATAAGGCTCAATCGGAATTTCCGGATTATAGCCAAAGAGACCTTCAGGCACGAGCTGGCTTGCTGGTAATGCATCGCCGGAAAGGCCACGCTCTACCAAGCTTTTGCGGTCAAGCGCCATGGAAAGCGCCTTACGTACCCGCACGTCAAGCATCGGATTTTTGTCTAAAGGTTTGCCGTTATTATCGCTTACCTGACCTGCAATCGGCTTTTCGTGTTCAACATCAAGTGCCACAAAAACAATACGGTTGGTAGCGGTTGACCAAAGCGCGATATTGGGTGCTTTTTCCAAATTCGCAATGTCGCTGGTCGGAACACTGGTGATAAGATCAACGTCACCGGCAAGAAGTGCGGCAATGCGTGCCGGATCAGAGCTGATAATGCGCTGTGTTACCTTGTCCCAAGCAGGCTTGCCGCCCCAATAATCGTCATAGCCTTCAAACTCGTAAATCTCGCCGATACGGGCATTTTTGAATTTATATGGGCCGGTGCCGATCATGGCTTTACCGGTTACATAGTCCTGTGTGGTTTGGTTTTCGCCGTTTTTACGCGAAATAATCTGCACATCGGCCAGATTGATCGGCAGGTTTGGTGCTGCACCTTTGGTGACGATTTCAAGGGTGTGATCATCAAGCGCTTTATAAGAAACCACATCGGCCAGACGTGCAGTAAAAGGGCTAGGGCTGTCGACGATGGTTGGAATACGCTCAAAGGTGAAGATCACATCATCGACAGTAAATGGTGTGCCGTCATGAAATTTGACGTTTTTACGCAAATTGAAATGCCAGATATTGTCTCCCATATACTCCCAACTTTCGGCCAGAGCCGGAATAGGGCGCATATTCTCGTCTTTCCAGGTCAGCCCCTCAAAAACCTGACCTGTCATCGAGATGTTGGAGCTATTGGCATGAAAATGCGGATCAATCGAGGTTGGTGCGGAGCTCATCCCCATCCGCAAATCCGCAGCCCACGCTGATGCTGTCAACACACAGCAAGCTACTCCCGCCAATGAGACAGCGCGCATAAAGCGTGTTGCCTTTGTGGTTTGAAGGCGAATTTCGTGATTTTCTATCATGATTTTTCTTTCGTTCGCTAGATTTCAACCAGTTTAGTCGTGTTTTTGCAGCACAGGACGTAATGCGCGAATATCGGATAATGTTTCGATATTGAGCACGGTTTCGATAAATTTATCAGTCTCTTGTTTAAGAAGCAGCGACAATAAATCCTGCGCCTTGCGGATAACGTCATTACGATCCATTGGATTTTCAACTACGCCCTTTACTGCATAAGTGCGGCGGCTGACGGTACGTCCATCTGACAAAACCGCAGTGACAATAGCTTGCCGGATAGGCATCGCAGTTGCCAGTTCATCGCTCGGCAGTAACGACATTTTGCTCTTCATGGCCAGAATAGCCGGATCCAGCAAGCGAGCATAATCATGCGACGTATGGAAGCCAAAACGGCCATCCACCAGCATTAATGCAAGACAATGTTTGCAGTTGATATCCGGCACGCCACGGTCTTCCACGACATCAACCACATGAGACGGTAATTCGATGGTTAGGCTCTCGATATTGTTTAAATGAACACCTTCATGTTCCATCAAATATTCAAGAGAATCGAGTGCAGATTGAATAGGTGAACCCACGCACCATTTTTTGATATTGGTGAGCATCACCTCAAAACGGGTGCCCAATTCACCAATTAGAAAATCGCGATCCGGATTGTCCGAATAGGCATCCATGAAATTGCCGCGGCCTTCAATCACATCGTCGGTGCCGGAAAAACCATGAGCGATCATTGCGGCTGCACTCACGCCATTGCGGGCTGGAAGGCCTGCAAAATGGAAAGCTTTTTCCATATGGTCTTTATCGCGCATCCATACGGCAATACCGCCGGTTTGATGCGCAACATTGGAGAAAACATAAGCCATGCGCTTTGCATCAATTTTATAAAGAGCGCCGGCTGCGGCTGCGGCTCCCCATGCGCCTCCAATACTATAAGGGCCATGTCCGCGCGCATAAATATGGTTTGAGCCAAGTGCGATATTCATGCGGGCATAATAATCATAGCCAAGCACCACAGCTTTCAAAAAGTCGCTGCCACTTGATGCATTGGCCTCTGCTGCCGCTAGTGCTGCTGGTACAATGGCACAGCCCGGATGACCGATCGCGGCCGGATGACTGTCGTCGGTTTCATTGGCATGAGCCATGATGCCGTTGACAAGTGCTGCATCAGCCGGATGCAAAAAGCCGTCGGAAGCGACAATGCAGGCAGCTTTATCTGCTGCCTGTGACAGGGTTTTGGAATAAGACAAAGCCATTTCACCCACCGTCAAACGGGCGCCGGTGATCATGGCACAGAATGTATCCAAGATATGATATTTGGCTTTTTCTGCCACTTCGTCAGGGAGCGTATCGCTCAAAGCATTGGAGGCATAGGCACTCATGCGCTTGATATAAAAATGCTCGCGATTTTTATCACTGTGTGTCATTAATTCCGGCTTCATACTATACCTGTTATGCTTCACTTGGGTTGGCTTGAGTTTAAGTTCGTAGGCAGAAGCGGAGCAAACGGATTTTTGGAATAGTTATAGTCCGGTTTGGACATCTGGCCGCAGCCGGATGTCAGGGCAGGCATGGTGGGAAGAAAGTAAGGGTGTGGATTTAAGTTGGATTGAAGATTTTCTGGCCGTGGTTGAATGCAAAGGTTTTGCGCGTGCTGCACGTCAACGCAATATTACCCAGTCAGCTTTTTCCAAACGCATTCGATCCCTTGAAAATCATCTGGGCGGCGAGTTGATTGCCCGTAATCGCCAGCCTTTGGAACTCACTGAATTAGGTGAGCAATTCCTCAATGATTGCAAGCCTATCATCATCAGCGTGCGTCGCGCCGAGGAAAACGCGCGTCAATTGCTTGGTCATGATCGCTATTTGCTGAAATTTTCTGGCGCTACCACGCTGGTGCAATCTTTTTATCCGTCATGGATAACCCGCAAAAAAGCGCTGATGCCGGAGATTGTGCCCAATGTTTTATCATCGCGCACTACACCGGAAGATGTGCAGGCACTTGATAGCGGTGAATATGACTTTTTCCTCACCTATCATTCGTCGGGACAGGTTTCTTCGTTTGATTTGGAGCAGTTTGAATATAAGATTTTAGGACCTGAACAAGTGGTGCCGGTTTGTGTGCCTGATAAAGACGGCATAACACCAAGCATCAATTTGGATGATTTGAATGGTGTGGTGCCTTATGTGGCGCGGTTGCCGGGTTCTTATATTGGTAATATTGTTGAAAGCCGCATTGCTGAAAATCATTTGCAGGTCTTGAAAACTTGTCAAGGTACCAATGGCGAAAATCTGCTCGGGCTGGTGTTGGAAGGCAACGGCATTACATGGATGCCTTATGACCGGATTAAAAATTTACTGAGTGATAAGAAACTCGTTCTTGCAGGTGGTGCAAGTTGGACCGTCCCGATTGAAGTTCGCATTTACAAGCGCCTTGGTCGCAGTCGCACTGTGGTGAACAGGTTCTGGGCAAGTATTTCGGAAAACGGTAAAGAATTTCCGATCCAAATTTAAAAATATCTTGTGTGCTACTTTTAAATAAGCAATTTTCGTGCCAAATATGCTTTTGAGTGAAAATATTTTTCAGGAAAGCCGGAGGTTCGATTGTGATTGTATGAAAGCCGGAGTGAAGCTTTATACGAGCCAGCAGCAGACACAGACCCTTGCACCGCAGATGATCCAGTCGGTGCAGGTGTTGCAATACGGCTACGACGAGCTTCAATCTTATATAATCGATCAGGTCGAACGTAATCCACTGCTGGAATTGGCTCCATCAAAGTCTGCAATGCCAAAGATGAATAATGCACCTTTCATACGGAAAGGGACATTATCCGGTTCCGGTAGTCTGCGTTCTATCGAAGAAACACATAGTGTAAGTGTTTCTTTATATGACTATTTACAGCAGCAAGTGATGGCGAGCTTTGATGAGCCGAGTGATCAGCTCATAGCCTCTGAAATTGTCTATTCCATTGAGCCTGATGGTTATTTACGTCGCCCTTGTGAGGAAATCATCGAGCAGTTTCAAACGTCACAACATGAATTTCAACGTATTCTGAAGTGCATACAAGGTTTTGAACCTGTCGGCGTCGGGGCACGTAATTTAGCCGAATGTCTGTATATTCAGTTGCAGGATAAAGAGCAGCTTACCAAGTCGATGCAGATTTTACTGGATAACTTAACCCTGCTGGCAAATCGTCATATGCCGCGATTGGCAAAATTGTGTGGCGTATCCCAAGATGAAATATTGGGCATGATGCATAAAATAAGAGCACTTAATCCGAAGCCCGGCCTATGTTTTGATGCAACGCCTGCCATCAATATTGTGCCGGATGTTTTTATTCGGGTGAGCAACAACAAGGAAATTGTAGTTGAATTAAACACGCAAGCCTTACCGCGTGTGTTGGTTGATCGTGTTTATGCCAGCCGGATCAAAGATGTTGGACTTGATGAGGATGAAAAGCAATTTATCAGGGACTGCATGCAGTCGGCGGGTTGGTTGACGCGCAGCCTTGACCAGCGGGCTCGAACAATTTTGAAAGTGATGACGTTCATCGCACGTTACCAGCGTGATTTTTTTATGTCAGGTAATGGGCTTTTACGACCTTTGACCATGCGGGAGGTGGCAGAAGCTATTGATATGCATGAATCTACGATTTCCCGTACTGTTGCGCATAAATATATTATGACGGACAGGGGGCTGTTTGAGATGAAATATTTCTTCTCGAAGGCCATCGCGGCAGGTGCTGGTGAAGATGATTTATCTGCTAAAACCATTCAGCAAAAAATAAAACAGCTGATTGATGGTGAAACTATCAAGACCATTTTGTCTGATGATGCAATTACTGAAAGACTAAAGGCGGATGGTATTGAGATTGCCCGTCGAACGGTTGCAAAGTACCGGGAACTGATGAAAATTGCTTCTTCATCACAGCGCCGCTGGCAGAAAAAGCAGAGGGGGAATTAAATTATATGATTTCTTTATTGGTTTCTTGGCGCTAATCTGGGAAAAATGGAAAACCAGCTTGCGGCTCAATATCAAAAATGACCAAAATATCCAGAACCAAGCCTGCAGAAGTCAGGCTTGATGAGTTGATGACAGCGGCTGAAACATTGTTTTTAGCCAAGGGTATTGATGCAACGACAATAACCGATATTACCGATGCAGCAGGTGTCGGCAAAGGAACTTTCTATCATTATTTTAGCTCGAAAAACGATATGCTTGCGGCTTTGGCCAAGCGCTACACGGAGCGTTTTGTTGAAAGTGTACAACAGGCAATAGATGCCTGTGAGCCGGACGACTGGTGCTGTAAATTATGTGCATGGATCCATTCGAATGTGGAGACTTATGTCAGAACATATCGCATCCATGATATCGTTTATAATCAGCATCACCATCATGATCGTTCCAATCAGGCGAAAAAAGATATTTTAGACCAATTATCTATGATCATTGGTGGTGGCATTGCAGCTGGTATCTGGAATCCGCCAGAGCCGCGTGTGGTGACGTTGCTGATTTATGCCGGTGTCCATGGCGCGACCGATGATATAATTGCCACGCCACCTAACGACTATAAATTATTTGCTCGGAATTTGGCTGATGCATGTCTTAAAATGCTATCAATGAAATGATGACGCAAAATGATTATTATCTTAATTATGATTTTTATTGTCATATTTTAATTATGTGATAAATTTGTTTCTCCGTTTCTCCGTTTCTCCGTTTCAAACTATTTTAATCCCCTCGCCACACGTCTGAAATGATATGTCACTTTCTTTGATATTGGTGAGAAACAAGCTTTCAAATTTAATTGACCGACGGTCGGTCGATTTACATTTGGCAAGCTTATATTCAGGAGGTTTATTCGATTATGTCACTTAAAGGACGCCCGGTTGCAGTTGCTGCCGTCTATCTGGGGACATTCATGGCAACGCTTGCTATCAGCATTGTAAGCGTTGCATTACCTGCCATTCAGGCCGGATTGCAAACCAGTATGGCTGGTTTGCAATGGGTTGTTGGTGCTTATACATTATGTCTGTCGGCTTTTATGTTATCGGCAGGTCCACTTGCTGACCGCTATGGCCGCAAGCGTGTCTGGCTTGGTGGTGTATCGCTTTTCACTCTTGGTTCTGCCGTTTGTGCCTTTGCTGGCTCTTTAACGGTGCTCATTATAGGCTGTTCGCTGCAAGGTATTGCAGGTGCTCTGGTCATACCGGGCGCTCTTTCAATTTTAACGCAAGCTTATCCCGATCCTGCAGAGCGGGCACATATTATTGGTGGCTGGTCGTCGTTTAGCGCTGTATCGTTGATTTTAGGGCCGATGCTGGGTGGTTTCATGGTAGATCAGGCGGGATGGCCGAGTATTTTTTTACTCAATCTGCCTATCGGGGCGGTTACCTTCGCTTTGGGGTTTATCAGCATTGAAGAAAGTTCAAACCCTGATCATGCGGCACTTGATCCGGCAGGTCAGGTATTAAGCATTGTGTTTTTAGGTAGTTTGACCTTGGGACTTATCAATGCAGGTCAGTCCGGCTGGGCAGCATTTGAAGCTGTTGTGCCGCTTGCTGTGGCTGTTATTGCTTTATGTGCATTTATTTTGGTCGAAATGAATGTAAAGCGTCCGGTTTTGCCGGTTGATTTATTTAAACAACGGCCATTCGCATCTGCAAATTTTGCTTCTTTTGTCCTTGGATTTTCAGGTTATACCAGCCTGTTTTTGTTCTCGTTGTTTTTACAGCGCGGGCAGGGTTGGAGTGCGACCGAAGCGGGTTGGCGTATGGCACCGGTTTTTGCGGCTATGCTGGTGGTTGCCTCATGTTTCGGCACATTGGCCAAGCGTTTTGGCGTCAATCAATTGATGGTTGGCGGTTATGTGCTGATCGGTGTCTCGATGACCGCAATGTTAAGCTTTTCATCCATGACCTCTTATATGACGATTGCCTTATTATTTGCTTTGCTTGGGGTGGGGCTTGGTTTGGCCGTACCGTCAACTGGAGCTGCCGCAATGGCAAGTGCGCCGCGTGAACGCACAGGAACTGCATCAGCTACGATGAATGCTTTGCGTCAGGGCGGCATGACAATCGGAATTGCCTTGCTTGGAACGCTTATGAGCGTCCGAGCAGTCAACGTGCTCGAAAAATCACTAAGTTATCTGGATGTTGGCGATATGCGTGAAAGTGCAGCTTTTGCTATTCGCATGCATGAAAAACCTGCAAATCTTGATGTTGATACAGGTATCTTTAATCAGTTGCTGACAGAGGCGTTAGCTCAAGGGTTTACGCTTGCAGCAATTGTTGCCGGTATTTTGGGCTTCATGGCAGCGTTGATATTGGCTTATTCAACTTATAAAGTCAGAAGCACTGCCGATTAAGAGGACAATCTTATAAAATATCAACGCCCGATCATTGAAATTACATGATCGGGCGTTGTGCCTCACTTAAATGCGGCAATTGCGTTAAACGCTCAATTATATTTCGATAATTTATCTTATCGTGATAGCGTTGCTATATATTTTCTTATGCGCATGTTCTAATCGATTAGTATCATGTTTATATAATGAGCTCATCCTCAGGAATGGAATGCGTTATGGCTGAGAAACAGAAGGTTGTTGTTGTTGGCGCGGGTTTTGCCGGTTTGCAGGCTGTTCATGGTCTCAAAGGTGCAAATGTGGAAATCACTTTGATTGACCGTCGCAATCATCATTTGTTTCAGCCATTACTTTATCAAGTTGCGACCACTGTGTTGGCGACATCAGAAATTGCGTGGCCAATCCGCCATCTTTTTCGGGACCGACCGGAAGTGACAACACTTCTGGATGAAGTTGTCGGCATCGACCGTGAAAATAAACACGTTATTCTGCGTAATAGTGTCAGTGTGCCCTATGACAAGCTGGTTTTAGCAACTGGTGCCCGTCATGCTTATTTTGGCAAAGACGAGTGGGAAACCTTCGCGCCGGGGCTGAAAACATTGGAGGATGCGACCACTATTCGCCGTCGTGTGTTGTTGGCTTTTGAGCAAGCGGAATTGGAGACCGATCCGGAAAAACAGGCCGCACTTTTAACGTTTACTATTATTGGTGCAGGGCCGACAGGCGTTGAAATGGCAGGTATTATTGCTGAATTGGCGCATAGTACTTTGCCGCGTGAATTTCGCCGGATTGATACCAAAAAAGCGGTTGTTCTTTTGGTTGAAGCGGGCGCCCGCGTTTTGCCTACATTTAGTGAAGCACTGTCGGAATATGCACGCTCTGCCTTGCTGAAGCTGGGCGTTACAGTGCGTACCGGCATACCGGTGACTGCTTGTGATGAAGACGGTATTAAAATCGGCGAGGAGTTTATTGCATGCCGCACCATTATTTGGGCAGCAGGTGTGCAGGCATCACCTGCTTCTAAATGGCTCGGTGTTGAAGGTGATCGTGCCGGACGTGTCATTGTGACCAAAGATTTGCGCCTTGAAGGTGAGCCGTCGATATTCGTGGTTGGCGATACGGCGTCAGTGCGATGGGGCGATGATAAGCTGGTGCCGGGGGTTGCGCCAGCCGCGAAACAACAAGGCAGTTTCGTAGCTAAAGCCATTCGTGCCGATCTGGATGGAAAGCCTTTTAACGAGACCTTTAAATACCGCCATCAGGGCAATCTTGCGACTGTTGGTAAAAAGGTTGCCGTAATTGAATTTGGCAATTTCCGCCTAAAAGGTTTGTTGGCATGGTGGATATGGGGGCTTGCCCATATTTACTTCCTGATCGGCACCCGCTCACGTTTGGCTGTTGCATGGAGCTGGTTGTGGATTTATTTGAGCGGCTTGCAAAGTGCACGTTTGATCACACAAAAAGAAACCTTACGTACGCCTGAACAATAATGATAAAAAAGCCTTGAGGCCGTTTCAGCTGCCTCAAGGCTTTTTCTTTTGTCCGATAGAACGGGCGAAATTCATTCAATGTGGACAGGTCGACCGGCACGGTAACCAAGTATAGCCATCACAACGCATAAAATGGTGCAGATGATGAGCGGAACCGACCAGCCACCTGCATATTCGAAGATGAAACCTGCAGCCGGTGGTGCGCCTGCTGCAACCGTGTAGCCGATGCATTGTGCCATGCCGGAAAGTGCTGCGGCTTGTGCAGGATTGCTGGAGCGCAGGCTGATAAAGGCGAGTGCCAGAATGAACGTTGCGCCGCAACCAAAGCCGAAAAGAGCCGACCAAAGAGAAGCCCATTGTGGCAAAATCAAAATGCCGATGAGTGATACAGCGGTCATAAGAGGCAGCATAATGGCAATTGCTTTTTGATCACGGAAGCGTGCCAATACGAGACCAAAAACCAATCCTGGAATGGCCGTTGCAAGTTGCGAAATGCCGTGGAATGAGCCGGCAACAGCTGGTGAAAAACCTGCCTCGATCAACATGGCCGGAAGCCATGTGACAATGACATAATAAACCAGCGAATTAAGACCAAAGAAAAATGTCACTTGCCAAGCGAGTGCTGATTTCCAAATGGGTTTGTCTGTGTGTAGGCTTGTTGTTTTTTGTGTTTTATCACTATTGCCGGAAAGTTGGGTCAACCAAACGGCAATTGCTGCAACAGGAAAAATAATGAAGGCGCCCAAAGCCCAGTTCCAGCCGCCATTGAAATGATTGGCAATAGGAATGGCCGCAGCCGAAGCAAGGGCAGCTGCAACACCAGCCGTAACGGAATAAGCACCGGTGATTGAAGCAATCTTGGTTGGAAAATCACGCTTTAACAGGCTTGGCAACAGCACATTGGCAATGGCAATACCGGTGCCGATAATAGCGGTTCCTAAAAACAAATACCAGACTGTTTCAATCATCCGAAGCGCAATGCCGCCGGTAATGAGCAGGAGAGCAATGAGAAGGCTGAATTCTAAGCCGAGTTTACGCGCTAAAACAACGGCAAACGGCGAGACAACGGCAAATGCCAGTAGCGGCAATGTCGTGAGAGCGCCTGCTGTGGAAGTGCTGAAGGAAAAATCATCGCGGATCATTTCCAGAACGGGTGCAATACCAGTGATTGGAGCGCGCAAAGTGGTGGCGATCAGCAAGATACCAATCAGCAGGATGAGGGATTGTGACACATAAGTTTTGTTTGTATTCATTTTTTTAATTTCCGTTTTCGTTGTCCCTCTCTAACAAATTGCTTATATAATGAATTTAGATATATTGCCTATTAATATTTAAATCATGCCAAATATGGTCGGATGTTATGGTTTCAAAACGACAAGCAGTGGAATTTGATCCGGATATGAATGATCGTCCGGTCTTGGCTTGGCAGTTGGATTTTAAAGATTATTCGACCGAAATTCCTGTACACCGGCATCGCAAAGGTCAGTTGGTATTGGCATTGCATGGCGCGGTGACGTGTCAGGTGTATAGTGAGCACGATCACAATGGCATGTTGATGGTGCCGCCAAATTGCGGTGTCTGGATACCAGGTGGTGTGGCGCATTGTAATCATGCGACTGCCAATGCGCGGTTGTCTTTTTTATTTGTCGAGCCTAAGGCGGCGGCGATGCCGCAACATTGTTGTACTTTGTCGATCTCACCGATGGTGCGCGAGATGATCCGGCATTTATCGACTGTTTCGCCCGATTATTCAGATGACAGCCATACGGCAAGATTGGTACGGGTATTGTTGGATGAGCTGGTAGAAATGCCGCAAGAAGATTTCTATCTGCCCGTTTCTGATCATCCGAAAATTCGCTTGATTGCGGATCAGTTACGTGAAAATCCGGCTGATCGTGCCACTTTGGGGCAGTGGGCAAAACGGGTGGCTATGAGCGAGCGTTCGCTTGCCCGTTTGATGGTGCAGGAAACAGGATTAACTTTCGGGCGCTGGCGTCAGCAATTGCATCTCATCATTGCGCTGCGAGAGATTTCCGGCGGAACATCAGTTCAGGCAATTGCTGAAATGCTGGGTTATGAATCGCCCACCGCCTTTATTACTATGTTCAAGAAAGCTTTAGGGCAGACGCCTACCCGTTATCTGGCCGTGCTGGAAGGAGATTAACATCTGTTAAGTGTCAGCTTTGCCGCCACTTAACAGATGTAAAATTTATGCCTGTGTTTGCAAGCCAAAAACCGCATCGGCAAGAGCTTTGCCTTCAACACTCAACGGGCAGGCGTGTTTATCACCCATATCTTCGGTTAAAAGCACGCCACAATTATTGATGCCAAGATCATCAAGTTGGTCAGGTGTACCATGACCATATTCCATATGACCACGTCCGATAATGCCGATCACAAGCGCTTGCGGGTTCTCAGCGCAATAATTGGCGATATTACACGCAAATGCACGATCCCATGTTTGTTGCGCGCGTACAAATCGGTCAAACTCAGGAGAGTCCGCTGACTTTCCTTGCATGAATGGCGGACCGCCATTGGTGAGACGCAAAAGATGCTCACGATGTGCCAGACTGGCAGATCGGGCTGGTGTCAGGCCGTCGCGCTCTTCTTCGGCAATCGCATCCCAGCCTTCTTTTCCAACGCGGGTGATGAGATCACGACGGCAATTAAGCGCCAGCATTTTGACCTTAAATTCACGGCAGAAATCAAAAATCGGCATATAGAGATCAGAGGCAAAGCCCCAAACCGTGCCCCATTCCGCCTTTTGCAGGAATGTTTCTTTATCAAGTTTACCTGTTACCCATTCATCAAGAACCGGTTGCAGACGCCGCGGGAACATTTCATAGCCAACTGCCAGATTATCCCGCAAGCCGAGAAGTGAGGCGCAGACATGTAATTGCCAGCGATGAATATCATAACGGTCATGCCGCTCGCCTAAGAGTACCACCTGCTTTTTTGCCATATCCTGCATGACCTGATGGTGGCTGCGGATTTGTCCGTCAGGGCGACGCCATTGCGCGGTGAAATTGCTGATCTCAGTCATGCAAATGCTTCTTTTGTTCCGGAAACAACAAGACCAGTTGATTGGCCATCCGCGTCAAGTGCATAATAATGCAATTGCCCATCTTTCTCTTCAATCCGCCAATCCATCACATGGCCTACTTTCAAATGTAGATGAAAATCCGGTTTCATTACATTGATAAAACCGCGTGAATTACGGATATCCGGCATTTCACCTGTCCATTCTTGTTGAAAGGTAGGGCGTTCCAAAGCAATACGCACAGTTCCTTTATTGCGTTGGGCGGCAGCGAAAGGCTTCAAAGCCGGATCACTATCCCCAACTTCAACTTGATCGCCCATAGAACGGCTATCGGTTTTTGGTGCTAATTCCTCAAGAGCAAAGGATGCAAGTGCTGCATCAAAGGGTTCGGCACCGCCAAAACCGATGACGCTGCCAATAACTTCATCATCTTCAGCCAACAGATCAATGCGCGGATAAACTTTTTCCTGCATGATGGAACTGCGGTCGGCAATCATCGTATGAATGGCATTTAAAGCAATTTTCGAATTGTGCTCATCACCGGTAAAGAAGATCCAATTACCATCAATTATGACATTTTGGACAACACCGATCCGCTCATGCGTTGCGCCGCCATTTTTGGAATTGATCATCAGTTTGCCGATCTGCGGCAATGTTTTGAGTACATCAGCTGGGTTGGCCAGCAATTTGGCACGAATTGGTTGCTCAGTCATTTTATCCTCACGCAAGTTGAAGGGTCGGTGCAGCGCTTTGTTCGTTGCGACTGCGAAAAATTTCAAGATTGATGATGGCATCGGGTTTGAGATTGCCGGGTTCACGGTGGGCAAGTATCACTAGTGTGGTGTGCGGCAATTCATGGCGCAGCATTGTGAGTAATTCGATTTCGGCACTATGATCCAATGCACTGGTGGCCTCATCCATAAACAGCCATTCCGGTTTATTGAGCAGGACACGTGCTAATGCAAAACGCTGCAACTCGCCGCCGGAAAGACCGGTTGGCATGGGGATTTTTCCAAATGGTTGACCATTTTCAGGCAAAAGCTTAGACAAACCGGTTTTATGTAAAGTTTGAGCAATTTCAGCGTCTGTAAATTTTTCCGGTGAATCTGGATAGCAAATAGAGGCTTTCAAACCGCTATTTGGCAGATAGGGTTTCTGTGAGAGGAAAAAAGACGATGCATCGGGATGAAAAATATGCCCCGTTGCACATTGCCATGCACCAGCAATGAGCCGAAGTAATGTTGTTTTGCCTAATCCGGAGTGACCGCGAAGCCAAACAATCGTTCCGCTGTGTATAGTCAGTTCCGGAATATGGAGCAGTTGCTGCTGATCGGGTGTATGCAAAGTTACATCATTTAATGACAAGGTTCTGTTTTGAGCATATTGTCTGCTGACATTTTTCTCTCTGCCTGTCGCCTCAGCTTTTTCAATGAAATTAGAAAGACGGGATACGGCAGAAACCAGTTCGGCAAGTCTTTTATAGCTGAAAATGAACCATGAAAGCGTCGTTGCAACTTGCTGGGAAGCTGTTCCCAATTGCATCAACCCACCAAAGTTGACTGCTCCGGCAAAATATCCAGGCAGCGCCAAAAACATCGGAATACGCAAAATTGTTGTAAAATATGGGCGCGCGAAAAGCCCTAACTGTACTTGTCTGCGAAGCAATAAAAACCAGTTATTGCGGATACCGGAGAATTTTTGATCAAGCAATTCGCGTTCGCTTCGCTCACCATTCATAATAGCAATTTCGGCTGCATTCTGGCGCATATGCGCCATGCCATAACGAAAGTTGGCTTCTTTTTTCTGCTGTTCGACAAAGGTTTCTTTCAAACGGCACCCAAATAAATGGGTAATGAGCGAAGAGAGAAAAACATAAACAAACGGCGCCCAAACCATATAGCGTGGAATGCTGATTTCAAAACCCAAGAGTGTAAATTCCAACGCAAATGTTGCCAGTCCCCAAAGCACAATCGCATAAGAGAATAACCCGATGATGCGGGTGATCAGGTCAATTCCTTCGGATAAAGTGTGGTTGACAAATATTTTGCAATCTTCAGCAATGCGTTGATCGGGATTATCGGGTTTTTCACTTTCGGATTTGAGCGATAAGAACCAATAGGCTTTGTTGTTTAGCCAGATAGAAAGGGTTCTGTTGGTCAGTCGCTCACGCCATCGGATTTCGAGCCAGCCTTTTGCATAAAACTCGAAAAGGTAAATGCCGACATTACCTGCAACGATCATGCCGAATATAGTCAGTTGATTTAATGTTTCTTCTAAATCGCGTTCTTGAACCGCATTATAAAATCCGGCGACCCACTTGATCAATTGAACACCAAGATAAATGCCCAGCATTTCCAGCGCAAAGATAATAGCCAGTAATGACCAGTTGAGCACTTTGCCGGAACCATGATTGCAATAAGTCAGTAATGTCCAAAATTGTTTTATTAATCGCATTGCCGTTGCCAAATAAAATAAGCCGAAGCAGCTCATGAGACGCTGCTCCGGTATGGAATTTCAGGTCGGTTTAAAAACGCATTGTCGCGCCAAGCTTGAAAGTACGTCCGGGTGCAACCTGCATTTCCAGTGGATTTGCATTGGCAACAGCTGACGAAGCCGAATTGGCATAATTGGTCAGCGTATTCGGGAAGTAACGTTTGTCAAAAATATTTTCGACGCCGAAATTGAGGTCGATATTCTTTGTCGGCTTCCAGCGCGCATAGGCGTCAAAAACGGCATAACCGGATGGTTTATAGGCATCAGGATCAGCTCGACGGCTTACACCTTTGGCAAAGGTTCCGACAAATTCGGTTTCCAAATTCCAATCTGGAATAAGATAACGCAATCCGAAAACAGCTGTGAGCGGTACAGCGCCGTCAAATGGTGTTTTATCTGCACCAGCTTCCAGGCGTTGATCGCCGCGCATATAAGAGATCGCGGCGTTAAGCATGAGATTGTTATAAATCTCGTATTCGCCGCCAAACTCGACACCCCAAATCTGAACGCTGGAAACGTTGTCGGAGGTGTATTTATCTGCTTCGTTTGGCACCGGCTGCAAACCACGAATGAAGTCTTTATAATCCGCATAAAAACCGGAGAAGCTAAAGTAGCCTCGATCATATTCACCGCGCACGCCAAGTTCGTAGCTACGTACGAATTCCGGTTTCAGGTTCGGGTTTGGTACAACCTCTACCATACCGGTGGTGCCGATTGATTGCGACGAAACAAAAAGCTGTTGTGATGTCGGCATCTTGAAGCCTTCACCATAAGAGCCAAAGAGAGAATAGGTATTGTCGAGCTTATAAAGAGCGCCTAAACGTTTGACGAGGCGGGTTTTATCTATTTTTTCAGGTTCAAAACCGTCAATCGGGTTGTAATCATCATCTTTGGTCGGATCGATGGAATAGGTGGCCAGACGTAAACCCGGCGTGATCGTCAGACGATCATCCAGAAGCTTGATTTCATCCTGAACGTAAAAATCGGCACGAACTGTATCAACTTTAGGGAAGTTGAAACCTTGCCGGTTAGCGATGGTAACCGCGCCTGTATTCAGGTTGGTTGTGATATTGGTGCCGTCATAATTTGTTTTGGTAATGTCGCCGGCAAAACCATAAATCAGTTTATGCTCGGTTTGCCCCAAATCAAAGGATGAAGTGAGCTGAATATCGGCTTGAAGAAAATCTTCGCTGTAATTACGGATTTGTTCCCTGCGTTCACGTTTGGCAGGATTGAGCAATGTGTAATTACGAATTTGCTCGCTGGTCATGTCACGTTTTTGCGGAGAGTAGGAAACGCTCCACTTAACTTCGTCAAGCCACTCGGCTGGCGTTGACCAGCGGTGCTCAATAGCAAAACGCGATCTTTGCATTTCAACAGAACGATCATATCGCTCATTCTCGTAATACAAACTGTGATATGCTGGATTACTTGCATACATAGGATTGGCAGCGCCGGAATCATATTTCTGGTCAACATCGGTTGTGCGACGGAACCATTCTGCCGTCAGTTTCACTACGTGATCTTCAGTTGGATTCCACTGCAGCTTCATTAAGCCATTATAAGCACTGACATCCATTGGTTGGGTTTTGTTACAAGGCCAAATGGCTTCACGCGGACAACCCCAGATGCCGCCATCCGCACGCGCTTTTCGCAAATGCGGTTCATCGGCACTCATATGTCCGAAACTCCCGAGTATTTTAAAATCACCTGCCTCAGCAGCGCCAGTAATCTGCTGACGAAAGGATTTGTCGAAACTGTCATAGGCAAGCTTGCTTTCAACCGCCCATGGTTTGGTGCCGTCAAGCAAATCATCGGGGTCAAGAGTGCGGAAATACACCACACCGCCCAAAGCATCTGCGCCCCAAAGCACAGAATTGGGGCCGCGGGTGATTTCTACCGATTTCATATTGAAAGGGTCTACCAAGTCGCGACTACCATCGGTGATAAATTCCTGAACGCGACCACCATCCACCAGCATCTGAACGCGGTTGCCGCCAACACCACGGATGTTGAAACTATTTAATTGTGCGAATGGATTGGTGAGAGATGTCGTGCGACTAACGTTGACACCTGGCTCATAACGCACCAGATCTTGAATGTCGCGTACCTGATGGCGCTCAAGTGTATCCCGATCAATGATGCTGATCGACATAGGGATATCCAGCAATTTTTTAATCGTGCGCTCAGAGGAGACCGTGATCATCTTGAGATTGATGGCTTCGGGATCTTTGTCAGGTTTTGTCTGTTCTGTTTTGGCAGCTGTCTGGTTCGGAACAGATTGTGCTTGTACAGCCGTACAAGCCAAGAAAGCGACAGAAGCGGAAAGTGCTCTCAACCAGCGACGATTGACGGAAGCTTCAGACAAGATTTTTGCCAGCATGATACCCTCGGTATGAGTTTTTGATATCGCTGGCTGGCTTTCAGGCTTGCTGGCTAAAAGATGAGTGAAATAGTCAATATTACTAAAGCTGCTGAATTGCAAGGGTTTCAAAACAATAGTGCGGGGATGTGCACATTTATTCTTATAATATCTATTGCCTTGATTTTAATAGAAAAAGCCCCGCTTTGGAGGCGAGGCTTTAAAAAATAATAGGTTCTATTGATTTCATCAATCTTGTGGTCGCACCTTTTGCACGGCAACAGCGATCGGCATCGCAAATATTCCGCAGATCAAAAGCAGTGCTCCCAATTGTTGCCACCAACCGGCAAAAACCAGACCAAACCCAAGCAGCACATAGTAGAAGAGCCCTAAAACGGCACCGGCAGTGCCCCGGCGATCTCCATAGGCCACAAGGGCTTTGGCCAGAATGTTTGGAATAGCCAATCCATAGGCTAAAACCACCAGCATCACCGGCAATACAAACAGCCAGCTTGCTTGCAGGAGTGTGGTGAGTGCTCCGCCGACCAGCATGAGGCTCGCAGCCAAGATCACCAGATTTTCGCAAGACCAATTGCGCTTTAACAGGCGCTGATTGAGTAATGAGCCAAGTAATACGCCAAAGGCTAGCAAAAGGCCGCTATAACCAAACATTTCAGGGCTAAGATGCAGGCGCTCAAAGTTAAATGGCGCTAGTTGGTAATAACCAAACAAAGCCAGATTAAAGAGCGCAACAAGGCAAGCGGTACGCCAGATAGAGCGGTCACGCATCATCATAGCGAGCGTTTCAAAGAATGGTGCGGGTTCGCTGCGTGTTGTTTGCGTTTCCGGTAATTGGACAGCCGACCACAGCAATAAAAGCAAAGCTAAAGCAGCAAGTCCTGTGAACATGCCTTGATAGCCAAAATTGCTGGTGAGAACTGAGCCTGCCATCATGCCGATTGCCGGACTGACCGCCAACGCGATGCCCATGATGGAAAATACCTGTGCCAGTTTTGCACCATCAAACATATCGCGCATCATGGTTTGTGTGGCCACAGAACCAACGGCGGCACCAAAAGCTGCCAACATACGGGCAGCCATCAGTATTTCAAAATTGAGGCTGACGAGTGTGAGCAGTGATGCGATAGTGTAGATGAAAAGGCCGAGCAGCATTGTTGGTCTGCGGCCTAAACTGTCGCATAAGCGCCCCCAGACGACTACGCCGATTGCAAAAGCCAGAAAGTAAAACGAAAGCGTTTGTCCGGCCTGTTCGGGTGAGACAGAAAAATTTTGTGCTATTTGTGGCAGCGCAGGGCTGTAGATGGTTTCTGCAATTTGCGGGAACATCATCAAACCTGTCGCAAGCGGAATGGTAAGATTACGTTTCATATCAGTGATGCCTGTCGTGATTTTTAAACTGACATGGCTATGGCTGAAATGAATAAGTCGTGTTACATATATAAAGACTGATAACATCAAAAATGAGACAATCATGGCGTGGTTGAAGCAGGAAGATGCTTTTGATGCTGACAGTATCGGCAATAGTGTTATCGGTATTGCAGCCGATATGGGCAGCCATGATTCCGGCTGGCATCATCACAAAATGGGTCAGTTTTTATTTACCCAAGGCGGCTGTATTACCATTCATTTGCCTGATCGTTTGTGTCTTTTGCCGCCAACACGTCTGGCATGGCTTCCGCCTGATATTCCCCATCGTGCAATTATGACGGAAGCGGTTGATTATCGCTCGGTCTATATTGATGTTTCACTTTATTCGAACTTGCCGGCCCAAGTGGAAGTGATGACGGTAACGCCGCTGTTGCGTGCTGTTTTGGAGCGGATCGCTGTTGCAGATTTTAATACGGATTGGAGCAAGGGCGCCAAAGCCAATATTTTGGCGGTATGTCTTGATGAAGTGGACGCGGCACAACGCGAGCCGATGTTGCTGCCATTGCCATCTGACCGGCGCTTGAGCGGGCTTGATATAGAGCAACTACCACCACCTTTGCAAAAACTGGCCCAGCAAGCCGGAGCCAGCGAAAAAACAATTTTGCGGATTTTTCGTAAAGAAACAGGTATGACTTATCAGCAATGGCGCCAGCAATGGCGCTTGCTCAAAGCGATTGAATTATTGGCATCGGGTGAGACAATCACGTCTGTGGCCTTCGAGTTGGAATTTGCCAGTGATAGCGCCTTTATTGCATTCTTTAAGAAGATGACCGGTTATACGCCACGGATTTTTATGCGGTTTTAAGTATTGATAGTGGTCACGTTTTTATCATCCTCTTGATAAGCGCTGGCAGAAAGCGTAGCAAACCCGGACTGGCTGGTTTATCAGCATAGTATCTGCATACGAGAATAAGGAGAGCTGTTGTGGCTTCAATGACAATTGATATGAATGCATCACAACAGGCAGTTGAACTGGCGATTGAGATCAGCAATCTCTCTCACAGTTATGGCGAAAAGAAAGTTCTCGACAACATCAATTTACAAGTGAAAAAAGGTTCAAGCTTTGCGCTTTTAGGGCCTAATGGTGCTGGCAAAACCACACTTTTGAATATTCTTTGTACCTTGATGAACTTTGATCATGGGCGCGCCTTATTGGATGGCGCAGATGTTGTAAAACAATCGGTTAAAGCGCGTCGCTCCATCGGGGTGGTGTTTCAAACCTCCAGCCTTGATGATCGATTGAGTGCTGATGAAAATCTCGAATTTCATGGCCTTGTTTATGGTATGAGCAAGAAAGAGCGCTGCGAAGCGATGGATGCGGTGCTGGAACTGGTGGAACTGAGCGAATTTCGTGGGAAGATTGTGCGCGAATTTTCCGGCGGTATGCGCCGTCGTCTGGAAATTGCCCGCGCCTTGATGCACAAGCCTGCCATTTTGCTGCTGGATGAGCCCACTGTTGGTTTGGATGCGCAGACACGCCAGCGCATCTGGCGTTATTTGCAGGACATGCAGATCAATGAAGGTCTCACTGTTTTGACCACCACGCATTATATTGAAGAAGTCGAAAGTGCTGATCAGATCTGCATTATCGATCATGGTCGTATTCTGGCTGAAGGCACACCCGAAAGCTTGAAACAGCAATATGGTAAAAGCTGGTTACATGTAACGCCACTGAATAATGATGTGGTTTCTGAAATTAAATCCCGTTTTACCAATGTGCAGGCTTTGACCCATAATCGCTATGCTATTGAAATTCCCGATACGGCAGAACTGAACAAGTTCTTGGAAGAATGCAGCGACCAGATTGAAGAGGCGCGCCTCGATGCGCCGTCACTGGAAAGTGTTTTCCTGTCACTCACAGGACGTGAATTGCGCGATAAGGCATCAGGTGTTCGCATTTCCGAGCAACAGGCCGGCAGACGAGCAGGGCGCCGATGATTTTAAGTCTACGCCTTGCCTTTTTTATTTTGTTTTTAGCAGTTTGGTGGATGATATCCCTCAAAGTGCCGCAGGGCTTGTTTGCCTCGCCGTATGAAACATTACTGGCTGGGCAGAAAATGCTTGTTGAAAAGCGCTTATGGACAGCGCTTCTAGAAAGCATGCGGGTTTATTTCAGCGGCACATTAATTGCAGCACTGGTTGGTATTTTTATCGGCGGCCTGATGGGTAGTTTCCGCACCTTTGGCCGTGCCATTGATGTCTATATCTATGCATTGGCGGCAACGCCGCGCGTGGCCTTTGTGCCTATGATTATCGTGCTGTTGGGTTTGGGTGTTTTTGCCAAAGTGTTTATCGTCTTTTTGGGTGCGGTGATGCCGGTCATCATCAACACTTATAAGGGCGTGCAGCAGGCTGATGAAAATCTGATTGAAATGGCGCGCTCCACTGGCGCAGGGCAGGCACGGATCGTGCGCCATATCATCATTCCAGGTGCAATGCCGTTCATTCTGGCAGGGCTTCGTCTAAGCGCTACTTTGGGGCTGATCAATACGATTGTTGCTGAACTTTATACTGCCGTTTCCGGCCTTGGCGGCTTGCTTAATATTTATGGCAGCAGTTTCCGCATGGCAGAATATTTTGTGGTGGTGATCATTCTTGCGCTTATGGGGGTGGTGGTCAATGAAGGTTTGCGCCTGCTAGAGCAGCGTATGACGCGCTGGCAGGTGTCACGATGATCAATAATTTTGACAATACAGCCTTAGTTTTCATTTGAAAACAGATAGGCAATTCAATCAGATAAATGGAGCATTTTCATGCGCTTTGGTAAATTTGTTGGTATGACGGCTTTGGCAGCGATTGCTATGGCAGGCTCGCATATGCAGGCATTGGCCGAGCCATTTCGTATGATTATCACCGATATGGAAACGCCGCTGGTACCCAATTCAGTCGTCGATCTGGCGCTTAAAGGTGGTTATTTCGAACGCGCTGGTGTGGATGTAGAACTAATCCGCGTGCAGCAGACACCGATGGCATTGGCAGCACTGCAATCCAATGAAGGTGAGATGGCCAATATTGCAACGGAAGCATTGGTGCAATTGGCCGCCCGCGGCACGACGAATTTGCGTGCTGTAACATCGCCGAATAAAGCGCTTCCTTATTTGATTGCTGGTAAAGAAGGTGTAAAATCCATTGAGGATATCAATGGCAAAAGCTTTGGTATTGGCCGCATCGGCAGTCTTGATCATTCACTCAGCACCAAAGTTTTGAGCGGAAAAGGCATTGATACCGAAAAACTAAGCTGGGTTGCGCTCGGTCAGCCAAATATCCGTGCTCAGGCACTAAAAGCCGGTCAGATTGATGCAACGACCATGTCGATTGGCGCGCTTTTGGCTTTGCCGGGACATGAAACTTTGCCGGTTCTTGTCAATGTAGATGACTATTTTGCAGCCGCACCTGTCACCAGCAAGGTTAATGCAGTGACGGTTGAGACTTTGGAAAAGCGCAAGGATGACGTCGAAAAAGTGATTGAAGCTTTGACCCTTGCAGCGCGAGATTTCGCTAAAAATCCTGAAAGCTGGGCAACTGTGATGAAAGAAGCCCGCCCTGATGTGAAGCCTGAGAGCTTTGACGAGCTTGCCAAGGTTTTTGCCAAAAGCTGGACAGTCAATGGCGGCATTCAGAAAGATGAACTGGAATTTACCCAAAACTGGCTTTATCAGACTAAAGAATTTGAAGATTTGCGTCAGGTGGACTTGCGCGAATGGGTTGATTTTTCGCCTGCTGATACTGTGCTGAAAAAAATCGGCGCTTATGAAGGTCTTGATACGGTTTCCCGTTAAGCTGTTCAGGATAGATAAAAAGCATGTTGTTACCCCCGCCACATATCGTCATTGAAGCTTTGTCCCATGCGTTTTCTGACAAGAAGACGCGTGCGGGCAATGCCATGCCGGTATTGCAAGATATCAATCTGAGCGTGCGGCGGGGCGAGACAATTGTTTTTCTGGGGCCTTCTGGCTGTGGAAAAACAACACTTTTGCGGCTTATCGCAGGTTTGATTAAGCCCGACCAAGGCTCAATATTGGTCAATGGTGCGGCACCGCAAGCAGGTGTCGGCAGTGCGATGATGTTTCAGTCTTTCCGGTTGCTGCCGTGGAAGACTGTGCGCAAAAACATTGCTTTTGCTTTGCCGCATTTAAAGGCGGGTGAACGTATCGCACCGGTTGATAAAGCGCTTGCTCAAGTCGGCTTAACGCGGTTTGCCGATTATTATCCGGCACAATTATCGGGCGGTATGTGCCAGCGTGTGGCATTGGCGCGCGCGCTTGTCGTCGAGCCTGATTTGTTGCTGATGGATGAGCCATTTGCGAGCCTTGATGCGCAATCACGCGAGCTGATGCAGGCAGAAACGTTGCGGTTGACTGAAAAGCAGGTGGCAACTGGCTTTGATGCATCCAATCCGGCGAAGGCGACCTTGCTTTTTGTCACGCATAGCGTTGATGAAGCGCTGATTATGGGTGACAGAATTGTGCTGATGGCGCCACGCCCAGGGCGTATTCATGAAGTGATCGAAGTTCCTTTTGCCCGTCCGCGCTTTATGAATGATCCGCGTGATGCACCGGATTTCATCCAATTGCGTCAGCATTTATGGGCGGCACTACGCGAAATGGTACTCGCTGATCCACAATCAGATTTTTATGGCCGTGGCAATGAAGGCATTGCATCATGGTAGAGTTTTAAAATATCAGACGGTGCTGTTACTGATGAGCAGCATTTTGTCAGGCATGGAACGGGTTTAAGATGAAACAAATACTGCCTTTAATGCGCGGCGTTTACGGCATTTGGCTGCGTGAAGTGATGCGTGCAACACGCGATCGCGGCCAGATGGTGGGTGGTGTTTCACGCCCGATCATATGGCTTCTGGTATTGGGTATTGGCCTAAACCCTTATTTTCGCGGTGAAATTTATGGTGAGGTGCGCTATGTGGTGCCTTACACCTATCTGCAATTCCTGTTTCCGGCCGTGATCGTGCTGAACATTATGTATACTTCTATCCAGTTTGCGGTTTCCGTTATCTGGGATCGTGAATTTGGTTTCTTGCGCGAGGTGTTGGTGTCTCCTATGCCGCGCTGGCTGATCTTGCTTGGTAAAGTGCTGGGCGGCAGTACTGTCGCCACAGGGCATGGTATTCTGGTGTTAATTTTGGCGCGCTTTGCCGACGTGAACCTTTCTTATGATCAGGTGTTTCTCGCTATCGTTTTGATGTTCTTTACATCTTTTAGCCTGACATGTTTCGGTGTGTTGCTGGCTGCACGTGTGCGCAGCTTTGAAGGCTTTGGTGTCTTTTCCAATACAATCATTTTGCCGCTTTATTTCACGTCGTCATCGATTTTTCCGCTTGATCCTTCCTTGAGCCGTACGCAGGCGGTCAGCATGTATCCGGAGTGGTTGGTGATGGTGGTGCGGGCCAATCCGATTACTTATGTGGTTGATGCGCTGCGCGGTGTGTTGATTGATTTCAACCAGTTTACCCCGTGGCTTGGGCCTGCAATTATTGCAGGCATGGCAATTGTGTTCTTTACCCTTGCCCTTCTCGATTTCCGGCGGGCATAAATATGACAAAGAAACCAAGCCGCTGGAAACACTGGCGTAGCACAGTCATCAACCTAGGCACCATTTTCGTATTGCTACTGGCGGTCAGCTTTTTACCGGCTGACACCTCACTATCGCAAATCAAAGCGCGTGGTACATTGAAGTTGTGCGTACCTGCCAGCTATCCGCCCTTTGTGACCGGCAATCCGGAGCATCCGGGCTATGATATTGAATTGGTGCAAGCCATTGCCGATAAACTCGGTGTTCGGTTAGCGATTAATAAAATGGAATCCATCGGGCGTGATTTCAATCCGCGTAACTGGATGATTTCTCGTGGCCAATGCGACATTCTTGCAGGTGGTGTGGCAGATACGCTCAGGACGCGTAATTTCATGCAGACGATTCCAACAGATATTCAGCTCGGCTGGATGCTTCTGTCTCTGGATGGCGTGATCCCACAAAAAGGTGATCAAATTTTTGTTATTCCTGGGAATACAGGGCTGAATCGACTTGAATTGTCTGGATGGTTGCGTAATCAAGGCTTGAACGCTCGGTCAATATCAATGAGGGTAGGTGAAAAACAGGTTGCGCAACAAGTTTTTACAGCTATTGCTAATGGAGATGTAAAAGGACTTGTGGCAGAAAACTTTACCGCTTGTTCATTGTTGAAAGCTAAAGGCTCTGAAGCAAAAGACGTAAAGGCATCATGGGTTTTCTCGACAAAAGATGAGAACGGTGATGTGGAGCAAGGAAGGACGATGGCTGGTCAAACTTATTCAATGGCGCTCGGTCTGTGGAAAGGCGATGTGACTTTGAAAAGGGCGGTCGAAAAAGCCATAAAAGATTTGGATAAGAACGGGCAGACAACAAAATTACGTGAATTTTATATGGGTAACAGTATTATTTGCGACAATTAGGTGTATTGTATAGTACTTTAGTTTGATAAAAATAAGTCGGGGGACTTCAATAATCGAACGGAGGCGCGGGCGCTGAACTTATAGTTTCAGGCTCTGTAAAAGCCGCGAAATGCTGTGATTGGATGTGAGCAATATTTGTCAAAATATTGTGATCGTTATAAAATAAGCATGCTCGGTAAAAGCAGGAATTTCTTTAAGGGAAATTTTTGACTTTATCGAGATTTAAGAAAGCTGTCAGACAGCGGGCGCGAATGCCCTGATGTTTGAAAGTTTTCTCAAATGGAAGAGATCTATCAGGTGTGAAGGCAATTTGCCTGAATGCCGGATATTAAAGTTGAGTGGCGGATAACACCTGTTGTTCAAGAGATATATCACTGAATGCACCTAGGTGCGGGAGGGTATTTTGATAAGACAAAAAATAGTCGGCATGACCGCAGCATTAGCTGTTGGTTTTGGCCTTGCCGCCATAGCACCGGCTGCCGCAGCCGGTTTTACGGAAGAGCAAGCAATCGCTGGCAAAAAGGCTTATGACGCAAACTGTGCGCAGTGCCATGGTTTTAAACTGGAAGGCCCTGATGCTCCTGGTCTGGCTGGACAGGACATTATGGCTAACTGGGATACCGCTGGCGGCCTTTTTGACTTCATCTCTGTTGCGATGCCACCGGTGGCACCGGGCAAGCTTGGCGATGAAGCTTACCTGAACATCATTGCTTACATCATGTCCTATAATGGCGCAGAACCAGGCGACGAGCCAATGGTAAATGATGAAGAGAAGCTTGAAGCGATCAGCCTTGTTGCTGAAACTGCTGCTGGTTCCATCGGCGGTGGTTCTGTTGCAGATGCCGGTCCGGCTGCTGATACAAATGTTCCGCAGGCATTTACTTGGGGCACACAGCTTCCAGGTGGTCCTGAGCCGGTTGCTAAAAAAGAACCTGCCGGTTCATCAGTGCCGCAAGCATTTACATGGGGCAAGGAGCTTCCGACCCGCTAATTGATATTTTGGTCGTAAGCTTCCTCTACCGTAATTTATCCTGATAGGAGAATTCCTTTGAAAATCAATCTGAGAACCTCGCTTCTTGCTGCCGGTACCATTTTGATGGCAATCACTGGCGCAGCAATTGCACAGGACGCACGTCCTTATAAGCCGGTTACCGATGAAATGTTGCTCAACCCGCCAGCTGCTGAATGGCTGCAGTGGCGCGGTACCTATGACAATCACGGTTACAGCCCGCTTGATAAAATCAATAAAGACACTGTCAAAGACCTGCAGCTTGCTTGGGCATGGCCAATGGCTGAAGCCGGTATTCAGGAAACTGTTCCGCTCATTCATGACGGCATCATGTTTTTGCAGACCAGCAATGCTGTTGTTGAAGCATTGGATGCTAAAACCGGTGATCTGATCTGGCAGTACCGCCATGTTGCAACAGAACTGCCGCAGGCATGGAGCTATCAGGCTAACCAGGCTCGCCGTCAGAAAAACTCGATTGCACTGACCGGTGACAAGGTCGTTTTGACCACTCCTGATGCAAAAATCGTTGTGCTGAACGCAGCAGATGGTAAAGTTGTATGGGAAAAAGAAGTTCTGGACGTGATGAAGGGTTATTCCTACACCGTCGGACCTTTGATCGTTAAAGACAAGATCATCAGCGCGATTTCCGGTTGCTCGATTGCCGGTACTGCAGGTGGTTGCTACATCATGGCTCACGACCTGAACACCGGTGAAGAACTGTGGCGTTTCAACACCATTGATGATCCGAACAACCCAGAACAGCAGAAGAGCTGGGGCGTTGTTCCACCAGAAAACCGCTGGGGTGGTACACCTTGGGCAACCGGTTCTTATGACCCACGTACCAATATGACATTCTGGGGCGTTGGTATGCCTGGCCCATATGCCGAGTTGATCCGTGGTTCTGGTGATGGCTCTGTGCTTTACACCAACTCCACCGTTGCTCTTGATGTTGATACTGGTGAGCTGAAGTGGTACTTCCAGCATCTGCCACGCGACAACTGGGATTTGGACAGCCCGTTTGAACGCGTTCTGGTTGATCAGGAAATCGACGGCAAAATGCATCATATGCTGGTTTCCGTACCAGGCAAGAACGGTATTGCTTTCGCTCTTGATCGCGACACCGGTAAATACCTCTGGTCGAAAGAAACCATCGTTCAGAACGTCGTCAAGTCAATCGACAAAGACGGTACAGTTCATCTGGACGAAAGCCTGATCCCAAGTGCTGTTGGCGAAGGTGCAATGATTTGCTCTTCCGTTTCCGGTGGTAAATTGTGGCAGGCAGGTGCTTACAGCCCGCTGACCAAGTCATTCTTCGTTCCATTGACCGAAGCATGTAACACGGTAACTCCGACCCAATCCGAGTTTACAGCTGGTAACGCTGTTGGTTCGGTTAAATTCGGCCCACGTGTTCTGCCGGAAGGTATCAAGGAAGCTGGTTTGATGCAGGCTCTGGATATCAACCCTACACAGGGTGAATCCAAGTGGCAGTTCCGCAGCCGTCCATCAATGACTTCTTCGGTTCTGGCAACCGGCGGTGGTCTGGTATTTGGTGGTGACGCAGCTCGCTTCGTCAAGGCATGGGATCAGGTAACCGGTGATGTTGTTTGGGAACAGCGCCTGAACGCACCAATCGGTGGTTCACCAGTCACTTATGAAATCGATGGTGAGCAGTATCTGGTTGTTCCAACCGGTTACTCGAATGCTGCAAGCTCGATTTCTTCAGCATTCCCAGAAACTCCGCTGCCATCCGGTGCCGGTAACTCGATCTTCGTTTACAAGCTGCCAGCAGCCAAGTAATCGAAAACGATCTTAAAAAAGAGAAAAGGGCTTCGGCCCTTTTCTTGTTTTGACGTCAAATCAGGATAAAAATTATGCGCCAGTTGATCAAATCATTACGCAGCAGCATTTGTAGTCTTATGCTCGTAACTACGATGACGATACCGGTTTTAGCTCAAACCTCTGGCATTCCTGAAGAGCTGCTGAATAACAGCCGCCGCCAGAAAGGCGACAGTCTTGTTTTTTGCAATGATGCCAATAGTCGGCTACGCGATTTTGATCGCGATGTTGCACAGGCGATTGCTGATGCATTGTTTTTGAAAGCTGATTTTAAAGAAGGCTTTGGCGGTTTTCCGCTTAGCGGTGACGGATTTTTGCAAGAATTACAAATTGCAATGACCAATGATTGCGATGTGATGATGGGATTGTCAGTGCAGGAAGAATCCGCTTTTCCTGATTGGGCAGCAATGACCCGTCCCTATGTTTCACTGCCTTATGTGATGGCAGTTAATAATAAAGAGTGGAAGAGTCTTTCGGACATTCCTTTTGATCGGATGCTAGGCACTGCCATGCAGAGCATGGGCGAGATGGTCTATATCACATGGGCGCAACAACAACCGGAAGCAAAACGCTGGGTGCGCTTGCCTTATGCCGACATGGATTTGATGGTAAAGCGTTTGAATGATGAACGTTTGGCCGGTATTTTGCTTTGGCAGCCTACCTATGCGCAATTGAAAAAAAACAATCCGGAAGCCAAAGAATTGCATCCGGTTGATTTAAAACCATTACCAATCACTCACACCAAGGTTGGCGCTCTGGTGGATGCGCGTGACAGTTTCTTAAGAACAGAAATTGATCAGGCGATCGATGCTTTGGCTGCCGATGGTACGATTGCAAAAATCATGGAAAAATATGGCTATGAAGGCGTGGCTGGAGACAGCCACTAACCACTAAACTTTCTTTTATGACAATAAAAAACAGCCCTTATCGGGGCTGTTTTTTCTTATATAAGCCGCAGCGTTTTGAGTAAATTACTGGTATCCGGAAACCAGCCAAGGATGAGAATAATGATCATAAAGCTTAAACAAAACGGCTCAAATTTAATGAGTTTTGTTTCACTTTTTGGCAGGATTATGCGCCATAGATTGCCGGCTAAAAAGCCTGGAAGCGGAATGAGGCTTAATAATACCAGCCCCAGCATTTGCTCTTGAATTACCTGCACACTGTAAAGCACATAATAACCGCTGGTCCGTGACAATGCTTGGTGAATGTAAGGACGCAGAATATCAAGCAGCGGAATAGTAATAATCGCTACCGCACTTCCGATCAGGATAATGAGCAAAATGCGCAGCATTTGAGAAGCTTTTTTGGCTGTTGACAGACGGATCGGTCGGATCCAGCCATGGCTGAATAAAACCGCCATGGCCAAACCGCCATAGGAAATATTGACGGCCGGATTAAGTGATAAATGACCTTCGTTTTGTGGACGTTTATCATCTAGCCATTTGGCAAGTACGGATATCCAAGCGCCATAAAAGGCAGTGACGACGAGCATCATGAGAAGACGGGTGACAAACTGATGCACAGTCAGGTCATTGAGAATATTCACGTAAATTCACCTGAAATTTATTAAAATGCAATGCAGACCAAAGGCTGCCAGTTACGACTGATGGCTGTAGCTATAACATGGGAAATCAAGCATTTGAAATAGCCCAGCCGGTGCGGTCATGTCTATCCGTTATTATTTATTATACAGGCACAACGAAGCTTTGTTTAACCGTTTGGCTCAAGACGTCGGTTTTTAGATTTTGCACGCCTTCAATCTGGCTTAAAGATTCTGACTGGAAACGTCGGTAATCTTCAAGATCAGCGGCAACGACCCGAATAATGACGTCATAATCGCCAAGCATGAAATAGCATTCAAGCACTTGTGGCAATTTTTTAATCTCGTCTGCGAAGTGCTTCAGGCTTTTCTCATCTTGTTTATCGAGTTTGATGCGGGTAAAAAAGGTCAATCCTTTATTGACCTTAGCCGGATTGAGCACGGCTACATAGCGGTCAATCACACCGGCCTCTTCCAATAATTTGACGCGGCGTAAACAAGGCGAAGGTGACAAGCCAACCTCGCGCGCTAAATCATTATTGGCGATGCGTCCGTCTCTTTGCAATACACGCAGAATCTTCTTGTCGGTCTCATCTAGTCGCATTGGCGTAAAGTTCCAATTTTAAAATGATAATTGATATTTACTGCTATAAATATCTTTTACAAGTCCATAATAGCTATGAAATTGCTTTGATAATGGATTATCTTGCTATTAAAGATCACTCATTCAGTCAGAATATTATGGATATTTCGCATAGCTTTGTAGCGCCGGACAGTAAAGCAGTTTGGCGATCGGAATTCTGGCGCGGTATGACAACCGGCATACCGGTGTTGCTGGGCGTTGTGCCTTATGCTTTGGTGCTGGGTGCGCAAGCTGCTCAAAAAGGTCTGACCGTTGCAGAAGTGCCCTTGATGACAGGGCTTAACTTTGCCGGCGGTTCGGAGTTTGCGGCTATTCAGCTCTGGACATCGCCACCACATATTTTGCTGATTGTCGCCATTACTTTTTTGGTCAATAGCCGTCACTTGTTGATGGGCGCAGCTTTGGCTCCATTTATCAAGCACTTGCCGAAGCGAAAAGCACTGGCTGCGTTGTTTTTGATGTGTGATGAAAGCTGGGCACTGGGTCTTGACGACGCACGAAAGCGCAAGTCACAAGGTTTTATGACGCCTTTCAGTATGCCGTTTTATTTAGGTGTGGCACTGCCGCTTTATATTATGTGGGTGCTGTTTACTTTGCTTGGGGCAGGTTTTGGCCCAATGATGGGTGACCTACGTGTTTATGGCCTTGATATGGCATTTCCGGCGGTGTTTCTGGTGCTTCTTGCCGGTATGTGGAAAGGTTTTGCCGCAGCACGGCCTTGGCTTGTGAGCCTTGTCGTGGCGGCAGGTGTTTATTTGACATTACCCGGCGCTTGGTATGTCGCAGCAGGTGCCGTCTCCGGCTTGTTGGCCGCTTATTTTTTGGCAGAAAAAGAATGATTGATCCGATTGTTGCCGTTACCATTTTTCTGATGGCAGGTGTTACTTATCTCACCCGTATTGGTGGCTATGTGTTGCTTCGCAATCGTGTTTTAAGCAAACGCGCAATGGCGGTGATGGAAGCCGCACCGGGTTGTGTGCTGATTTCAGTTATTGCGCCGGATTTTGTTTCTAATAATCCGGCGGATTTACTGGCATTGGCTATCACTATTTTTGCAGCAACCCGTTTTTCGATGCTGCCGACAGTGATAATCGGCATTATTTCGGCGGGTATTTGTCGCGCACTGATTGGTTGATAGTTTTAAGGGTACTTTGAAAGTGCCCTTAAATTTCACATTCCCAATGCTGCACGGGATGTTTTGCGTCCGCTTTCAATCAGATCACGGGTATATTGCTGCTGCGGATTGCTGAAAATATTTTCAACTGTTCCCTGTTCGACGATTTTGCCGCGGCGCATGACGATGACGCGGTTGCAGATCTCTTTAATCACCGCCAGATCATGCGAAATAAAGAGATAAGTCAGGTCAAGCTCGCGGCGCAGTTCCTGTAAAAACTCCAGCACCTGTGCCTGTACTGAAACGTCAAGTGCCGATGTCGGCTCATCGAGGATCAAGAGTTTCGGATTAAGGGCAACAGCACGGGCAATACAAATTCGCTGCTTCTGTCCGCCCGATAATTCATGCGGATAGCGATATTTGAAATTGCGTGGCAATTGCACAATATCCAAAAGCCTGTCGACTTGAGTTTCAATCTCATGCCGCTTCAATTTCGATTGCAGGCGCAATGGCTCACCAATCGCATCGGCAATATTGTGACGGCCATTGAGTGCTGAATGCGGATTCTGGAACACAAGCTGCATATGACGACGCATCAGACGCATATCTTCTTGGCCTAATTGACAGATGTTTTTGTCGTCAAAAAACACATCGCCCGATGTGGGTTCAACAAGGCGCAGGATGAGACGGGCAAGGGTCGATTTGCCAGAACCGGATTCACCGACAATGCCGACGATTTCGCCTTTATTGGCGTGAATGCTCACACCACCAACAGCAGCAAATTCACCGCCATCTTTCAGCTTATAGATCTTCTTAAGATTGCTTACCTGCAAAAGCGGTTTTGCATCCGTTTCCGCAGTGGTTACAGTTGTCGTAATCGGATTATTGATATCCGGCATCGCTGCCAGCAAGCGCTTGGTATAATCATCTTGCGGATTGGTCAGGATGTCATTCGTCAAACCCTGCTCAACAATTTCACCCTTATACATCACCGCACAGCGCTTGGCGACGGTGGCGATAGCCCCCATATCATGGCTGATCATGATGACAGTAAGATTGAGCTTTTTAACCAGTTCATTAACCAGATCAAGCACTTGAGCCTGAACGGTCACATCGAGCGCTGTGGTCGGCTCATCGGCAATGAGCAGATCCGGCTTGCCGCATAGTGCCATCGCAATCAGAATCCGTTGACGCATGCCGCCGGACAATTGATGCGGATAGCTGTTAAAGACGCGTTCCGGTTCCGGAATGCCGACTTGCGCGAGCAATTCAAGCGTTGTGTCTTTGCGTTGCTGCTTGCTGGACTGTGTGCCGCCTGCCGCTTTTTCATGCGCTCGCATCACATCGCCGATTTGTTGACCAACGGTGAAAAGCGGATTGAGATAGGTCATTGGATCTTGGAAGATCATGGAAATACGAGTGCCGCGAATTTTGCGCCAGCCTCTATTATCCAGACCGATGAGGTCGATATTATCGAAACGCATTGAACCATTTTTGACTTCAGAGCGTTTCGGCCCGATACCTAAAACTGTCCGCATCAGCACGGTTTTGCCCGAGCCGCTTTCGCCGACAATACCAAGCGTATCGCCGCGATAAACATCCAGATTGATGTTTTTGAGGATTGGCAACGAGCCGTCAAATGTTCCGATATTCAGGCTGAAATCCTGAATTTTCAATAATAATTCACTCATCTTTCGCGGCTCCGCGGGTCGAGAATATCACGCAGGCCATCGCCCAGCAGATTAAAGCCTAGTACGGTCAGGAAAATAGCGGCGCCAGGGAAGAAGGAATACCACCACCAATCCGGCATATAGCTGCGGGCAATTGAAATCATCGCGCCCCATTCCGGTGAAGGCGGGCGTGCGCCAAGGCCGATAAAACCCAAACCGGCCGCAGACAAAATTGCCATGCCCATATCCATGCTCATTTTGACAATGATCGGTGAAAGGCAATTGGGCAGAATATGGTGCCATAAAATCCACGGTGTTTTCGCACCGATGGAACGAGCGGATTCCACAAACAATTCTTCTTTCACGGAAAGCGTTTTTGCTTCCACCAAACGCACATAACCAGGCCACCAGACAATCGCCAAAGCGATGAGGCAATTGGTAAGGCTTGCGCCAAGGGCGGCCACAATGGCCAATGCGAGTGCGAGACCCGGAACAGCAAGGAAAAGCTCTGTCACACGCATGATGACAGCGCGCACCCAGCCACCTTTATAGCCGGCGATAATGCCGAGCGGAATGCCGATCAGCGCGCCAAGACCGGTGATGACAATACCGATCCAGAGACTCGTTCGCGCGCCGATGATGACGCGGGAGAAAATATCTGCCCCCATTTCATCTGTGCCGAACCAGTGTTCAGCACTTGGCGGCAGCAGGCGTTGGCTCATATGCACTGCACCGGCTGCATCTTCCGGATAAGGCACCAGCCATTGGCCAAATGCTGCTAAAAACAAAAATAGCAGTACTAAAGCCAAGCCAAGCATGGAGGAAAAGCTGGAGCGGAACATATGCGCATAGAGACGCCATTGGCGGATCTGGCTTGCGTGTTTCTCGCGAAAACTCAATTTGTTTTGCGCCTGAGGTGAGGTGTTTACAGAAGGCGTATTCATCATGCTTTCCTCAAACGTGGATCAATCCATGCATATGCCAGATCAACTAAAGTGTTCGCTACTACGAAGAAGAAAGCGATAATCAGGGTGACACCGACAACCGGCTTGAAATCGGATGCGAGAGCGGAAGAAACCGCATAAAGACCAATGCCCGGCCAGTCGAAAACGGTTTCAACCAGAACAGTTGAACCCAGCATCCAGCCAAAGCGTAAACCAATCATGGCAAGCGTTGGCAGCAGCGCGTTTTTAAGCGCGTAAATGGCAATGATACGTTTTGACGAAATGCCATGCGCACGGGCGGCAACAATATAATCGGATTGCAGCACTTCCACCATTTCCGCGCGGTTGACGCGCAGGATCGAGGCAAGACACGGAAAGGAGAGAACAAAGGCAGGCAGCAAAATATGTTTGAGTGCCACAACAAATGTTGAAAATTGTCCGGCGATCAAACTATCGACCAGCAGCATACCAGTGACTGTTTCAGGCGGGCGGGTAACAAGCGGTAATTGACCGGAAACCGGCAACCAGCCAAGATCGACCGCAAAGAAAAGCTGCAATAAAATACCAAACCAAAAGGCAGGCAGCGCCACACCGGAAATGGAAAAAATACGGGTGGTATGATCAAGCGGTCCGTCCTTATAGACGGCTGATAGAATACCAAATGGCACACCGATCAGCACACCAAACATCATGGCGACAAGCACCAGTTCCAGTGTCGCGGGCGCATAGCGCAGCAATTCATCCATAACCGGACGGGTAGTGACGATGGACTGACCAAGATCGCCCTTAATCAAACCGCCCATATAGACGACAAATTGTTCGGTCACCGGTTTGTCGAGCCCGTATTCCACTCGGATGGTTTCAACCATATCTTCCGTGGCATTAGGGCCGGCAACCAGACGTGCAGGATCACCGGGGGCAATATTCGTAATGACAAAAGTGAGCGCCGCTACCCCTATCATCGTGAATATCAGCGTCATTATTTTTCGTAAGGTAAATGATAACATGGCATTTCCCGGTTGACCGGCAACAAACAGCAAACTGTCGGTACCGTTGAGCGTATGCAGAAATTTTACACACGACCTTTTACTTAACACATTGTTTTTATTATTTTCATGGTGAAGCCTTCAGTTTGCTTCACCATGAAATAATCCGATGCAACTATAACCGATGGGGACGGTCACAATCTTGATGCATCAGCTTTGACCAGTGTTATTGTTCTTTGATCCATAAAGGATAAAGGTCAACTTCACCGGTGAAATGCACAGGGCTAAACTTGAAATCCTGCAAATAGTCCTGATGTGCCCAGCGTCGATTTTGCAGCATGCCGAATACTTCCGGCTGATCGGCAACGATCTGGGTTTGTATGTCTGCATAAAGCTTGGCGCGTTCATCCCAGCTGGTGCTGGCGCGGGCCTGATCAATTTTCTTGGCCACTTCCGGATTGTCATAGAATGACATCGCGTAATACTGACCCCAGCTGTTTGGATGATACTGATAGGCAACAGCATCCGGGTCGGTTGAAATTGGTGTTGTGTAAACAGAGGTCATTGCGGGCGCTGTTTCTACCTTTGCCCCATTGGCCACCATGTTCGGCCATTGCTCTGGCTGGATTTCGACATTGATGTTGAGCTCTTTAAGGTTCTCCATCAATACAAGGCCAATACGGCGGGCTTCTTCAAGGCCGGCCACATGCACATAGGGCAGGGTGATACCACCATCCGGATAGGCAGATTTGGCCAGATATTCTTTGGCCTTTACCATATCACGTCGCGGCATGCCTTCCACTGCAATATGGCCTTTCATAGCATCCGGCAACGGGCTGGTTTCAAGCGATGCATCACCATTATAAATCTGCACCAGCGCATCATAATCCATAGCATAGGCAATGGCTTTACGTAAGTTGATGTCGGCAGTCGGGCCTTTCTGCGTGTTGAGTTTGATGCCAAAAGTGGTCATGCCTTTGTGATTCTGAATAGTGATATTCGGAATACGTGCCACCTGCACATAATCGTCGGAGGTCAGACCTTCGGCAATATCCACTTCACCACGCTGCAAGGCGGCTTTTTGTGCGGCAGGTTCACGGATGATTTTGTAGATCACACCGGCAGGGCGATTTTCACCTTGCGGCCAGCCACGCCAATAATCCGCATTCGCCTTCATGGAATAAAGAACATTCGGCTCCCAGCGATCCATCGTGAAGGGGCCGGAGCCTGCTTCATTATCAGTCAGCCATTTCTGGCCGTAATCGCCATCCACTTCATTGGCTTTCACCTGATTTGGATTGACAATATACCACCAAGGCAGGAAGGAGATGAACGGCGCATAAGGTGCATCGAGTTCAAATTTGACCGTATGCGCGTCAACAACAGTGATGCCCTCCGGCTTGAGGAAATCTTTCAGCATCCATGCGATGCCTTTGTTGAGCTTTAACCCGCGCTCGAATGAATAACGCACGGCTTCCGCATCAACCGGATCGCCATTGTGGAATTTTGCATTGTCTGCAAGATGGAATGTCCATGTTTTGCCGTCTTCGCTCACATCCCAGCTTTTGGCCAGCCACGGCTTGATTTCTGCCGGATCGCCTTCATATTTCAGCAATGCATCATAGAAACCTTGCTGCACCATACGTGTTGACCAGTCATAGCGCACATGCGGATCAAGCACCGGAATAGCCTGACGACCGGCAAAGACGATGATGTTGCCATCTTCGGTGCGCTCAAAAGCATTTGCTGGTGTCAGCATGGCGGTAGAGGCCAAAAGCCCCGCAAAAACCGTGTATCGGATCAGTTTTTCTAACATCAGAATTCCCCTTTTATCCATGGTTTTAAAAAATAACGGAACAGGCAGCGCTTAGATCATCTGGCGGATAGTGCTGGAGACAATGCGGCGGGACAAAAGCACTGGCGCTTTGCAAGACGAGCGGGCGCGCTCAAGCATTGCACCCGAATAGCCCATGCAATGCATGATAATGAGGCTGCAATCACTAAGCTCGGCAGCCTTCTTTTCGATGTCGCCACCGGCATAGGGTGACGCGGCAACCAATTTGGTTTTGCCTGAAAAAACATGGCGCTCGTGGAAATCATTGATCTGACGCTCAAGCGGCAGGATGACACCCAAAGTGCCGTCATCGGTGAGTGCCGCAACAGTTGCATCAACAATGCGCTGTGCCTCGACAACGAGGGTTTTTTTCAAAGGTACTATATGCGTACCGGTGCAAAGCAGTACAATCAGATTGAAACCCTGATTGTCGATTGTTTGCAGGATCAGATTAAGCCGTTCTTCGGTCAGTTTTTTGGATGTGACAATCTCGACGCCGCTTTTGAGACGTGTTGCAAAAGAATGCTCACCCTCTTGCGCATGAAGTGCGTTGAGTTCCGCGTCATTTAAACCATCCAATACGCCGAATTCCTGGCATGTTACCTCAACGCCATTTAATCCGGCGGTAATGTCGGCCATCATTTCCGGCACAATATCAATACGCGGCGTCTGCCCGATTGTTACAAAAGCAATGCGAAAAGACTTCACCATGATTTCCTCACCATTCACTACCCATCCCTGAATAAGCAAGAGTAATGCGCGTGAAGGCTGTTTCTCTATAGGGTTATTCCCCTATATGGAGTTTTTTATGCAGGAAATTGCGCTACGCGCTCGGTGAAAAAGAATCAGTGTGATGGCACACTGATTGAAAATCATAGGAAATATCACATTTTTAAGCGTGGCCGGATGTGATCACCAAGCGGATAAGCGCATTGGAAGAGGAGACTTCCATCTTGCTTAAAACATTAGAACGGTGAATTTCCACGGTCTTCGGGCTGATATCCAGCTGTCGGGCAATCGCTTTGTTGGAAAGACCTTCGGCAACCAAAGACATTACCTGTCGTTCACGCGGGGTAAGACGGGCAAGTTTTTCTGAAAATTCTTGTGTGACCCCCGGTAAAACAATCGTTTGTGTTTGATAAAGTAGCAGTCTGATTGCGCTTGATACAATACGGCGTGCCAAAATCACTGGTTTGCCGCTGGCACGAGCAACGACTGCACGATCAGCCTCAGTGTAAGCCACTGAATTTAAAACAATAATATCTGTGTCTGCCAGATCAATCAGAGCTGCAGCCAATTGGCCGCGATCATTGTCGCGCGCATGGCTTGCCACGATTTTATAATCGACAAGAGCCGGAATATCGAACTCCTGCAATTGGCGCTCCAATGGCATGATGATGCCGACGGTCGAACCTTGTGCAGCCAGCGAAATAATCGCCGATTCAATGGCGCGTTGGGAGTTGACGGTCGGGCAATTACTTTCAAAATCGCGGAAAAGGCCGGTCGATAAAATGGCGACCAGATCATATTCTCCGGGGCGGAATTCAGCGACGATTTTGGCCATTCTTTCGCTGATAGCAGATTTAGAGAGCACAATATTAGAGCCATCGGCAAGTCGGGTGACTATGCTCGCTTCATCGCCTTTAACAGCAAATGCTTCAATTTCTGCCGCTGACAGATTGTCGAGCGCCCCGATTTCCAGTGTTTCCAATGGTACATCAAGGTTTTGCATCATTTCTTCGATCAGGTCGTGGCGCGGCGATTGGCCGACAGTGACAAACATGATGCGACGAAGCATTTTTTCCGACTGTTCTTTGGAGCCGTTTTTAACGGATGGCACCAGATATTCTCCTCAAACTCCCGATTGTATCACGGATATTCTCTGATTCTCGCGCAATTCTACACTCTTATAGGGGTGGTTCCCTATAGGCACGCATTAACTTCGAAGGCTAGTGTTAAATATATTTTTCGGAGGGAAGCATGATCCGTGATTTTGACGAAACAGAAATTGATCCGCTGGCAACCGGCGCGTGGATCTTGGGAACTGGTGGCGGCGGCAGCCCTTATTTAGCACAGTTGAACCTCAAAAAACTGTATAAAGAGGGTAAGCGCTGCAAGCTTATCGATCCGGCAGCGCTTGATGATAATGACGCCGTGGCGGTTGTGTCCAAAATGGGCGCACCTTTGGTTGGTCAGGAGCGTCTGGTTGATCCGGCGCATCTGGCGCGTGCCATGCGTTTGATGGAAGATTATACCGGCCGTAAATTCCGCGCTGTAATGAGCGTTGAAATTGGTGGCGGTAATGCTTTGTCACCTTTCCTGGCGGCAGCCCATCTCGATATTCCGGTGGTGGATGCCGATGCGATGGGGCGCGCCTATCCGGAAGCGCAGATGACTAGTTTTGCGATCGGCGATTTGTCGATGTATCCGCTGACATTGGTCGATTGCCGTGACAATGAAGCCATTGTTGCGAAGGCTGCTTCCTGGAAGTGGATGGAACGTATTTCGCGTAAAATTTGTACCGAAGTGGGTTCCACATCCGCGACCTGTAAAGCTCCGCGTACCGGCCGTGAAGTGAAAGACTGGGGTGTGCTCAACACGGTTACCAAGGCTGTCGCTTTGGGACGCGTTGTTGCTGAGGCGCGTAGCAAACACGAAGATCCGGTAGCTGCCGTTTTGGCGCATGAAGGCGGCAAACTGCTGTTCAAAGGCAAGGTCTGCGACGTGGACCGCACCACAACAGGCGGTTTCTTACGTGGTTCAGCCAAAATCGAAGGGTTGGACAATGATAAAGATTCCATATTTGAACTGAGCTTTCAGAACGAATGGGCGGTTGCATTCCGTGACAATCAGCCGATTGCCATGACACCCGATCTAATTTGCTTGCTGGACACTGTTTCAGGCGAAGCAATTGGTACAGAAACCGTTCGCTACGGCCAGCGCGTTACAGCCATTGCACTGCCTGCGCCGGATGTTTTGTGCACGCCTAAAGGCTTGGAACATGTAGGCCCGCGTGCATTTGGTTATGACATTGACTTTAAATCGGTATTTGGATCATGAAACGCATAGGTATTGACGTTGGCGGCACCAATACGGATGCCGTACTCATCGATGGTGATACAGTTATCTCCACCATCAAATTTCCAACCACCGCTGATGTTATGCATGGCGTGGTCAATGCGATCAATAAAGTGATGGCAGACCAACCGGCAGATGCAACGCCGGTTGATGCGGTGATGATAGGCACCACGCATTTTACCAATGCTGTTGTTGAACGTAGCCGTTTGGAGCGCGTGGCTGCCATTCGTATTGCCATGCCGGCAGGGGCATCTTTGCCGCCGATGGTCGACTGGCCGGAAGAGTTGCGTGACGAGGTTAATCCTTTATCTTTTATGGTGGAAGGCGGTCATGAATATGATGGTCGTCCGCTCGTACCGCTGGATAAAAATGCCATCCGTGAAGCTGCAAAAAAAATCCGTGATGCCGGTATTACATCGGTTGGAATTACAGCACTTTTCTCCCCGCTTACTACTGAATGTGAAGATGAGGCTGCCGAAATCGTGCACTCGATCATTCCGGATGTGCGCGTTACCTGCTCCAACACGCTTGGCCGCATTGGTCTGCTGGAACGTGAAAACGTCACATTGCTGAATGCTGCCCTGCAAGGTCTTGGTCAACGCACCATCGACTCATTCGGTAAAGCACTGGTGGAAGCTGGGATTAGCGCTCCTTTCTATCTGACCCAAAATGACGGTACTGTTGTATTGGCAGAGGTGGCAGCCGCCAATCCGGTTTATAGTTTTGCCTCCGGCCCGACCAATTCCATGCGCGGTGCGGCTTTCCTCACCGGCTTGAAAGAAGCCATGGTGATTGACGTTGGCGGCACCACTTCTGACGTTGGCTGTCTGATTAACGGCTTCCCGCGTGAGGCCAATAATGTGGTGGAAGTTGGCGGCGTCCGCACACTTTTCCGTATGCCGGATTTGCTGCCATTTGCTTTGGGCGGCGGCACGATCATCAATACGGAAACCGGTCAGGTTGGCCCGCGCAGTGTCGGCTATCGTATTACCGAAAAAGCACTGGTTTTTGGTGGTGATGTGCTGACGGCCACTGATATTGCTGTGGCTGCGGGTCTCGTGGAAATTGGCGACCGTGATCGTGTCAAGCATCTCGATCAGACCTTTGTGCAGACGATCTTGAAGCGTATCAACACGATGGTTGAAGACAATGTCGACCGCATGAAAACCTCGGCTGAAAACGTCAATGTGATTGCCGTTGGTGGCGGTGCCTTCCTGATCCCTGAAAAGATCAAGGGCGTGAGCGAAGTGTTAAGTGTTGAACATGCCGGCATTGCCAATGCACTTGGTGCTGCTATGGCGCAGGTTTCTGGCGAAGTGGATCAGGTTTTCTCAGGACTTAGCCGTGAAGAAGCACTGGCAGCCGCTGAAAAACTGGCGCGTGAGCGTGCGATTGAAGCAGGTGCCGCACCAGACAGCATTGATCTGCTGGATACCGAAGATATTCCTATTGCTTATTTGCCGGGTGATGCCCGTCGCGTCCGCGTTAAAGTGGTTGGCAATATCACGCTTTAATAGGCTAAAATGAAAAGCCCCCGTTATTAAACGGGGGCTTTTGCTTATTTCAACAGGTTTCTATCACTGGAAATGAATGATCGTTTTCACTCAGTTGTTGCTTTGATTGTCACCTTTTCCAGCAAGCTCAGCGGGTTTTGTGTTGCTGCGAACGCTTCAAATGCGCCAATACCTTTTTCATTTTTCGACTTGATCGAGAGTGTGAAAATATTCGGATTGGCGATGAAACGGTTCAATGTTTCTACAACCTCTTGAATTTGCTGATTTTTACCAGCAAATTCAGCTGCAAACATGGCAATCATCAGAGTCGTCAGCTGGCGTGCTTCTTCTTCGGTTGAACCATTTTCAAGTGCGGCTAATTTAAACGCTTTGTTAATCATGCCCTCATCATGGATACGAAGGTTGATTTCTTTAGCCTTCAATCCAAGAGCTGCAACTTGCATCATAACCTTGTCACCGGAGAAAAACTCGCGTGACATGTTGCCCATCACACCTGACAGCGCAAATGATCCAAGATTTTCACCCTTGTAGGAAATGTCTTTGATGAGTAGCGATTCACTTGGCTCATCCCAGACAATATGGGTGTTGGATGAAATGTTCACATTGTCCAGACCGAGTTCGCGCAGTTTGAGTGCGAAGTTATCCTGAATCTCCTGTAACGGAATATTCACACCGTCATAGCCGATTTGAATATCTGTCGGTATGCCATTGACTGGTTTGAGGAAGGAAAAGATCGCGTTTTTCATTTTAAATTTAACGCGTGTCGGTGCGGCAGATAAGGCTGTATCGACTTCCGGCTCATCAGTCATTTCTTCAATGACATTTTCGCCATCGTCTTCATCATCCTGTTGCGTGACTTCTTCATTTCCGGCTTGATCTTCGGAGTTAGGCTTGATTATTTCATCCGCATCATCTTGATCATTGCCCTCATCAGGTGTGATGGCAGTATCAGGTGTATCCTCGATACCTTCTAAATCTTCCTCATCGATCGTTTCGCCTTCATCCATCTGGTCGGATTCTGTATTTGGCAGATCAATATCCAAGCCACTTAAACGGAAGGTGCCAATGGTCGGCATCAGCGTCGTAAATGGAAATTTATCGATTTCGTCGGTTGGGACATCAATAAGCTTTTTACCGGCTTCAAGTGTGGCAGCATAGTCGAAACCATCCCATGTGAATCCGTCCATGCGGAAATAATCGGTTTCGGTGCCGATTTTCAAACCTTTGAGCGCCATATCAAAGGCCTGTTTGTCGAAATTCATCGTGACATTGGCAATGGTAGCGGAAGGCTTGGTTTCATCAATTGGTGTGATGTTGATATCAATGAGTTCGACATCACCTTTGCCCATAATCTCGTAAATTTTAATAATATTACGGAATAGTTCGCGGCGCTCATCATCACTTAGATCGTCGATATTTTCAACCGAGCCCATGTCTTGCATAATTTGCCAGAACGGAACTTCCGGCAGACGCATGGAGAAACCGGCACTTTTAATTTCGTTGATTGTCGCTGTTGCTTCCGGCAGTTTGAACGAAATATTTTTGGTTGAATAGGTCCCTTGAATAGGCTTGAGCTCATTGTTGGCTGGGCCAGCCTTTTCAGTATAAAAACGGGTCATGAAGGCGGCATCAATATCTTTGCCATCCGTTGTACCAATAAGAACAGACATTGGCTCTTTGTTGACGGAGCCGTCATCTTTAGGCACTGAAACGGTCATATCCACTTGAGCCGCTTCAAGTTGCATGGAGGCTATCTGGCCGTTTTTCACATCATTCAATGTGAGATTTTTATATAAAGTCTTTTGCTTTGTATCGAGGAAATTTTGCTCGAACTGTATTTCGGAGACATGAATTTTTTTAGCTGAAAAGCGCTCTACTCTTTCTGCCGGTGTCAGTTTGCTGCTGCCACCAAAAAGTTCGGATAAGACTTGTTTGTTGAAATTGGCATCATCAATTTGAAGCTGGGGAATAGTGATTTTGAACTGAGCGGTTTCAGTCGTAATGCCGGTGGCATCTGCTTTTCCGGTCAAGAATAAAAATTGCGGGCGGCCGTCGAATGTCGCAATATTAATGGTCTGGTCGTTTTTGAGCGGCAAGGTTACATTTTTAAGATGAATATTGCCGAAAAAATCAGCGGAAACCGTTTCCGCTTTACCACCACGTTTTTCAATCTGCTGACGAATATTATTTTGTAAATTATATTTGTAACCGGTTACACCGGCACCAGCCACAACGATGATTGCTACAGTGGTCCACAGAAGCGCTTTGCGCCCTTTTCCGCGAGCGGGTTGAGACTGATCTGACATTGAAACCTCTAAAATCTGCATTTATCATAATTTGCTAAATTGATTAAGCAGTCGCTGCTTTAGTCGCAAGTAAAAAAACATGTCGGTTTGTGTTTATTCGATGCTGATCGAAAAAACTAAACCGGTTGTTGAAATGAATAATAATAGCCGCGCTGATTTAACTCTTGTCTTTGATCAATCTTATCGAGGCTTTTTGTTGGAGATACAAAGCCTTGATTGATCATTGGTGACTTGCAGGATTAAATGGGTTCGATTAGACCTTGTTTGCCGGTTTCCATTGGGAATCAAAAGGGAATCCGACATCGCAAAATGATGAAACGGAACTGCCCCCGCAACTGTAGGCGATGAGCGTGCAGCAACAAGTCACTGTGATGAAAATCATGGGAAGACGTTGCACGTGACGATCCGCCAGTCAGGAGACCTGCCGGCAAAAAACTGTAACGCGGCCCGGACGGGGTGTCCGGGGGGGTGTCGTATGATTTTTGCCACAAGACGCAATAGTGCGTCCGCCATAGCCAGCTTAGAGATAACAGTCGACAAGGCTGCTTTTTACCTATGCTATTGCACCGGCATTCCCTCCCTGTTTTCCGGTCGCCTCACCAACCGGAGACGTACATGTTTCACAAGAGACTGATTGCAGCAGCACTGACAGCTGTCTGTTTTACATTGCCGGCCAAGGCCGAAACCAGCTATCCGCTGAGCCTCAACAATTGCGGCGTTGACCTGCGCTTTGAAGCAGCGCCGAAAAGCACCGTCAGTATCGGTCAGGCAGCAACAGAAATTCTTTATTCTCTGGGTCTTGGTGATAAGGTTCTTGGAACCGGCGTCTGGTTCACCGATGTTTTGCCTGAATATAAATCGCTCAATGACGGCATTGAGCGCCTTGCCGACAATGATCCGAGTTTTGAAGCAATTGTTGCCAAAAAACCTGAAATGGTAACGGTTCAATATGAGTGGCATATCGGCCCGCAGGGTATTATTGCCACCCGCGAACATTTCAATGATATCGGTATTCCAACCTATATTCTGGCAACCGATTGTATGAATAAAGACAATAGTGTTGGTTCGGATGGTACCCGTTCCGATATGTTCAAAATTGACAATGTCTATGCGAGCATTAACGAGCTTTCGCAGATTTTCAACGTGCCGGAAAAAGGCGAAGAGCTGGTTGCAAGCCTGAAAGCGCGTGAAGCAGCAGCGGCAGAAAAAGCAAAATCCTTAGGCCTTGCCGATGCGTCTGCATTGTTCTGGTTCTCTTCGGCAGAAATGGATGTTGATCCATATGTCGCTGGTAGCAAAGGTGCACCTGCCTATATGATGGAAAAGCTTAATCTTCGTAATGTCATTGAAAGTGACGAAGAATGGCCGACTGTCAGCTGGGAGACCATTGCCCGTGCTAATCCGACGGTGATTGTCATCGCTGAAATGTCACGCCGTCGTTTCCCGGCCGATGATGTTGAAAAGAAACTGGAATTCTTGAAGAATGATCCGGTTGCCAGCCAGATGGATGCGGTCAAGAATGGTCATATTATTGTTTTGAACGGTCATGCGATGGATCCTTCCATCCGTAATGTGGCAGCTGTTGAATTTTTGGCAGAAAAACTGGCCGGATTTGACCTGAAATGATTGTAACGACAGCCTCCGGCACCTTTGGCCGCACTGCAATGGTGTGGAAAATCTTTCTTTGGACTGTGCTGGGGGCTGGCGCTTTGATGCTGGCCATCCTCATCGGTGTGGTCATTGGTGAAACGCCATTGCCGCTGGATACAGTGACAGCGGTGTTTGCCAATAATCTGTGGGGCGCCACCCATGAGGTTGACCGGATCGATCAGGGTATTATTTGGTCTTATCGCTTGCCACGCACACTGGTGGCAGCGGCTTGCGGTGCAGGTTTGGCGCTTTCCGGTGTTGTGCTGCAATCTTTGGTACGTAATGCTTTGGCCGATCCCTATCTTTTAGGGGTTTCGGCAGGCGCATCCACCGGTGCCGTTGCCGTAACGGTACTTGGTATCGGCGGCGGCATGATTGGTATTTCCGTTGGTGCTTTCAGTGGTGCAGCTTTGGCTTTTTTACTGGTGGTAGCACTGGCGAAAGCGGCTGGTGGCGGATCGGTGCAGCTTGTTTTGGCAGGGATTGCCGGATCGCAGCTTTTTAATGCACTGACGTCTTTTTTTATTGCAAAATCGGCAAATGCTGAACAAGCACGCGGCATCATGTTTTGGCTGCTTGGCAACTTATCGGGAGTGCGTTGGCCGGATGTAACTTTGGCTGTGCCCGCTGCTTTTTTCGGTTTTTTGGTTTGCCTGTGGTTTATACGTGCCATGGACGCCTTCACTTTCGGCGCATCCTCTGCTGCCTCTTTAGGTATTGCCGTGAGACGTGTGCAGATCATGCTGATTGGTGCGACGACGATTATGACGGCAACTATGGTGAGCTTGGTTGGTTCCATTGGCTTTGTCGGGCTGGTTATTCCTCATGCCATGCGTTTTGTAGTCGGCCCCCGTCATGGAAGACTGGTTCCGGCTTCTGCTTTGGCGGGTGCGGTTTTCTTGATTGCAGCCGATATTGCCTCGCGCACCCTGATATCAGGACAGGTGGTACCGATCGGGGTTGTGACCGCGCTTGTCGGTGCACCCGGTTTTGCGCTGATTTTAATCAGTAACCGGAGGCGGACATGAGATTAAGCGCTGAAAATCTCGGTTGGACGACCAAGGGCAAAACGATTGTTGCGGATGTCTCTATTGATATTCAACCGGGAGAAAGTTTTGGTCTGATTGGGCCAAATGGCTCCGGTAAATCGACCCTGTTGCGATTGCTGGCTGGCTTGGTACCACGCGCGCAAGGCAAGGTGATACTAGACGGGCAATCTATTCAGCGGCTTTCAAGGCGTGAAATAGCACAGCATATTGCCGTCGTTGAACAAATTGCCGAAACCACGGAAGCACTGCTGGTGCGTGATGTCGTTGAACTTGGGCGCACACCTTGGCTTTCGGCACTTGCCCCTTTCGGCACGCAAGATCGCGTAATCGTTAACGAGGCACTTGCAGCGGTTGATATGTGCCACATGGTTGACCAGGATTGGGCAACACTTTCCGGCGGGGAGAGACAGCGTGTCCATATTGCGCGTGCGCTGGCGCAGCGCCCGCGTCTTCTCATTCTTGATGAGCCGACAAACCATCTGGACATTCATCATCAATTAGCCCTCTTGCGCTTGGTTAGTTCTTTGCCGGTCACTGTGGTGATGGCGCTGCATGACCTTAATCAGGCAATGCAATGTGACCGTTTGGCGGTCATGGATAAAGGCCGCATGATTGCATGTGGTGCGCCGGCAGAAGTGCTGACGCCTGAACGTATCTCAGGCATTTTTCGTGTTGGTGCCCGTCCGCTCCATGATTGTACCGATGACAGTATGATTTTTCGTTTCCACCATTTAGAGGAACAGAACTGATGAAATTCATTGCCGCTTTGTTGATGGGACTGGTTGTAACACCTGCACTCGCCGAAACATGGGAAGTGAAAATGTATAACCGCAATGAGCATGGTTCGATGATTTATGAGCCGGAATATTTGAAAATTGCACCCGGTGACTCTGTCAAATTCGTCAAGTCACACCCGGGCCATAATGCGGCAACCATTGACGGTATGATTCCCGAAGGTGCAGAGCCGTTTAAGTCAAAAATCAATGAAGAAAATTTTACCATCAGCCTGCCTGTCGAAGGTAGCTATGCGATTAAATGTTCACCGCATTACGGCATGGGCATGGTGATGCTGATTGAAGTGGGTGAAAATGCGCCGGCTCCTGTTTTGGCGGACGATATGCCCAAGCGTGCGCGTGAGCGGTTTGAAAAGATTATTGCCGGGAACCGCTCCTAATGAGCAGTAATTATGACCTGATCGAAGATATTCGCGATTACTGGTCACGTCGTTCAAAAACATTCGATCTGGCATTTGGCCATAAGATTGCAGATGGTTTGGAGGCTGGTGCTTGGGCACAGCCTATCCGTGATCATTTAGGCGAACCGCCTTTACGGGTTTTGGAACTTGCCTGCGGAACCGGTGAGGTGACGAAGCTTGTTCATGGCCTTGGTCATGATGTGACGGCGATTGATTTTTCTGAAGATATGCTGGCCGTTGCTCGTGCCAAACATGCAGGCAAAGAAAACTTGCGCTTTCTTCTGGCCGATGCCGGTCAAACAATGGAACCGGCAGATAGCTATGATGTTATTTTATGCCGGCATCTGGTCTGGACACTGGTGGAACCGGAAGTTGCTTTTGCTGACTGGTTCCGGATTTTGCGTTCAGGTGGCAAATTATTGATTTATGATGGTGATTGGGCAAAGCCGAAGCCGTCTGGTCGCTGGGCTGCGTGGCTGTTGGGAATCTGGGATCGTTTGTCACCCGATGATTATTATGATGGTGCCATCAGTAAGCGACACGCTACAATTATGGATCGGTTGCCCTTTGGTGACGGCTTGACCGCAGAACGTCTTATTCCGCTGCTTGAGGCTGCCGGATTTCATATCAAGTGTCAGTTGTCTCATGAGCCGATTGCCCGTGCACAGAGACGCACATGCGGTTTGCGTAATAACTTGCGCACACGTGTTTACAATCGTTTTATTCTGTTGGCCGAGAAACTTTAATTTTGAAGAGCGGTATTGTTTATTTGGAAAACATTGGATGACCATCAAATGTTTCACAATGACATTGTGAAAACCAATTGCGATTGGCTATGAGTAGTCAACCCTGTTTTGCTACTGGAGTGTTCAATGAAGTCTGATATCGAAATCGCTCGCGCTGCTCATAAATTACCCATCACCGAGATTGCTGCGAAGCTTGATCTCGTGACAGATGATTTTTTGCCTTATGGTCATGATAAAGCAAAGCTGACGCATGATGTAGTCAACCGATTAAAAAGCAAGCCGCGCGGCAAACTTGTTTTGGTAACATCCATTAACCCGACACCTGCGGGTGAAGGCAAAACGACGACATCTGTCGGGTTGGGCGATGCACTAAACAGAATGGGCAAAAAGGCTGTCATTTGTCTGCGTGAACCAAGCTTGGGGCCTAACTTCGGCATGAAAGGTGGTGCTGCGGGTGGCGGCTATTCGCAAGTTATTCCGATGGAAGATATCAACCTGCATTTCACCGGTGATTTTCATGCGATCAGTAGCGCCAATAATTTGCTCGCAGCGATGATCGATAATCATATCCATTGGGGAAATGATCTAAAATTTGATACGCGCCGTGTCACATGGCGTCGTGTGGTTGACATGAACGATCGCGCTTTGCGTGATATCACGGTTGCATTAGGCGGCCCTGCCAATGGATATCCGCGCGAAACCGGTTTTGATATTTCTGTGGCCTCTGAAGTGATGGCCATTCTTTGTCTTGCCGAAGATTTGGCGGATTTAAAAGCGCGCTTGGCACGTATCATTGTTGGTTACAACTTGGATAAACAGCCGATTACCGCCGCCGACCTTAAAGCAGATGGTGCAATGACGTCATTGCTGAAAGATGCTTTGCAACCAAATCTGGTGCAGACAATTGAGAATAATCCGGTATTGATCCACGGCGGACCATTTGCCAATATTGCGCATGGTTGCAATAGTGTGATTGCAACCAAAGCTGCGTTGGCGCTGGGCGATTATGTCGTTACGGAAGCAGGCTTCGGCGCTGATCTTGGGGCAGAGAAATTCTTCAATATCAAATGCCGGAAAGCAGGTTTGAGTCCTGATGTTGTTGTAGTGGTTGCTACAATCCGTGCCCTGAAAATGAATGGCGGCATGGCCAAGAGTGAGCTTGGTGTCGAGGATACGCAAGCATTGAAAAACGGCAGTGTTAATCTTGTCCGGCATGTTCAAAATGTGCAAAAATTCGGTTTACCGGTTGTGGTGGCTATCAACCATTTTGCAACAGACACGGATGCAGAAACTGCACTTTTGAATGAAATTTGTGACGATTTGGGTGTCAAAGCTATCTTGTGCCGTCATTTTTCTGAAGGTGGGGCAGGTGCGGAAGTTTTGGCGCATGAAGTTGCCCAATTGGCCGATAATAATCACGACACATTAAATTTACTATACGAAGATCATTTGCCTTTATGGGAAAAAATCCAAGTAGTGGCCCGTGAAATTTATGGCGCAGCTGATGTCAGTGCGGATGCTTCTGTGCTGAAGCAATTGGAGCTGTGGCAGAATGCGGGTTTTGGCAACTTGCCGGTTTGCATGGCCAAGACGCAATATAGTTTTTCAGCGGATCCCACCTTATTAGGCGCACCTTCCGGACATATAATTCCTGTCAGGGAAGTAAAATTATCAGCTGGTGCAGGATTTATTGTGGTCATTTGCGGAAGCATCATGACGATGCCGGGGCTTCCGCGTGTGCCAGCTGCTGAACATATCGGCTTGAATGCAGAGAATGAAATTCAAGGTCTGTCTTAATAACCATCTTGAATATTAATTACCCAAGGGATGATGGATTTTCATCCTAAATGTTAAGCAAAGAACTGCAGTGATCACCCAAGCCGGACTACAGGCTTGGGCGATTTTTATTTTTCTTGCATGATTTTGCGTCTCTGCCAGTAACGGTTGCGCAGGCGTGGTGCTATAATCCACGAAATGAACGGGGTAATCAGAAAACTTAAGATAATGACTGCCGGTAACAAATATTTTGCTTCTTCTGAAAGTTCCGGCACCGACAAGACGATTACTGCTCCGATACCAAAAAGAACGGCACTAACCATCACGCTTAATGCGGCCGCAATCTGAAATCTGACTGATGTCATTTTCTCCTCCTTTTTAAAACTTAAAGGTCAGGATGAGTTATTTTTTCTCCGCTGATTTTTTATGTTTGGCACGTCCGGAGCCACCTGGTTTTTTACCCCCGCCATCTTGTTTGTTGACGGTTGCCCATGCAATCCTTTCGGCTTCTTTTTCCGGAGTGCCGTCTTTTTCATATCCTTCGGCTATATGTTCTGCTTTGCGTTTTTGCTTGTCCGTATATTTGGACTTGTCACTGCGTTCCATTGTCTTCTCCTATATCTAAGTTGAATGACAAACGCTCTGTAAAGGTAACGGCGGGCAAAGCTTATTGGTTCCGGATAAAATAAATTCAAAATTCAATTCACAAAATAATTCTAATATATCAAAGACTTGATGAAACGATCCAGGTGCAGAAGCATTTACTTTATGTACGTCATAACAATGATCGACAAGATGGAGAATGAACATGCGCCGTATTCTTATTGCAACTTTCGCAACTGCCGCCCTGATGTCTTTTGCAACTGCACAAACCGTCACTACAACAGAAACAGAAGTTTTTGTTACTGCGCAAACCGCCATTCTCATCTGCACACAACTGATCGTCGTTGCCGGATTGATTTCGACGGGGCAATTCTTGAGAGAAGATCAAGAGCTTCGCCCTTTCTGCCTTCTGCTATAAAATCCGCTAGAAGCACCCACTCACGCCATGAGCGGTCTGTGTAAGCTTCGTTGTCGCCACCGTTTCGGCGGCTTTCTAGCTCGTGGACAAGCTGCGTCGTGGATATTTCATCTATGTAGTCGATAGCGTCAAAATCGATACAAGCCATTACCGACCTCCCGTATTTTCATAAGGCAGTCAGAGCCAATGAATTGTGCTTCTTCTGGCGTGATGTAGCCGGAGCTTTGCTCACGTTTAGCCATAAGAATTTGTGCAAAGGCTCTTGAAATGAATTTACCGCGATGGTTGGCAGTCATTGGCTTGCCTGAGTACGCCATCCACTTACGAATGCCTTCTCATGCCATTTTCATGGCTTTTGACTGGGTAGAGTAATCACGGGGGCGCTTTGCAGGCCGCGCTGCATCCGTGGCAGTAACCCTTTGTGCGCCCGTTAAATCTGTGTGTGCAATCTGCAAAGCTGATCATTCAGGTAAACCAATCACATCAACCACGAAAAAGGTCTGTGTATTGGATGAGGCAGACGGTATGCATCTGCCTCATATGGTGGCTTATCTCAAGTGCGGGCTGACATCGCTAATAAAGCTTTACGGAATTTAAAAAAGAACATAGCGTGACTCATTAAAGAACTTGACGGGAACATGATTTAATGTCACTCTACATAACACTGGGTAATCCGATTTGAAAGGCAGCTTAACAGCTGCTTTTTGTTTAGTACTGTGACATTTCAATTATAAATATATTTGACGACATAAGAATTGGATTGCTATGTAGTTTTTATGATTATATGTCCAGAAACCCCTGAAGATATACAAAATATTCGTGATTTAGTCACTTCGGCTTTTGAAGATGCCCCACATAGCGACAGGACAGAAGCATTTATTGTTGACGGCCTGAGAGAAGCTGGCGCATTAACAATTTCACTTGTAGTTGTTCAAGCTGATCGGATTGTAGGACACGTTGCGTTCTCGCCGGTGGCAATCGAAGGGGCTGGGGCAGGGTGGTATGGCCTTGGGCCAGTTGCTGTACATCCTGATTACCAGAAAACAGGCATTGGCACTAAGCTTATTGAAGCTGGTCTGGCAAAGTTGAAGGCACTGTCTGCTTCAGGATGTGTGGTTCTGGGTGATCCGCAGTATTACGCAAGATTTAACTTTAAGTGCGACCCGGCTTTGGTTTTCCGGGGTGCACCTGTTGAATACTTCCAGTGCTTGGATTTCACTAATGAACCAAGACACGGCACAGTCTTTTATCACGAAGCTTTTTATGGGGCTTAAGCCAGTTTATAAAATTTGATTGTATGATAACGGTCTTGCACTGGCTGAGTGATGATGAAAGAATAAGACCTTAGGCAAGATATGAGAGAGGCAGCTTAAAGGCTGCCTTTTCGCATTATGCATTAATGCGGAAGAATTGAATTAATACGATTTACCAAGTCATCTAACTCAAATCTAATGGCTTCGATTTCTTTTTCGTGTTCTGA
>NZ_JBJDRZ020000013.1:0-51439 GCF_044987585.2 Paenochrobactrum sp. BZR 201-1 | reverse complement strand
TAGCTAATTGCCCATACTGCATATAGTAGGGTTACAAGCCAAGATATAATAATCGCATAATCTATGATCTTTTCCATTGTGAGCGAATAGCTGAGCACTCAAGAAGCGGCAATTATCCTAAAGGATGACACTTTAACAAAACCCGCCACGCCCCGGCGCACCAAGGTGGGTTGCTTAATAGCGGCGGCGCCTTTAGCTCGACTATCAGAAACTTGATAAGAATCATCCTATATGTAAGATACTTAGTGCTTGGCAGTATTGCCGAGCTTTTTGTGTAACTATCAGATTTAGGAGGTTCTTATGAAATTCGCCATGAATACATTTGATAGCCCCAATCGTGATGGTGCGCGGGTTAAAGCCAGAGAGCTTACAAAAATCTACACTACTCCGCAAATCCCGGTTGTGGAGATAGCAGAGATGAACGGTGTTAATGTTGTTTTCTCTGATATGGGAAAGTTTGCTGAAAAGGTAGCTGACTTACTCGATTTTCGTTCCAAACGGATTTACGTAAATGTAGCTGACCGACCTCAAAGGCAGAGGTTTACTGTCGCCCATGAGTTAGGGCATTGGATATTACATAGAGAGGCTTTCGAGAAAAACCCCAAGGCTTACCCAGTTCTTCCACGGTTTCAAGCTGTTGAACGTAGCAATGCTTTTGAGCAAGACGTGAATGCTTTCGCTTCGGAAGTTCCTCGTCCCTAAGCACTTCTTACGCCTGTAGCCAAAGCTCCCGTATCTATGCTTGCTGATATTTTCGATGTTAGCAAAACTATGATGGAGATACGACTACAATATGCTTGATGATACGGCGTCTCAAACCGTAAAACATCTGAGCCTACCATAGACGATATTCTCAAAGAGATAACTCGCTTTGGTGAGCCTGTGCCTACAAACCGTCCTGAAGCGATTGATGATGTAGTCCGGGAAAGAGAGTGGGCTGATGATGAATTAGCGTGCGCTAAACTGTCAGCCTTTCAAAATCACCATGATAGCAAAAAGAAGTGGTCGGATTTGGCTGGTGGGATTTTACTTCATATGCTTGGCTGCTTCCTATTCTGCTGGTGCAGAATTTTGCACAAATTGTTGGTCTAGCGATTGTGATTGTAAAGGCATTATTTGGGTCTTTCAAAAAATAGTGTCCTGCCTGTTCTGTAGCCGTCAGTAGTAATCTCTAGCCCTGCCTAGTGCGGGGTTTTTGTTTAGAGAAGGGCAGGTGCTTAAACACCCACCTCAATCTCATGTCGCGCGGCTTGCGCTAAGAATGATGAGCGCGTTAAACCACGGTCTTTTGCAACACTGTCGATTGCTTTAAGAATGCCACGTTCAAATGTGACATTCACTCGTATGACTGCGTTATCGTCTTCGATGAGGGGTACAGATACGAGATAAGCGCCTTCGGCTAATTCAGCGCGCACATCGTCACGAGCTAAGATGTCGGCATGACTGGACGCCTCAGGCAAAGTTTCATCCTCAGCATAAAGCTGCAAGGCTTCAATTGCGTTCTTTACGATATCTTCAGCTTCGTCAGACGCAGAAAAGACATTTGGTAGATCAGGAAACTGAATACCATAGGCGCTATCTGCATCTTTATGTACCAATGCGAAATAGTGTTTCATTTGGTTTTCCTCTTATGTGGAGCTTTGCTAAAACAATGATTATTGCGGTTAAGGGGCTGGTTATTCCCAGCCCGCTTGTTTCGCTATCGCCTTTGCCGTTCCAATCGGAAGGTCTTTCTTAGGGTGGGGAATTATGATTGTAACTTCCCCTTTTCTGAACTTGTGGTGAGAACCTTTCACCGATATTAATTCAAACCCTTCGCTTTCTAGGCGTTTAATAATCTTCTTACTGTCTCGTAGCATCAGCCCTCTGCGCTTCTTAATGTGTATATAAATACACAACAACGGGTATGCAGTCAATAGTGGTGTGTAAAATAATACACATAAACTAGGATAATTATGACTGCTGACATCATAGACTTCACGGGCACCACTACACTGGACATAGACCCAGATCGTATTTTGCAAAGCGCAGTTGGCCAGATGGAGCAGGTCGTTATCATTGGTTGGGATAAAGACGGGCAGACATTCACTACGCATGAAGTGATTAATGGGAAGCGGGTTAAAGTCCAAGATAGTTTCCGACAGTTTTCCAGCCCCTCTGATAGCGTCTCCGGCTACGCTGATTTTCTGAGTTCGAATAAACGTTATCAACCAATGCTTCAGGCTCAAGGACTTGATGCTCAGGTGGCAGCGCTCGGGCGTTCAAACCAGAGCTGATCGCTTCAGCTGGTGGTTTGCTTTCAGGGCTTGGCGGTATGGCCGCTGGATCATCGCCAATTCAGTGGGCGCTTGCCATTATCATGGTTGGGGCTTTTGGTATCGGTGTTTATTTCCTGATTAAACGCATGCAGGAACAATCTGCATGAGGCTCACACTTCAACACATCACCGGCGCGATTATCGGAGGGGCAGTTTCAGGCCTCTTTTTTTATGCGCTTGGGGTTCATGACGGCAAACAACAGGCCGCGCTTAAAGCTGCCGAGGCAATTAATCAGGCAATCCAGAACAGGGCAGGGATTAATGAAACAATCAACAATATGGATGCTGAGCGTCTCTGTGTTGAGCTTGGCGGGGTGCGCGACCAGTGCGAGCAATTGCGCGGGATGGCAGAAGATCAGCCTTAAGCCTGAAACGGCTGTCTATGTGGCAAGCAATGATAAGCAGGCTGGCAAAGCGATTGCCGGTCACAATGCATATGGAAATAAGGTGGGGTGCTGGTGATGGACGATCCATTGACACCATACGGTCTAAAGGTATCGGTGGCGGTGTGCTTAGAGCGCTTTCGCATAAAAACTATACATTCCGCGAGGTCATTGCGTCACCGGTGTGTGGTGTGCTTGCGGCAGGATACCTGACGGAGCCATTCGTTCATTATTTGAGGGCTGTACACTTCCCACTCCCGCCAGATGATGGGAGCAATGTCGCTATGCATGCGGGGGCGTTCCTAGTAGGGGTGTGTGGTATGTGGATCAGCGATGCTGTCTTTGAGTTGATCAGCAGGCGCTTGAAAAGCGATAAAAATTAATAATAGGTTCATTGAACCTAAAGGCCGCTACTTATAGTACTGGCCTTATTCATTTAAGTCTTTGATTTTATGGAGGATCGAATGGTGGGCGTAATAGGGATTGAACCTATGACCCCTACAATGTCAATGTAGTGCTCTCCCGCTGAGCTATACGCCCATTCGATGAAGCGCATACACCATATCAAGATGCGCTCGTCAATGCCTTTTGTGTATAAAAGTTGTTTTTTTTAGCGTGTCTTTTCAAAGGCGTGGAAAAAACACGCTGTTTTTTCACTAATCAAGCAGCAATCAGCATCTTTTCGATTTCAATCACCAAATCACGCAGGTGGAAAGGTTTGGAAAGTACCTTTGCATCTTTTGGTGCATCCGAATCGGGGTTAAGCGCAACAGCTGCAAAACCGGTGATGAACATCACTTTCAGATCCGGATCGATTTCGGTCGCACGACGCGCTAACTCGATACCGTCCATTTCCGGCATGACAATGTCGGTCAGAAGAAGAGAAAAAGGCTCTTCGCGCAAGCGCTCGTAAGCGCTGGCACCATTGTCAAAGTGGGTTACATGATAGCCGGCCTTTTCCAGTGCTTTCACCAGAAAGCGGCGCATATCATTGTCGTCTTCAGCAAGAAGGATTCTCTTCATTGGTCCGTCCGAGTGTCATGTCGTTTCAGGCTTATGCTTTTGGGGGCGTACACCTGTTGCGACTCAATAGCTTTTGCTGTCTAGCAAACCCTTTTTAGGTAAATATGGAATGAATTTTCGTTAAAACAACGCCAAAAACTTTAAAAAATGCTACATAATGTCGAGTTTTGACGAAAATATGATGGAAGATTGAAAGTGCAAAGCTTGTTAGGATCAGATAAATATTCCTAAAATCGACAAGCTGTTTTCAAGATGTGCGCAGGATAACCGATCACTTGGCTGAATATGATGATTTTTTAATGACACCGGCATTCGATGTTTTGGCACCAGCCGAACAGCGCATTCCGTTCGTTTTTAATTCACCTCACAGCGGTTCGCATTATCCTGACAGTTTTCTTGATGCGTCTGCGCTTGATCGTTTGACCATCCGTTCATCTGAAGATTGCTATGTGGATGAGCTTTATGCATCAGCGGTTTTGTTGGGAGCACCAATGTTAAGGGCGCGTTTTCCACGCGCTTATCTCGATGTGAACCGTGAAGCCTATGAGCTGGATCAGCGGATGTTTTTTGAAGCAGTACCAGCTTATGCCAATACGTATTCAGCACGTGTTGCAGGTGGTCTGGGCACCGTTCCACGGCTTGTGGGGGAGGGGCGGATGATTTATCAGGGCAAAATACCGCTGCAATCCGCACTCGACCGGATCGAAAAACTTTATAAACCCTATCATGCACAATTGCGTCAATTGCTGGATAAAACACGTGACAAATTCGGCTATGCCGTGCTGATCGATTGTCATTCGATGCCGGCAGGTTTGGAGCAGCCCAATGGACGACGGGCAGATTTTATTATTGGCGACCGCTTTGGCCGTGCCTGTCATATCGGCTTGGCGGCTGCAACTATCGATCTTTTGCAAAATTATGGTTTTGATGTTGCCTATAACAAGCCTTACGCGGGTGGTTTTATCACCGAACATTATGGCAAGCCCGCCGAAAATATTCACGCATTGCAATTAGAATTGAACCGCAGTCTTTATATGAATGAAAAGACGCTTGAAAAACTTGTCAGTTTTGATCTGTTGCGTCGTGATTTGTATAGTTTTTTAAGTGATTTGACGGCATTGCCGGACAGTGCTTTGGGCTATACGCAACTAGCCGCGGAATAGGATTTATTCGCCGGTGGCAAATGTAAACATCTTTGTATAAATCAACAGAGATTTGTAGTTATGCAGGGAGAGCGGGTTTGCTTATTGATCAGGCATTTTTTCAAAAATTGGCAGATGTAGCCGCAGCCGAAAGCTTGCCGCGGTTTCGTCAGTTTAATGAAATTGATAATAAATATACGGTTGGCTTCGATCCGGTAACGGAAGCGGACCGCGCGGCAGAGCGTGCAATTCGTGCAGTCATTAGCGAAGAATTTCCTGATCACGGTATTTTGGGCGAAGAATATGGCGCGCATAATACCGATCACAGCCATGTCTGGGTTATTGATCCGATTGATGGAACGCGTGCTTTTATTTCCGGTTTGCCGGTATGGGGAACATTGGTGGGGCTGACAATTGATGGTGATGCCAAGGCCGGAATGATGTCACAGCCATTTACCGGTGAACTTTATTTCAGTGATGGAAGGGGCGCTTATCTCAGTCATGGTTCGGCTCCTTTGCGAGTATTGAAAACCCGTCAAACGAAGAATTTGAAAGAAGCGACACTATTCACCACCACTCCGTCGCTTTTTAAAGATAAAAAACATGCTGGCTTCAAGCGCTTGCAACAAGAGGCACAGCTGACACGTTATGGTGTGGATTGCTATGCTTTTGCCATGCTGGCGTCAGGTTTTGCTGATGTGGTGATTGAAACGGGGCTGCAACCTTATGATATTGTTGCTCTTATTCCAATTATTGAGCAGGCAGGCGGCGTGATTAGCCAAATTGACGGGGGGGCAGCCGAAGCTGGCGGCGATGTGATTGCTGCCGCAACCCATGAACTTTATGAAGCAGCTATTGCGACTTATCTTGGCTGATGATCGGCTTGTTTTGGGCGTCGGGAATAAAAGCATCGAACGCCGCCCAAAATTGCTGTCGGTAATGATCATCTTCCTGCATCAACTCGTGACGGGCGCCATCAATCGTGATGAAAGACGCTCCTCGGATTTTACGGGCATAATCTTGTGCAGCTCTGCTGGAGACGATTGTATCGCCACCAGCCAAAATGAAAAGCGTTGGTATTTTCGGGGAGGTCAGATTTTTCGGACGATTTAATTGGTGAATGGCATGTAGTGCATTGAAAACCCAAGTAAAAGTGGGGCCAGCCAGTCCGAGTGTCGGATGGTTATAAATGATCTTCTGATTGCGCTCGTAGCGTATTTGATCGCTAGTGAGAATATTACCGGAAAATTCACGCTTATTGCCTGGGGGAATTCCACGTTTGGCATAGGTTTTGCCGAAGCCAGAAAATGTCATCAAACGGCTCAAGCGGCGCAAGTTTTTTTCGGACAATTTGTTGCTTGGAAAGCCTAATAAAGGTGCGGCGAGCACAATGCGGTCAATATACGGTATAAGATGCGGCATGGCTGAAAGTGTGATCAAACCACCTGCAGAATGCGCGAGGATATAATAGGGTGGCGGGCATTCGTTTAAAACGATTGAATGGATAAATTGCTCCAGATCATCGGTATAATCTTTGAAGCGGCGCACAAAGCCACGGTTTTTATTTTTGATGAGTCGGTCGGAATGTCCCTGACCCCGCCAATCCATGGTTGCGGTATGAAAGCCGCGCATATGCAAATCATCGATGGTTTCGTAATATTTTTCAATACACTCATTGCGCCCGTGCAGCAGAATGATTGTGCCACGATTGTGCTGCGGATGCGAAGGCACCAAGGCGTAACGCAATTTTTTATGATCTTTGCTGGTTAAAAACCCGGCCTGAAACTGTTGTGGTTTCAGATTGTCGCTGGTCTCGAATAAAATCTCGTCGGCTTTTTCATGTGTATCTGGTTGGGCGGAGGTGGTCACATGAAGGCCTTTCAGGGAACAAACTGATATAATTCAATATTTATATAGGAAAGATATTATGATTGCAGTGGTTAAAAAATTAAGTTTGAGAGAATGTTAGCGTGTTTTTTTAAAAAATAAACCGGAGCGGATGAAAAAACCAACCGCTCCGGTTTGTATATTGCCCATATAAGGGACGTTATCCGGGCAATATTAATTTATGTGCGGGTAAAGTGCGGACGACCGATATAACGCTGGCCGACAATTTTACCGCTGCGGGCATTGACGATGAGCATAACCTGACGACCTTTGTTATTATGGGCACGTACATAATATTCATCGCGTTGCTGACGAATATTATGTGTGCGATAGCCTTGGCGATGCAGCATTCTTTTAATTTCGCCCGGCTTCATCATCTGATTGCGGTAGTTGTGCGGCGGTTTTTTCCAATCATGGTGCGGGCTGTGGCGGCCACGATCGTTCCATGAAGAATGAACTTTAACGGTTAGTTCGTTAGCCGGCGCAGCTGCCGCAGGAAGCGATATGCCGGTGACGATGGTTGCAAGGGCTGCCAGAGTAATAAGCGCTTTTTTCATCTTCAATTTCCTTCAACTTCAAATTTCAATGCCCCGGATATTGAGGGAGGCGTGGTTATTTTGTCGATGATGCCAATATAAAAGATGCTGCCTGAACGAAATCAGAAGTCCTTGTTCATTTCATATTCATACGGATTGCGGCCGTTAAAGTGGTCAAAAAAAGCTAAAAAACTTCAAATAAAAAGTCTTGAAAAGGAGAAATATGGTTCCCACATCTGGATTGTAGCCGCCACATAAGGGGCTGCCGGCAATAAGAATTCGCCATATCGGGGGTTCTGCCGCCATTAACGCAACTTTGTCGCTCTTAAGGAGGGCTTTATTCATGCGTCATGTAGATTTTTCTCCATTGTACCGTTCCACTGTCGGTTTTGACCGCCTGTTTTCAATGTTTGATTCCTTGGCTCAGCCAACAGAAGGTGCGCAGAGCTATCCGCCTTATAATATCGAGCGGACTGGCGAAAATAATTACCGCATCACCATGGCGGTGGCCGGTTTCTCCGAAAATGAGCTTGAAATTGAAGCTCACCGCAACCAGTTGACCATAAAGGGCCAAAAGTCTGAAGAAGAAGGTGATAATACCAGCGAAGTTCTTTATCGCGGTATTGCATCCCGTGCTTTTGAACGCCGGTTCCAGCTTGCTGATTTCGTGGAAATTTCGGGTGCCAGCCTGAAAAACGGTCTGCTTCATATTGATCTGATCCGGGAAATCCCTGAACAGATGAAACCGCGTAAAATTGAGGTGACACAAGCTTCATCCAATGGTGCGCAGATTGAAGCGAATGTGAATGCTTCGAAGCACTAATTTGTATTAAAGAGGAGCCCCGATGGCTGATAGCCATCAGGGCTTTTTTTATCTGTGTTTTGGTTCAGGCGATTAAAGCACCAAACCGGTCAATTTCTTCTTCGGTGTTGGCAAAGCTGGTGACAAATCGGGCGAAAATTTCGCCTTCACTTATTTTGTCTGCTTCTGAATGCGGCGGGTTCCAATCGTAAAAAATGGCACCTGCCTTTTGCAAACGGTCATAAGTGGTTTGTTTCATGATCGCAAAAACTTCGTTGGCCTGCGGCTTCCATGCCAAGCGAACCTGCGATGATGCATCAATATGAGCCGCCAGTTTTTGTGCAAGCTTATTGGAATGACGCGCCAAATCCAGCCACAGATCATCTTGCAAATAGGCATCAAATTGTGCCGCGATGAAACGGGTTTTGGAGAAGAGCTGTGCTGCACGTTTGCGGATAAACGGCAGATCCTTAGCGCGGTCCGGATTCATGAACACAAGAGCTTCGGCGCACCAGCAACCATTTTTCGTGCCGCCAAATGAGACAATATCAACCCCTTGACGCCATGTCATGTCTGCAGGAGATATGTCAAGTGAAACAAGCGCATTGGCAAAGCGTGCACCATCCATATGCAATGGTAGATTATGTGTTTTACAAATGGATGAGAGTTCTGCAATTTGATCAAGTGAGTAGAGTGTGCCGACCTCGGTCGCCTGTGTGAACGTTACCGCCATCGGCTGTCCGGCATGAATGAAAGCCGGATTGAATCGCTTCAGTTCTTTACGCAATTTGGACGGATCAATACGACCATTGGCACCATCAACCGGATGTAAACGGGCACCACCAGTGAAATATTCCGGTGCGCCGCACTCATCTTCAATCACGTGGGCTTCGCGGTGGCATAAGGTGACACCGCCCGGGCGGTTGACGCTTGCCAGTGCCAGTGAGTTGGAAGCAGTGCCGGTGCCGACAAAATAAACCGCCACTTCGCGTTCAAACAGTTCATTGAAACGCTGCTCTACTTTTTTGTCGAGTTCGCTTGTGCCATAGGCGGCGGCAAAACCACCTGCATGTTGGGCGAGACTTTCTGCAATGGTCGGGTGAGCGCCTGCCCAGTTATCGGATGCAAAATGCAAGATGGTCTCCATTCATATAAGGCCAGATGTGATGAAGCTGTTATGCCTTTGCAATGAAGGGCCGTCCAGAGCTTCCCGAAACTTATGATCATTTATTTGTGATGGAGCGGAAATAATCGGCACGATCAGGATAGGGGCTGTAAGATTTTTCCGGCTTAACGGGATTAAGTGTGGCGGAGGCAGGCGCTGCACCAAGCAAAACACCGCTTTGATCTGCAGCGTAATCTCGCAAACTCACCGCTGGCAGGCGATTAATACGTGAAACTAAGCCAATACCGGTTTCAGTGGTTGCTGAGGCGTTTGGCTCACTTTGTTGTTCAGTCACACTTAAAATTTTACGCAACGGTTTTTCAACATAAAAGGCTAGTTTTCTTTTGCCTGCCGAAGTGAAACCTATGCCGTCGGTGCTGCGTAATTGTGCATCCTGTCCGTTGATATCAAGTCCGGTTATCGTGGCATTACCATCTTCGCCGGTAAAACCATCCCAAACATCAATAAAACTGGCACCCGATTGCTCGGCTGTGCGGCGGTAAACTTCATTAAGCGCCAGCATATTTTTGGACATGGCGCGCGAAACATATGGTGGCTGTCCCACCCAAATCAGCGGATAACCGGCGCCTTTTACTGTTTTGATAAAATTATCAATGCGCGCCTGATAGTCAGCTGTCCACTCATCACTTAAAAAGGGATGGATTTTGCCATTTGTGGTAATGATCTGGCGATCATTGGCACCGATCATCATCACGACGGCTGCAGGTTTTTCCTGCTCTAATAGCGCCGCAATTGATTGGTTCCAATCATAATAGTCCTGCCGGACAAAACCGGAGGAGCCATTGGACAAATCGCTGATGCGCACGGATGGATTATCATTAAAAGCTTCTGTCAAACCATCGGCAAGGCCTGAGCTTGAAAAATCACCCAGTATCAGAACATTGTTGGCATCATCGAGTTTCTGTACAAGATGCTTGGGCAATGGAACAGGTATAGGGATCCGTGCCGGCGAAGGTTTGCGCGGGGCAGGCGGAATTGGTTTTCGGACTGGTGCCTGACGCTGCGGGGTGGCCTGTCTCGGTGCAGGTGGTTCTGGTGGAGCCGCTTTTTTCTCACCAAAAAGCATATCAAACAAAGTTTTAGGCTGTGCTGCAGCACTTTGCGGTAATAGCAGGACAGCCATAAGCCCCGCCGACAAAAGATAAGTCAGCGGGGCTTTTTTAACAGTTAATTTGCTTGATAGACACATGGCGTTTTAACGTCTGCGCAAAACGTTCAAGACCTCTTTGCTCGGGTGGCCGTCAGCACTCAAACCGTTGCGTTTTTGAAAGGCTTCAATTGCCGCGCGAGAGCCGGAGCCGATTTTGCCATCAATTTTGCCATCATAATAGCCAAGGGCTTTGAGATGGTTTTGCAATTCTTCGCGCTCGTTCATGGTGATCGGGGTAAATGGACGATTCCAGTCGCGTACCAATCCCTGATAACCACCAATACGATCCGCCAAAAGGCCGACAGCCAGTGCATATTTATCAGCATTATTATAACGTTTGATAACGTTGAAGTTTTTACCCATCAAGAAAACCGGGCCTTCACGACCGTCCAAAACGCGCAAAGTTACGCTTTCGTTCGGGCGTGGGAAAGGGCGTCCATTGGCGCGCTTGACACCAAGTTTCTCCCATTCTGAAACAGTCAGCGAGCCTGCCGGGAACTTGCGGCCAGCTGGCAGGATAACTTCATAGCCCCATGTCTGACCTGTTTGCCAGCCATTACGGGCGAGCAAATTGGCAGCGGTACCCAAAGCATCAGGTACAGAGTTCCAGATATCACGTTTGCCATTGCCATCCATATCGACCGCATAGGCTTGATAGCTGGTCGGGATAAATTGGGTGTGGCCTAACGCACCTGCCCATGAGCCGGTCAGATGTTTGCGGGAGATATCACCAGTCTGCAAAATTTTCATTGCAGCAATCAGCTGCGTACGGCCGAATTTGGCGCGCTTTGGATCTGCATAAGCAAGGGTTGCCAGTGAGCGGATTGTGTCCATCATCACATCGTCACGTTTGAGAATTTCACCGTAATTACTTTCCATTGACCAGATGGCAAGCAAGACATTCTTATCAACGCCAAAACGTTGTTCAATCCGTTGTAACCATGGCCCCCATTTGCGTGCCATTGCCTGACCGGTTGCAACTGAATGCTCGTTGACGCGATTATCGATGTAATTCCAGATCGGATCGACAAATTCAGGTTGATAGCGGGCTTTACGCAAAACTTCCGGATCGGGTGCTGTAACACCGGCAAATGCCTGATCATAAACACGGGCGTTTATACCGTTTTGAATGGCTGTATTGCGAAAACTTGCAACCCATTGACGGAACTTAGCGTCGGCTGATGCAGGCGCAGTTGATAAACCCATCAACAGAGCAAGCACTGCAGAAGAGAGCGCAATCTTGGTTTTCGAAATTGTCTTCACTGTGAATGGAAATCGCAGCATAGTTCTGTGTTTCCCTTCTCTTTTAGGGGGCTTTCAAACGGATGAAGCCTGAATGACTCCATTTTAACAGATTTTAACATGTGCTGGTTAGCATTTAGTTTACCATGCACCAGTAATTCGAAAATATTGAGACTTTAAGGTATCAAAATGGATGCCAAGCAAAAATGTTAAAGATGCATATTTAAAGTGATGGATTGTAGCCTTTTATATTAAATAGTGGAAACCTTTGTATTATAAGCTAAACAAAGAAAATGTTGTTATTTATAAAGAACTGAGGAGTGGCATGAGTTCAGTGAAAAAAATCCGTAAAGCTGTTTTTCCGGTAGCAGGTTTGGGGACGCGCTTTTTGCCTGCAACCAAATCAATTCCGAAAGAAATGCTGACGGTTGTTGATAAACCGGTCATTCAATATGTGGTTGATGAAGCTCGTGAAGCCGGTATTGAACATCTGATATTTGTTACCGGCCGCAACAAAGCAGTTATCGAAGATTATTTCGATGCCCAAGTTGAACTTTATACAACGCTGCAAGAACGCGGTAAAACGGCGGAGCTGGAGCATATGCGACAGTTGCAGCCGCAACCGGGTACGACAAGTTTTACCCGTCAACAGGTACCTTTAGGTCTTGGCCATGCCGTTTGGTGTGCGCGCGAATTGGTTGGTAACGAGCCTTTTGCGCTGCTTCTGCCGGATATGGTGATGCAATCCGAACGCGGTTGCCTTGCTGATATGGTGGCTCTCTATGAACAAACCGGCGGCAACATCATTGCCGTGCAGGAATGTGATCCGAAAGATGCGCATAAATATGGTATTGTCGGACAGGGCGAGAGCGTAGCGAACGGTTTTGAGATTACCAAAATGGTTGAAAAACCGGCAAAAGGCACTGCGCCTTCCAATCTTTACATCAATGGTCGTTATATTTTGCAGCCTGAAATCTTTGATCTGCTCAGCAAGCAGGAAAAAGGTGCCGGCAATGAAATTCAGCTGACCGATGCGATGTTGAAACTGGCGGATGAACAAAAGTTCTACGGCTTCAATTATCAGGGGCTGACTTTTGACTGCGGCTCAAAAGAAGGTTTTATCGAAGCCAATGTGGCTTTCGCTTTGTGGCGCAATGATATCCGTCCGAATGTGGAATATTCAATTGAGCACTTGCTGAAAACAATCAAAGCAAGATAAAATCTTACTATGAAATGCATATAAAAAAGGGGCCTTAAAAGCCCCTTTTTTATTATTTGAAGTCGGTCAGTTAGCCGTTTTGAATTTGGCAACTGACAAGAAAGTGACGGCTTGACCACTGAAGCTGTTTACACGCTCTGTGGATGGAATGTCACGTTGGAAACCTGCAGTGTAAACCATGGCGGGCGCTTCACGCATGGCGTCATTACGCAAAACCGGATTGGTAACAGGGACGGCATTGGCAACGGATTCAGTTGACATAGCCAGTTGCGAAACAGGTGCTGTCGCCGGCTGAACAATGGCTGCTTTGTTGGCCTTGGCTCTGTTGCCGTTTGGCTTGGCTGATTTTGCAGTCGTGCGTGACTTGGTGTCGAGGCTTGCGACCTGAACACTATTCTTCGGAGCTGTATTCGCAGCCACCACAGGAGTTGGTACCGGTGCCTGTGCAGGTGGCGCTGCAACTGGTTTTGATGCCGGTATTATTTGGGCCGTTGCAAAATCATCGTCAGCTGGCGGCGCAATCAGTTCGCCTTGTGCGGCGATAGCTGCAAGTTGCTGGCTGGCAGCACGAGGCGTTGGTGCTGCATTTGCGGCTGCGGTCTGCTCGTTTTTGAGAAGGTCGGCAATCGCATCACTATTCGATGCAGACGCCATTTGCATTTCACCAGAAAGACTTGCCGGACGACTTGCAGGAACGGGAACGAAGCCTGCGAGCATGGTGGGTGCCGCATCAGCAACGGGGGCTTGCGTATCAGTTGCAGCTGCCATCGCAATTGCATCTTCAACGGCGCTTGCCGGACGGCGTGCCGGTACGGGAATAATGCTGTGTGCGACAGCGGTGTTTTGTGTTTCCGCAGGTGCTGCGGCAATTGCAAATGGAATATTGTCAGGTTCGGCAGGCAGTGCCGGAGCGGTTGGGACAGCAGCAACGGGTGCTGCTGGTCGCGGAGCTACTACCGGAAGCGGGACATTACGCGTCGGCAGCGCAGCGATCAAAGGTTCTGCCGGTGCCGGAGCCGGTGCTGTTGCCGGTACGGCAGTCGGTACTGAAGGGCGTGGTGCTGCTGTTGCCGGACGGCGTGCCGGAGTTGCGGCGCGGATATTGTCGTCATTGACGTCTTCTTCTTCATCTGCACCGCCGCCAAACAAGGCGCCGAATAAAGTGGCACTGCGTTTTTTGGATGGAGCAGCACTGGCAACAACAATATCGCCGCCGGAAGATTTACGACGCTCGACTTCAGCCAAAGCTTGCTTGTAGCCTGGCAGGGGCTTGCCGTCGGACGGAATATGAACGGTTTTCCCATCCGGGAAGAGAGCCAGCAATTCCTTGCGGCTCATGCGTGGCCACGCACGAACACCGCCCACGTCCAGATGGATGAAAGGCGAACCGGACTTTGGATAGTATCCAACGCCACCAATTTGATAACGCATGCCTAATTGGCGCAGTTTTGTCAGTGGAACACCGGAGATAAAGAAGTCCATAGCTTTACCACGGGTATGTTGGCTGTTTTCAGCCACACCACTCGTGGTAGAACGCAACATTTTGTTGGTTGCAGGAGAACGATAGGCCGAGACAACCGTAATATAATTGGAAGAACCGGTCCCTTTATAAACTTGCCATACGAGATCGAACAGACGCGGGTCCATTTTCGTTGGCTCATTACGGCGCCAGTCACGCAAAAACACATTAAGCTTTTGCAGGCCTTCTTTCAGGTAGCGGCCATCTTTTTTAAATGTGATTTCGGCGCGCTCGCCGGTATGCACATAATAAAGTTTCAGACTACGGGTTTCTGCCGAGGCGACATTGGGCATCATAACTGTTGTAGCAGTAACCGCGAAAGCTGCACCTGCAATAATGCAGCGCAGGAACTTTGCTTTGATGCGGTTATATCCCGTTTTGATAATCAAGGTGCTGTCCATCAATTCGTATAGCCTTACCGTTCTTTCAGTCGGATCACTGACTAGTATCGGATTTATTGGTTAATGGAGGCTTAGTGAACATCAATTGCGTTGGTACTATGGCGAAAAAGACACAGTTCAGCATCTCTTTTTGCCATGCTTAACAAAGTATTAACAGGATTTCGCCGCAATTTACCAGTGTTTTTGCCTAAAATGTCCTGATTTACAGGATTCAATTTATTAATATGCAAAAATAAGATCGACAGCGTCAAATGTGTTTCAGATCAAAAAAATAGGTATTGACGCCATGTCGATTTAGCGAATCACTTGGGCGATGATTAATTTTACACAATAAACCAACGAAGCAGTGTAAGGTTTGAAGCGCAAAATGGCTTTATTTGCCAGAATCGAAATGGATGACAGGAGACCCTCAATGAGCGGTGCAAACAGTAAACTCGGCACTTTACCTGAATGGAATCTGGATGATCTTTATAAAGGTCCTGATGCGCCGGAACTGTCCCGCGATATTGAAAAATGTTTCACCGATGCAAAAGCGTTTGAAAAGCGTTGGGCCGGAAAACTGAATGAAGAATTGATGAAGTCAAATGGTGGTGATTTTGCCCAGAGCATTGAGGCTTATGAAAATTTAAGCGAATTGATGGGGCGTATCGGCTCTTATGTCGGCCTTTATTATTATGGCGATACCAGTGATGCGAACCGCGCCAAGCTTTATGGTGATGTGCAGCAGAAATTGACCGACGCCAGTACGCCTTTGATTTTCTACACATTGGAACTGAACCGCATTGATGATGCAGTGCTGGATGCAGCGATTGAAAATAATCCGGCCATTGGTCATTATCGACCTTGGTTGGTCGACTTGCGTAAAGATAAACCATATCAGTTGGAAGACCGTATTGAACATTTGCTGCATGAAAAGTCAGTGACCGGTTACAGCGCATGGAACCGTTTGTTTGATGAAACCATGTCGTCTTTGCGCTTTGAGGTGAATGGTCAGGAATTGGCGATCGAGCCGACCTTGAACATGTTGCAAGATGCTGATGGTGCGGTTCGTAAGGCGGCCTCTGATGCTTTGGCAAAAACTTTTGCCGCCAATATGCGTATTTTTACGCTCATTACCAACACGCTGGCCAAAGATAAGGAAATCTCTGACCGCTGGCGCGGCTTTGAAGATATTGCCGACAGCCGCCATCTGGCCAACCGTGTCGAGCGTGAAGTGGTGGATGCTTTGACACAGGCAGTCACGGATGCTTATCCGCGCATTTCACATCGTTATTATGCTTTGAAAGCCAAATGGCTTGGTCTTGAAAGACTTGAAAACTGGGATCGCAATGCGCCGCTGCCGGAAACCCCGCAAGCGCTGATCAGTTGGGATGAAGCGCGTGAAACCGTGCTTTCTGCCTATCGTGGTTTTGCGCCGGAAATGGCGGATATTGCACAAGAGTTTTTTGATAAAAACTGGATTGATGCGCCAGTGCGTGCAGGCAAAGCGCCGGGTGCTTTTGCACATCCGACTGTTCCTTCCGCCCATCCATATGTGTTGCTCAATTATATGGGCAAACCACGTGATGTGATGACGTTGGCACATGAACTTGGTCACGGCGTGCATCAGGTTCTGGCAGCCCGTCAGGGCGCGTTGATGGCGTCCACACCGTTGACATTGGCAGAAACGGCTTCTGTATTTGGTGAAATGCTGACTTTCCGCTCACTGCTAACTAAAACCACCGATAAGCGTGAGCGCAAAGCCATGCTGGCGCAAAAAGCCGAAGATATGATCAACACGGTTGTGCGCCAGATTGCGTTTTATCAGTTTGAGCGTCGCGTTCATACCGAGCGCGCACAAGGTGAATTAACGGCCGAGCGTATCGGTGAAATCTGGGTGGAAATTCAGCATGAAAGCTTGGGCGATGCTGTTCATATCAATCCGGGCTATGAAACTTTCTGGACATATATTCCGCATTTCATCCATTCACCGTTCTATGTTTATGCTTATGCGTTCGGCGATTGTTTGGTAAACTCGCTTTATGCGGTTTATCAAAATGCCGAAGAAGGTTTCCAGCAAAAATATTTTGATCTGTTGAAGGCTGGTGGCACCAAACATCATAGTGAGTTGCTGGCACCTTTCGGCCTTGATGCGAGTGATCCGGATTTCTGGCAGAAGGGTTTATCAGTCATTGAATCCATCATCGACGAATTGGAAGCAATGGAAGACTAAGCGGCCAGAAGTTGTTTTAAACATGAGCTGTTTTAAATGATCAACGATGCCGTTATTCTTTTCGCAGATGAGAAAAAGGGCCGCGAAATGTCTTTCGCGGCTCCTCTTTATATCATTGAAGCCAATGAACCGCATGCGTTTGAGGCAGCTTTTCAAGCCTGTCAGCAAGCTCATGATGACGGGTTATGGCTTGCAGGATTTTTGTCTTATGAAGCGGGCTATTTATTAGAGCCGCAATTGCGCAAAAGCCTTCCCGAAGGGCGTAAAGCGCCGCTTTTGTCTTTTGGGGTGTTTGAAAAGCCGGTCGAAGCGCCTTTGGCGCAGAACGATGCTGCCGCGCGCATTTATAATTTTCAACCGCAATGGAATCTGGATGAATATCGCCAAAATTTCAATAAATTACAGTCTCATTTGCGCGCTGGTGATTGCTATCAAGGCAATCTGACTTTTCCGATCAAAGCGCAGTGGGAAGGTGATCCATATGCGCTTTTCCTGGCGCTTGCTAAACGCCAGCAGGTCGGCCATGCGTGCTATTGTAATTTTGGTGCGGCAAGTCGTGCGCCGATTATTCTTTCCCGCTCGCCGGAATTATTCTTTGAAGTGGATCAGGAGCGTTGGATTGAAACACATCCGATGAAAGGCACGTCGCCTCGGGGTAAAACGCCTGAAGAAGATGATTATTGGCGTGATTTTTTAAAAAATGATCCGAAAAATCAAACCGAAAACCGGATGATTGTTGATTTGCTGCGCAACGATATTTCATTGATCAGCGAGACCGGAACGCTTCATGTGCCGGAACTTTTTGCCGTGCAGCGTTTTGAAACCGTGCATCAGATGATCAGCCGTGTGCGGGCGCGGTTGAAACCGGATTTAAGTTTGGGTGCTATTTTTGCGGCACTTTTCCCATGCGGCTCTATCACCGGCGCGCCTAAAATCAGTGTGATGCGGATATTACAAGGCTTGGAGCGCACACCGCGGGATATTTATTGCGGCTCACTTGGCTGGATTGCGCCATCAGGCGAGATGCGTTTCAATGTGGCGATCAGAACCATATCGCTCTTTGACGGTGGACAGGCTATTCTCAATGTCGGAGGCGGCGTTATCTTGGATTCAACCGCAGAGGAGGAATATGCAGAATGTCTGTTGAAAGCCCGCTACGCGACCGATCATCAACCACTGAAATGACACCAGCTTTTCAGCTCATAGAAACCTTGCGCTATGAGCCGGATACAGATTTTCTGCGGCTGGATTTGCATCTGGAGCGGTTGGAAAATTCGGCGCGCGCATTAGGTTTTCCGTTTGACATCAATGCTGTGCGTCAGCAATTGGCGGCAAAAGGGCAGGGCGTCAAAGCTTTGCGTGTGCGTTTGACGCTTGATCCGGAAGGCGTGATTGATATTGAAACATCGTCCTATGAGGCTTTGCCTGCAAACACTATTTGGCGGCTCGGCATTGCCAAAACACGACTTCGTCATGATGATCCCTTGCTGAAACATAAAACGACGCGGCGTGAATTATATGTGGCAGCACGCGAAGAATTTTCACGCGATGAGGTGGATGAGGTATTGCTGTTCAATGATCTGGAGCAATTGTGCGAGGGCACCATTACAACGGTCTTTTTGGATAAAGGTGATAAAGTTTGCGTTACACCTGATATATGTTGCGGGTTGTTATCCGGTATTTTGCGTGAAGAATTGTTGCGTAAAAAGATTGTCAGCGAAGCTGTGCTTGGGCTTGATGATGTGCTAAATGCTCATCATATTTTCGTCGGTAATTCTTTGCGTGGTATGATAAAAGCAGACTTGTCTTCACGTTTTGTGCGTTTATAAGGCTTTGAAGGCTGCGATAAAACTGCAACACTCATGTGCTTGATAAAAAAGTGCTCTTGTTTTGCAATGGATTTGATACCATCAACATAATGAAGATTTTTTCGGGAGAGCTTAACATGAACCGCTTCCGCACTATTGCAACACTGGCCGCGTTGGGCTTGTCCTTGGCAGCTTGTGAAACATCGGGACCTAATTTTGGCGGCGGCGGTATCGCTCCGCAAGTGACACCAGCTGGCATTGACGGCAATTGGGTTGATGCCAACGGCATTACATCCAGCTTCAATAGCGGTGTTTTCATCACCCGCACCACTGACACTAACGAAAAACTGGCTGAGGGCAGCTATCGTTATCAGTCGCCGCGTTTGGTCGAAATTGAAATGCGTTCGCTGGTACGCGGTACTGTTTCCAAGGTCAATTGTGCAATGGTTTCGCAAAATCAGCTGAATTGCACATCATCGGCAGGTGCGCAGTTCTCGTTGCAGCGTCGTGCTTGATTTTCATGAGCCTTGACCGATGGTTTTATCAAGCCGCTCTGGGAAAGAGCGGCTTTTTCATTGGCTAAGTGTTTAAACATTTGCTTATTTAGTCGTTCAGTTTAGGACGGTATTGAAATTTGTCCGGATTTGTCTAGTTTTCGGGCAATACAGGAGACAGACAATGCGCGTGAATGATTTAGCTTATACCAATCCGGATATCGAACAGGTGCCGCCGCCTAAAGTGGGTGTATTGCTGGTTAATCTGGGCACACCGGATGGTACTGATTATAAGCCCATGCGCCGTTATCTGGCTGAATTTCTGACCGATAAGCGTGTCATTGAATGGCCGCGCGCGATCTGGTTGCCGATTCTTTATGGCATTGTGTTGATGACACGTCCGAAAAAATCCGGCGCTTTATATGCCCGTATTTGGAATCGTGAAAAGAATGAATCGCCGCTGCGCACCTATACACGTTCGCAAAGCGAGAAACTGGCAGAGGCGCTCAAAGATCACGACAACGTGATTGTTGATTGGGCAATGCGTTATGGTCAGCCGTCGATTGAAACAGTGACTGACAGATTGCTGGCGCAAGGTTGTGAGCGGATTGTGATGTTTCCGCTCTATCCGCAATATTCGGCGACCACCACTGCAACGGTCAATGACAAGTTCTTTGAAGTGTTGATGAAAAAGCGCTTCATGCCTGCTGTGCGAATTGTGCCTACATATCAGACCGAGCCGGTTTATATTGAAGCCTTGGCACGTTCGATTGAAAAACATGTCGCCAGCCTCGATTTCGAGCCTGAGGTGATTTTGGCATCCTATCACGGTATTCCGCAAAGCTATGCCAAAAAGGGCGATCCTTATCCGGAACAGTGCTATGAAACTTCACGTTTATTGCAGGCACGTTTGGGTTATGATGATAAAAAATTCCGCAGCACTTTCCAGTCGCGTTTTGGGCCTGAAGAATGGTTGCAGCCATATACTGATGAAACCGTCATTAATCTTGCCAAGCAAGGTGTTAAGTCAATGGCTGTGTTTAATCCGGGTTTTGTGGTAGATTGTCTTGAGACTGTGGATGAGATCGGCAATGAAGCAGCCGAAGAATTTCATGAAAATGGCGGCGTCAATTTCAGCCATATTCCGTGCCTCAATGACACCGTAGACGGTATGAAAGTGATTGAGACGCTGGTGCGCCGTGAATTGCAGGGCTGGGTATAAGCTGCAAATGATATTTTTTTGGCACGTTGCGTGCCTGTTTTAAAAAGGTTTTACGATGACAGGTTTTGATATCGTATTGGTTATTCTTGGGTTCTTGGTGCTGATAACGCTGTTTGCAGGCGTCAAAACCGTGCCTCAAGGTTATCATTTTACTGTGCTGCGGTTTGGCCGTTATACCCGCACGCTTGCCCCGGGGCTTAACCTGATCGTACCTTTTTTTGATCGTATCGGTGCCAAGCTCAATATGATGGAGCAGGTATTGGATGTGCCGACACAGGAAGTTATCACCCGTGATAATGCGACAGTGAGCGTTGATGGTGTGGCCTTCTATCAGATCCTTAATGCCGCGCAGGCAGCCTATGAAGTTTCTGATTTGAACTATGCCATTTTGAACCTCACCATGACCAATATCCGTACGGTTATGGGGTCGATGGATCTTGATGAATTGCTCTCCAACCGCGACACGATCAATGAACGTTTGTTGCATGTGGTGGATGATGCGGCGCATTCATGGGGCATTAAAATGACCCGCGTCGAGATCAAAGATATCAATCCGCCGAAAGACCTGATTGAATCTATGGGGCGCCAGATGAAGGCGGAGCGCGATAAACGTGCGCAGGTGCTGGAAGCTGAAGGTGACCGCAATGCGCAGATCTTGCGTGCGGAAGGCTTGAAGCAGGCGCAGATTCTGCAGGCTGAAGGCAAGCGTGAAGCAGCATGGCGCGAAGCGGAAGCCCGCGAGCGTCTTGCGGAGGCCGAAGCTAAGGCCACTACGCTTGTTTCTGACGCGATTGCCGAAGGTAATGTGCAGGCAATTAACTATTTCATCGCGCAGAAATATACTGAAGCTTTGATCGAAATCGGCAGTGCGAAGAATAACAAGATCGTGATGATGCCGTTGGAAGCAAGCTCGCTGATCGGTTCGCTGGGTGGTATCGGCGCGATTGCCAAGGAAGTTTTTGGTTCCGGCAGCGATGACAATGCGGGTGATCATGCGCCTCAGCGCAACCGCTCGGTTCCAACGACGGGTAAAAAATAAGCCGTCAACTGAAAGTAGGGGGCAGAGGATGATTGTAAATTTGATTGCACAATCAGGCCATTGGAGCTGGATTGTTCTTGGCCTTATTCTGCTCGTTCTGGAAGTGTTATTACCGGGAATTTTTCTGGTATGGTTTGGCGCTGCTGCTCTTGTTACCGGCACATTGGTGCTGTTGCTTGGCAGTGCGCTCGGGCTTGGCTGGCAGGTACAACTTGTCGTTTTTCTGGTTTTGTCGGTTACTTTTCCGCTGATCGGGCGCCGTTTTTTTGGTTCCAGCAAGCGTGAAGTTGATGAACCATTGCTTAACCGGCGCGGCGATCAATTGATCGGCCAGCGTGCTGTCTTGATTGAAGCTATTGTCAACGGTCACGGCCGCCTGAAAATCAATGATACGATTTGGCGTGTCAATGGCGATGATATGCCGGTTGGTACATCGGTGCTGATTACCGGTTTCGATCAGGGTACTTTAGTGGTGGAAGCACTGGCCTAAAGCTTGAAGAAGATAATGAAAAGCCCGGAATTGACCGGGCTTTTTTGTTTTATGCGGCTTTGATACGTAATAAATCGTGGAAATGAATAACGCCGACAGGGCGGTTTTCTTCTGTCACAATCAATACACTGATATTGTGCTCTTCCAACAGGCTCATTGCGCTGCTGACTAATGTTCTCGGGCTTACCGTTTTCGGTGAGCGGGTCATCACATCATCAACGCTGAGTTCAGACAGATTACGATGCAAATTTCGTGCCAGATCACCTTCGGTGACAATACCGGCCAACAACCCGTCTTGATCAAGTACCGCCACACAGCCAAAACGCTTGTGTGAGAGAACTTTCATCGCTTCCGGCATCAAAGTGCCGAGCGGAACGGTCGGGACACGATCGCCTTTATGCATCACTTCGCTGACATGGGTCAGGCTTGCACCCAGCGAGCCGCCTGGATGGAAGGTACGGAAATCGCCGGGGGTGAAGTTGCGTGCTTCGAGCAGTGCAACCGCCAAGGCATCACCAATGGCAAGCTGCATCAAGGTTGATGTGGTTGGTGCCAATCCATGCGGGCAAGCTTCGGTAACGCGCGGCATTAAAAGGCAAGTGGTTGCGGCACGGCCAAGGGCTGAATCTTCACCGGCTGTTATTGCAACCAGAGGAATACGATAGCGGGAGGCAAATTGCACAACGCCTTTAAGTTCTGCTGTTTCACCTGACCATGAAAGGGCGAGGATCACATCATCTGAGCTGATCATGCCGAGATCGCCGTGATTGGCTTCAGCAGAATGGACAAAAAAGGCAGCTGTACCGGTGGAGGCAAATGTTGCCGCCAGTTTGGAACCGACATGGCCGCTTTTGCCGATGCCGGTTACGATAAGACGCCCTTTGCTGGCGCCAATGACCCTGACAGCTTCGGCAAAGGGTGCCGCGAGGCCGTTTTGCAACGCATTTTCAAGCGCCGACAAACCGTTTTTCTCGGTGTTCAGGGTTCTTAATGCGGAAGCAAGAGCTGCCTCGGCATCGTCTTTAACGGAAGGTCTGATCAAGTCTTGCATGGTGTGAACCGATAAGCTTTTCGTGTCTGTTTGTCCAATGATAAAGCATGACACAATTGCACGAATTTGTGTGAACTACCGTGAGCTACATAGGTCTTTCTAAAGATGTATATCAAATAACATATTCAATTTATTATTAAAATCATTAAGGCGTGAAAGCCTTGTCAACTAAATATTAACCATAAAGAGTTAGATCTTATAAACCATGAATTGACTGGTTTGTAGAATACTTTGATGGTTGAGACGCTAAAAAACAATGCAAGTTTAAGTCGTTCAGTGTGTAGTTTGCCACTGAAGCGGCTTTTATTTATCTTGTTTTTTGCACTGAATACAGGGCAGGTTTTTGCTCAAACAGCACAGCAAGCCGCAGAAGAGCCAAGCTTTTGGGTAAGTACCAAGGCGGCGCGCTTTATCCAAAATGAGGATGAAGGGCCAAACCGAGCAACTCGCGAAAACCTGCCGCAAAAACCGGAGCAGGGTTTGGGCGGGCGACCGGAGACTGATCCTTATGCGGCACTTGGTATCCGCAGCGGTAGTTTCATTTTGCGCCCCACACTTGAGCAGGGTTTGCGCGTCACCAGCAATGCCAATAATAGCAGCACGGGTAGAAGTGCGGTTCTATCTGAAACACAATTACGTCTGGGTATTCAAACGGATTTATCGCGCCATGCTGCCTTTTTCAACCTGTCTGGAAACTGGGTGAAAAACATCTCCGGTGATCATGTGTCGGAGCCGTTTTTATTCATCAACAGTGGTTTGCGATTGGATATTGATAGCTTAAGCCGTCTGGACTTAGGCTTTGATTATATGTTGCGTCGCGAAAGTGCTTCCAGTCCGAATAGCTTGGCCATTGCGGATGAAAACCCGCTTTTGCATACACTTACCGGCAAAATAGGCTTCCAAAGGGAAGGTGCTTTGCTTTTCGGTCGAGCAGATGTACAATTTGACCGTAACATTTATGGTGATGCAGATTTGATTGGTGGGGGAACCATCAGCCAAAGCGATCGTAATAATAATTATGTCAGCACCAAGCTTCGGGGCGGTTTTCAAGTGTCGGCGGCGCTCAAACCTTTTGTCGAAGTGGAAGCGGGTAAACGCTTCTATGATGACAAATATGACCATAACGGCTTTCAGCGCAGCGGTGATCAATATTCTGTCAATGCGGGGCTGATGTTTGATATGGGCGAAAAATTCAACGGTGAGTTTTCCGTTGGTTATTTACGGGCGCAATTGGATGATGATCGTTTGCGTAATATCGACGGATTGGCATTCAATGCTTTGGTGAATTGGTCGCCGCAGCGCGGCACGGATGTGGCGCTCAATGCCCGTACCCTTGTGGAAGGGGCGACAGCTGCCAATGTCAGTGGCTCGCTGCTTTATCTGGCAAATTTGGAAGTAAAGCATCAAGTGCGCTCCAACCTGATGCTGACGGCTGGGCTGGATACGCGCATACGTGATAATAAAGACAATACCGGTTTTGATTATACCTATGGCGCACAAATTGGTGCCACTTACTCGATCAATCGCCTTGTAGCGCTGAATGCGCGATTGCGTCATGAACAAATGAGGAGTGATCTGGCATCGCGGGAGTATAAATCAAACAGCATTTATGTCGGCATAAAATTGCAGCGATAAAAAAGCCCTGAAGGTTCAGGGCTTTTCTGTTGGTTTAAGTTTTCAGCTTGCAGGCATCGCTTGCAAGCTTTGTGATGGCATCCCACTCACCGGCTTCAACCAGATTTTGCGGTGCGACCCAAGAACCACCAACACAGACAACATTCGGCAGACTTAAATAATTGTTGGCATTGGCAAGGCTGATGCCGCCGGTCGGGCAGAAAGAAAGATCAGCTAGAGGTGATGACATTGCTTTCAAAAAGGCAGCACCACCGGATTGTTCGGCGGGGAAGAATTTCAAATAGCGGTAGCCTTCATCACGAAGGCTCAACATTTCGCCTGGTGTAATGGCGGCGGGCAATAAAGGCACGGCGCTGTCATTGGCAGCATCAAGAATATTGCGGCTAACTCCGGGGCTGACGATAAAACGTGAACCGGCGGCAACCGCATCCTGATAATTTTTAGCGTCCAGAATAGTGCCTGCACCGACAATGGCTTCCGGCACTTCATCGGCAACGGCTTTGATTGCTTGCAACGCGGCACGGGTGCGCAGTGTAATTTCAATGGCAGGCAGACCACCCTTAGCAAGCGCACGCGCAAGCGGAACGGCATGTTCTGCTTTATCGATGAGCAAAACCGGAATGACCGGTTGGCCTGTAAGTACTGGCTTGAGAAGATCGATCTTTTGAGACATGTGAGCTCCGGTGGTTATGAACTGTTCCGCATCTGTAATTTTTTTATAAAACGATTTAAATGGCGGGAATGGGTTTGTCTAGACTGATACTGGCTCCCGTGTGCGGCATTTCATGGGCAAGGCGGATTTTCCAGCCGACCCATGCTGATTCAAGCTTCATGTCATACTGGTTTTTGGCATAATTGGGCCCGTTATAACGTTTGGCAAAATGCGGCCAGTTTTGACTGTGCAGAGTTTCTTTCAAATTAGATTTGAGAATGAAGCGTGTCATTAGCATGATTTGCCCCGAGACGGAACGGCGAGCGAGCGTGACCATCTCGTCAATGGTTGTAAAACCCAACCATTGCCAATGTGCGCCATCACTTGCCCCAAACCCCAAGAAGTGGATTCCAAGGCGGCTTTACGGTTGATTTTTACGGCACGACCCAACAAATCCCATCGGGCAGTTTGGCTGGAAGGGTTACGGATTGTTCCGGCAGTTGGATGGGCCAAACCTTGCGCGCGTGCCTGATCACGTATCGCTCCTGTCAGTCTTCGGTCAAAATAATGGCCTTCAAAATGAATGGCGGGCTCGGCTTTGCCATTGACCGGATAGGACGTTCTCCCGCCTGATTCAATTTCGGCAACAGCCAGCAAAGCAGCCGGATCAAGCTGATGTTTAAAAGCAATTGTCAGAACTGCCTTGATCGTCTCATTATTAAACATGCAATGCTCCTTTTCTTGGCGTAAAAAGACCATTGTCGCCGATCCAGGCGCTTGGGGGATAAATGTGCGCTTGAAAATTGTGCTTTTCAGCGCTACGTCAGGAACAGAAAAAGCATGTTTCTGCTGATGGAATATGACTATTGATTAAAATCAATGCGTTAGAGATATTTTGCGACAATGAAGAATATCTGGCTCATAACTTGCATTTAAAAATCGAACTGGCACTGAAAAATATGAACACGTCTGCACCCGTTTTTACCGTTGCCGCACTCTATCGATTTGCGAAACTGCCGCAATTTGAAGCGTTGCGCGAACCTTTGACTGAGTTGTGCAACAAGCACGATGTCAGAGGCACGCTGCTATTGGCAAGTGAAGGCATCAACGGAACCGTGGCAGGTACGCAAGAAGGCATTGCCGCGCTGATTGATTATATCGAGGCCATTCCGGAGCTTAAAGGTCTGGAATTGAAATATTCCACCGCCAGCAAACTGCCTTTCTATCGCTTGAAAATTAAGCTGAAGCGTGAAATCGTAACCATGGGTGTGGAAGGTATCGATCCGCTGCAAAGCGTCGGTACCTATGTTGCGGCAAAAGATTGGAATGATCTGATCAGCGATGAGAACACCATTCTCGTTGATACGCGCAATGATTATGAATATGCAATCGGCACTTTTGAAGGTGCGATTGACCCGTGCACCACAACATTCCGCGAATTTCCGGAATGGGTGGAGCAACATCGTGATGAGCTGGAGGGCAAAAAAATTGCGATGTTCTGCACGGGCGGTATCCGCTGCGAAAAAGCAACTGCTTTTGTCAAAGGCTTGGGTTTCGATGATGTTTACCACCTCAAAGGCGGCATTTTGAAATATCTGGAAGATATTCCGGCGGAAGAAAGCAAGTGGGAAGGCGAATGTTTCGTTTTCGATGAACGCGTGTCTGTTGGACATGGTTTGGTCGAAGGCGACATTGAACTTTGCCGTGCTTGCCGCCGTCCGGTCACGGCTGAGGGTAAGTTGTCGCCTAAATTCCAGCACGGCATTTCATGCGAAATTTGCTATGATGAGCGCACTGATGAAGATCGCGCACGTTATGCCGAGCGCGAAAAACAAATCATGCTGGCGAAAAAATATGGTCGCGCCCGCCATATCGGCAGTTAAGGCAAGTTTTTATCTGCGCCATTGCTAATAAAATCAAAGCTCCCTTCGGGGAGCTTTTTTTGTTTGTTGAAGTGAAAATTATATGTTTAATTCATTATATCCGTCAGAATATAACGATGGTCAATCATGATTATGGGAGGAGGCACGTTTGAGGGTGCTTCTGAGGTGGAGATCAATGAAGAAAATTTTATTCAGCTGTGCGGTTGCATTATCTTGTTTGGTGACATCATTGGCATATGCCACAGAACAGGTGACTGTTTTTGCGGCAGCCAGCATGAAAGATGTGATTGAAGAAGCTGCCAAACAATTCAAAGAAAAAGACGGCATAGATGTGGTGTCTTCTTTTGCGTCATCTTCGGTTTTGGCCAAGCAGATTGAAGCCGGAGCGCCAGCATCGATTTTTATCTCTGCCGATCTCGATTGGATGGATTACGTGCAAGAGCGCAAGTTGATTGACGATGGATCGCGTGCGGTGATTGCAGGCAATGCGCTGGTTATCGCCGCCCAAAAAGACAAAGCCGAAAGTGATCTGGAAAAGCTGTTGGGTGCGCGTTTTGCCATGGGTGACCCTTCCAATGTGCCAGCCGGTAAATATGGCAAGGCTGCACTTGAACACTTAAACATGTGGAGCAAAGTGGAAGGCAATGCCGTTTTTACTGAAAATGTGCGTGTTGCATTGCAATATGTCAGCCGTGACGAGGTTAATGCCGCGATTGTTTATGCATCCGACCGCGCAGTCGTCGCTGATTTGGTGGAAGCTTATCGCTTTCCGGCCGACAGCCATCAACCTATTCTTTATCCGGCTGCATTGATTAAAGGTGCAGGCGATGAAGCGAAAGCTTTTCTGGCATTTTTGGAAAGTGATGCCGGACAAGCCATCATCGCCGACAAGGGTTTTGTAAAGGCGGCTGAGACAAAATAGTGAACCTTTCTCCACAAGACTGGCAGATTATCGCCCTTTCGCTCAGGATCGCTTTTACTGCGATCCTGTTCGCATTGCCGCTGGCTTTCATTGTTGCCTGGGTTTTGGCACGGTTTAATTTTCCGGGTAAAAGCTTTGTACAGGCATTGGTTACCATGCCATTGGTTTTGCCGCCGGTGGTCACAGGCTATCTGCTGCTGATTTTATTTGGCAGCAAGGGTGCCCTTGGCGCACCTTTGCAGGAATGGTTGGGGGTAAGCTTTTCATTCCGTTGGACGGGAGCAGCATTGGCTGCCGGTACGATGGCATTTCCTTTACTCGTGCGCCCGATCCGCTTGTCGATTGAGAACTTGGACAGAGGCTTGGAAGAAGCAGCCCGCACTTTGGGGGCAAGTTGGTTGATGAGTTTCTGCACCGTCACTTTGCCAGCGCTCTTGCCCGGTATTATCGCTGGTGCCGTGCTGGGTTTTGCTAAAGCGCTTGGCGAATTTGGCGCAACCATTACATTTGTCTCCAACATTCCGGGGCAAACGCAAACGCTATCTCTGGCAATTTACTCACTGTTGCAATCGCCAAGCGGTGATAGCGCTGCTGTGAAGCTCATTTTGGTTTCGGCAGTTCTTTCGATTGTCGCGGTGATTTTGTCGGAATGGTTGCAACGTAAATTGTCTGGTCAAACTGCGGCAGGTGAAAAATGACGGGCCTTGTTGTTTCGCTCACCGGCTATAATGGTGCTTTTCCGGTGACCGCGCATTTTACCGCTGACCAAGGAGTGACGGCTTTATTTGGTCATTCGGGTGCAGGTAAAACCACCTTGCTGAAGATGATCTCGGGTACGTTGCGCCCCACAACAGGACGGATTGCCATTGGAGATCATGTGCTGTTCGATAAAGATAAAGGCATTTTTTTGCCCCCTGAAAAACGTCGCATTGGCTATGTTTTTCAGGATGCACGCCTTTTCCCCAATATGTCGGTGGCTAAAAACCTGACTTATGCACAATGGGCTGGCAAAAGACGCGCGTCGCGCTCGTTCGATGATATCGTCGGACTGCTGGGCTTGGAACAATTGCTCAGCCGCAAGCCGACCCATTTGTCGGGTGGCGAGCGACAGCGCGTGGCTATCGGTCGTGCGCTTTTGTCTGATCCGGCACTTTTGCTGCTGGATGAACCTCTATCATCGCTTGACCGGATGCGACGGCAGGAAATTTTACCTTATCTGGAAATGCTGCGCGATGAAAGCGGCGTACCGATTGTCTATGTCAGCCATGAAATTGATGAAGTCGCACGCTTGGCCGATACTTTGGTTCTGCTTTCTGCCGGCCATGTTGTTGCCAGCGGGCCAGTGGCCGAAGTTTTCCCGCTGATTGATAATCAGGGTGACGGCACTGGCGTGTTGTTGGAAGGCACAGTGACGGACTATGATGTAGCTTACCAAATCGCGACGATTGATCTGAACGGAACGCCATTTCAGATTACCGATCAAGGGGTTGAAAAGGGGATGCGCCTGCGCTTACGCGTGCGGGCGCGCGATGTTTCGATCTCGCTGGAAAAGCCGAAAAATTTAAGTATCCGCAACATACTGCCGGTGAAAATCACGGCAATTAATGACGAAAGCGGCTCTTTTGCGTATCTCACACTTTCCTATGCTGGACAGCAAATGGGAGCAAGATTGACGCGTAAATCCGTGGCTGATTTGTCATTGCAAGTAGGCGATGATGTCTATGCCATGGTGAAAGCCATTTCAGTTGATAGAACCGCATTGCGTTAATGCGGTTTTATTGCTCCATTGATATAATAGCTGGAGCATAGAAAATGACTGATCTAACGAACTGGACGCCACGGGAATATCCGCAACGACTTATTCTGGACGGACGATATGTGCGTTTGGAGCCTTTGGACACCGAGCGACATGGCGATCAGCTTTATGCTGCATCGTCGGTTGCTGATGTCGATCAGCGTTTTCGTTACTTGTTTGACGAGCCACCCGCAAGTCGTGAAGATTTTACGCCTTGGTTGGAAAAAAGTGCAGCCAGTACCACAACGCTATTTTTTGCCGTGATTGACAAGAAAACCGGCTTGGTTGCAGGGCGTCAGGCTTTGATGCGGATTGAACCGCAATATGGCGTTATTGAAATCGGCAATATTTATTGGGGGCCAGCAATTTCGCGCCAACGCGCGGCGACGGAAGCGCAATTTTTGTTCATGCAATATGTGTTCGATGGTTTGGGTTATCGTCGTTATGAGTGGAAATGTAACAACAATAACGAGCCATCCAAACGCGCAGCACTGCGTTTTGGCTTTACGTTTGAAGGTATATTTCGCCAACATATGGTTGCCAAAGGTCTGAACCGGGATTCGGCTTGGTTCTCCATCATCGACAGTGAATGGCCAGCTTTGAAACGAGCTTATCAGGGATGGCTCAATCCGGATAATTTTGATGAAACTGGCGTTCAGCTTCGTAAACTTGATAGTTTCATTGCTGATGAGAAGGGCGCTTGAAGAAGAGGCTTGCTCTGGCTCACACAATCATGCAAGAAAATGGCAGGCTAAGTTAAATGCAGAGCCTGCCATATAGGTATCTGCTTGACGCATGATTTTATGCCTTTGCTGCAGGAGAGATTATGAATAAGCAAAATACTGGCAAAGCGCAGCAGGCTGACAAGGCAAAACCTGAATGGCGCGGGCCTGCCATTGCTGCGGCCTGTATCATGTTTGGTTTTGCGTTTTTTGGTTATTTATTGCCGCCGATCATGCTGTGGCTTGGTGAATATTCACTGGTGGCGGCAGCTGTTTTTGCGGTCATTTTTGTCTTGGCATTTTTTGGAGTGTTCTGGCTGCGTGCCCGCAACCAGAAAGGCTTATAATTTACCCGATGAGTGCGGCTGCAAAAAGCAACGCACCTACAAGCGTAATGAGTAGTGCAGCACCAACTTCAATCAGCGCCTGTACGCGGTAAGACATGGCTTTATGCCCTGCCAGTTTCAGTACGAGATTTTTAGCGGTGACTGCTAAAGTTGCCAGCGCTGCTACGGTCAAGAATGTGCCTAAGGCCATAGCAAAAACCGAAATCAAACCGCCCACCACCAAGCCGTTTAAAACGGCAAAAGTCAGCACGATCAATGCGCCGGAGCAGGGGCGTAAACCAACAGCCATGATCGCTGACCAAGCGGTTTTCCAGTTGAAGTCGCCGCTTAATTGCGACGGGTCAGCCATATGAGCATGGCCGCAAGCAGCGCAATTCATTTCACTGCCGACAAAGGCATGATCGAAACCGGTTTGCTTTGCTTTGCTGGCACTGTAATTGAGGCGAACCGGTTTTGACGTGCCAAAGCTTGGTTTTTGTGCAGCATTTGAGAGGCTGCTGGTGGCAATGGTGGCTTGAGGAGCAGTGATAACGGTGCTGACAGTTTGCGGCTTGCCTTTAATCAGTGCAGGTAATTTCCGACACAACAACCAGAAGCCAAACAGCATGATAAGGCCGAAACTGGCGACTTCCATGAAACGTGCCGTATCATTGATGCTGATACCGGAACCGCGAAGTACAAACCAGCCAAGGCTTACGACAAATATCGCCATGAGCGCCTGCAAAAGCGATGATATAAAAGACAGCAAAATTCCACGGCGCAGAGCGGTTTCATTGGCAATCATATAAGAGGAAATCACCGCTTTGCCGTGACCGGGGCCAGCTGCATGAAACACGCCGTAAAGGAATGAAATGCCGATAAGAATATGCGCGTTCCACGGGCTTTCACGCATGGCTTTCAAAGCGTTGGTCATGGCCAGATAAAAGCTGCGTTGTTGTTCATTAAGCCATAAAATCAGGTGGGCGAAAGGGCCGGTCGGTCTTAATGCAACTTCATTGCTGCCGATGCCAAGCGATGATTGCGCCAGTGCATAATGGGTAGATGCCAGCAGGATAAGCAGGCCTAAGGTATAAAGCATTCGTTTCTGCGGCATTACTTCTTGGCTCCGCAGCTTAATTCTAAACGGGTGGCGAATATTTTTGACATATCTGTCCCCATCGGATCATTAAAGAAGGCATCGGTGAGCGTGCCTTGGTTTTGTGCCAGTGCTTCATCCGGATCAGGGCGGATGACTTGCGATTTGCAACCTGAAGGCAAGCCGTCCACATGCAAATCTTCATCGGTGAGAAAATCAATGGCTGTATAGAAAGTCGGGTCATAAACACCGAAGCTGACAATATGGCCTGATTTTATGTTGAGTGGCTGTGCCGGTTTGGTTTCAAAAAGTATCAACAATTGATTATCAACAAAATCAGCACGCAAATGTGAGGGTTCACTCATTTTGACATCTTTGCCGTCATCCAGAACGGTCTGGAAATAGTTGAACTCTTTCAAGGAGTCGCCAATGGTTTTCGATAGCTCATTCAACTCGCCCTGATCGAGAATGAGATCGCCGTTTTTATCAAATTCCATCAAGACGGTGCTGGAAAACAGATCATCAAAACGCCAGACGTGGGCAAGACGCTCGACAGCTCCGTTTTTATCCAGAGTAAGTTCCAGCCGCGCATCAGCAAAAACATGCGGATGTGCTGAGGCCTCATCTGTCATAAAAGTGCATGACAAAGCGAAGACGGTCAATCCAGCACAAAAATGCTTTAAATGTGCGTTTCGCAAAGAAAATTGGAGCATTGGGAAATCCTGAAAGAATGCGCAGCATCAAACGTTGCGAAGGCGGCAGAAGTGAGGCTGTTGCAGCAAATAGGTTTAAGCCGCATGCAGTCTTTTTTGTCCTATAATTTGCCTGAAAATGCTTCACACTTTGCGGGAGGCTCCCTCATTATGCTCTTTGAACCATTGGCTTAAAAAATCTACCAAGGCACGCACTTTGGCCGGTAAATATCGTTTGTGGGAATAAACGACATAAATCCCGCCATCAGTGAGCATAAATTCATCAAGCACCGACACCAATGTGCCCTTAGTGATTTCCTCTTCGGCCACAAAAGCCGGCAGTGAGCAAAAACCCAAACCACGAAGCCCGGCATGTTTGGTGCTGATCGGACTGTTGACCTCCAACGGGCCGCTGACCGAAACGGCCACAGCCGAACCATCCGGATTGCGGAAATACCAATTGTTACGTGAACGGCTATTGGTATCAATAATGCAAGGGCGGCTGGCTAGATCTACCGGTCGTTCCGGTCTGCCAACACGCTCGATGAGTTCGGGCGAGCCGCAAAGGACGGTGTGAAATGGTGCCAGTTTTTTGGCGATCAATGACGAATCTTGCAAACGAGTGATACGGATTGCCAGATCGAAACCTTCCTCGACCAAATCAACAAAACGGTCGTCCAAGCTGACATCTAATGTAATCTCCGGATGTGCCAAGCAAAATTCGATGAGAGACTGGCCGATTACTGCATCGGCAAATGTGCGCGGAGCTGAAAGTTTGATGCGTCCGCGGGCATCGCCGCTGCTTTCAGAAACAGCATCTTGCAGGTTTTCAATGTCGCGGATGATTTCCACCGCACGGTGATAATAAGTATGTCCTGCTTCGGTTAACGAAAACTGGCGTGTGGTACGGTTAAGCAAACGTGCGCCCAATTCGTCTTCCAATTCGCGCACATATTTGGAAAGCAGTGCTTTGGAACGGCCAATTTTGCGGGCGGCGGCAGAAAAACCTTCTGCCTCTACAACATCAATAAATGCCCGCATACGGGTGAGAGTGTCCATCAATGGCTCCTGTTATGAGGCTTTAACGTGTAGAATTTGTTTGGCCAGCGCGATGAGCGCCATGTCACTGTTGCGTGGGCCGATCAAAGCAATGCCAAAAGGCGCGTCATCGACGGTACTTAATGGCAAAGTGATTTGTGGCAATCCTGAGAGGCCGGACAAGCATAAAAGTTGCAACGCCTGCTCGCGGTAAATTTGCTGCTGTTCATAGGGTTCTTGGCTTAATGGTGCAATGCCCGGGACAGTGGGCAGCACCAGCACGCCGTCATCACCTAAGATATCTTCAAACTCTGCGGTAAAGCGGCTGCGTCTTATCCGTTGCGCGGCAAAATCCTGCGCACTGACATTGGCACCATAGGCAAAGCGCTCTGCCACGCCTTTGCTTAAATGTTTGTCGCCTGATGAAATCCATTCGCCATGACTTGCCCAAGCTTCAGCGCCCTGAATTTGGCGGAAGCAGAGATAGAGCTCGTCTAGTGAACTGGTCGGTTGGGCGGCGGGTTTGAGGGTGGTGAATTGGTCACGAACAGTTGTAAACATGGTGCGATAAGCATCTGCTGATTGCTGATTGAGCAAAAGCTGCTCCAAAATCGGCATGAAGAAAAGCTTGGTCAGCACTGTTTGATGCTGGTCTTGACCAAGAAGTGCAGCGCTGACTTTTTCATAAAGGTCGATATCCTTGGCAAACCAGCCGACCGTATCAAGTGACGGCGCAAGCGGCATGGCACCTTTTTTGGAAATACGGCCATGCGTTGTGCGCAAACCAATCAAACCACAAAATGCAGCAGGTGCGCGGATTGAGCCGCCGGTATCCGAACCCAATGCAATATCTGCAAGGCCACCTGCAACGGCCGCTGCCGAGCCGGAGGAAGAGCCACCGGTCACGCGCGACGGGGCAGCCGGATTAATTGGATGTGGGAAATGATCATTTTGCCCCATCAATGAAAAGGCCAATTCATCGGTTTGGGTTTTGCCGATAAATTTCGCGCCCTGATCGAGCAGGAGCTGTACGCAGGCTGCATTATTGGTGGCTGGTTTTGATTCCGCCTGTTTTGCCGGATTGCCACAACCGGTGATCAGTCCCTTGACATCAAATATATCTTTAACGGCGAGTGTTGTGCCTGAAAGGGAACCGTGAGCGGCGTTGGCAACGTCCGCAGAATTCGTATTGACGAACGCATTATAAGGATCAGAGACCGCCATTGTTCACTTTCCATCAAAAAAGCACTGCTCTTGTTCATTCTACAGCCGATTTTATGCAGGAGGGAAGCGATAAATATAGAAATATTATAGGTTTTTTATGATGGTTTATCGTTTTTTGAGACTTATTTGCATCAGTGCGAAATGTTAAAAAAATTAATTTCATTAACCGGATATTTGCCATTGAATGGTCATGATTTTTCTCTTATATCGCAATTGCCCAAAGTCGCACGTGCCTGTGGGTGTCCGCCGGTCCTCAAATGGTGAGGGAAAATCGGTATGGTACCTGGACCTAACCGCTCCAGTTGATCTGATGGCCAACCGCCAGATCAAGGACATCTTGAAGCAACGACGGTGCGGGCCTTTCTGGTGTCTTTCGGCTGTCCAAAAGTCGGGAACTCAAAGAGGCACACCTTCATTGCCGGTAGTGCGGAAGCGGTCAACTCTTCCAATCCAAGGCAGACAAAGCGGAATAACGCTTCACGGCGTTGTCCCATCATCGCTATGAACTTTCACATGATTTCAGTGTCTCCAAAGGCTGGTCTCGTGCGGAAGATTTCATACTTACTTTGTCCCTTTGTGAAGCGGTGCGCTGAAAAACGCCCGCATGGGAGTTTGTACTATGGCTACACAGCGTATCATTGATTTCCTCGACACCCGCCGCCCTGAAGGTCCATGCCTCGTGCTGGACTTGGATGTTGTGCGCGAAAATTATTTAAGCTTTGAAAAAGCTCTGCCGGAATCCCGTATTTTTTATGCAGTCAAAGCAAATCCGGCACCAGAAGTCTTGCGTCTTCTGGCATCCCTTGGTTCATGTTTTGACACAGCCTCGGTTGCAGAAGTTGAAATGGCACTGGATGCAGGAGCAACAGCTGACCGTATTTCTTATGGCAATACCATCAAGAAAGAACGCGATATTGCCCGCGCTTTTGCTCATGGCGTTAATCTCTTCGCTGTCGATTGCGTTGAAGAAGTAGAAAAAATTGCCCGTGCCGCCCCCGGTTCACGCGTATTTTGCCGCGTTTTGACCGATGGTGAAGGTGCTGAATGGCCGCTGTCACGCAAATTTGGTTGCGTACCTGCCATGGCGGTCGATGTGTTGCGCACTGCAAAAGAGCTCGGCCTTGATGCTTATGGCGTTTCGTTCCATGTGGGTTCACAGCAGACAGATTTGAGCTCATGGGATCGCGCTTTGGCCGACACCTCCATGGTGTTCCGCGAATTGGCTAAAGAGGGTGTGAACCTTCGCATGGTTAATATGGGCGGTGGTTTCCCCACCCGTTATTTGAACGATGTACCAACCGCGCAAGCCTATGGCATGGCGATTTTTGATGCTTTGAGCAAATATTTCGGCAATCGTTTGCCGGAAACCATTATCGAACCAGGCCGTGGCATGGTTGGTAATGCGGGCGTTATCAAAGCGGAAGTTGTGCTGGTTTCGCGCAAAGCCGACAATGACAATGTGCGCTGGGTTTACCTCGACATTGGCAAATTCGGTGGTTTGGCTGAAACCATGGATGAAGCGATCCGCTACCAGATCGTGACATCACGTGATGGTGATGAAATGCAGCCATGCGTATTGGCAGGGCCGACCTGCGACAGTGCGGATGTGATGTATGAAAAGAACCCGTATCCGCTGCCGGTTTCATTGTCGATCGGTGATGAGGTGCTCATTGAAGGAACGGGAGCCTACACCACCACTTATTCGGCCGTTGCTTTCAACGGTTTTGAGCCGCTTCGCTCTTATGTAATTTAAAAAACAAGCCGCCTGACACAATCAGGCGGCTTTTTTCTTGGGTGCTTTTGTAATTTGTAAATTGAACAAAATATCAGCGCGGCATATATGTAAGCCTGAATTGATCAAGATAGCTGATGCGGATTTTGTATTTACGTTTAAGCTAATATGATCATTGGCCTGCATAATGCTTTAGGCTATATCGCCAAGTAATTTTACGAATGACAGAAGGACAGATCATGGAAAAAGCCGATATTGGCATGGTTGGACTTGGCGTGATGGGTTCTAACCTCGCACTGAATATTGCCGAAAAAGGTTTCCGCGTTGCGGCTTATGATCGTGATCCGGCCGTTGTGCAGCAGTTTTATAAAAATGCCGGTGCATTGAGCGATAAAATCATTCCTTGTGAAACATTTGAAGCGCTGGTGGAAAACACCCGTAAACCGCGCCCGTTCATCTTTTTAATTAAAGCTGGCCAGCCGGTTGATGATGAAAGCGCGCGTTTGCGCCTTCTGCTCGACAGGCAAGATATCATTATCGATTCCGGCAACTCCGATTACCGCGATACGGTTCGTCGTCTCAAAGAACTTGGTCCAAATGATCCGACCTTTGTTGGTATGGGCATTTCCGGCGGTGCCGAAGGTGCGCGTCATGGTGCATCGATGATGGTGGGCGGCACAGAAGCAGCCTATGAGCGTATTGCGCCGATTCTAAATGCTGTTGCTGCACAATATCAAGGTGAAGCATGTGTTGCCTTGATGGGGCCGGATGGTGCCGGTCATTTTGTCAAAACCATTCATAATGGTATTGAATATGCCGATATGCAGATGATTGCCGAAATTTATGGCGTGCTGCGTGATGGCCTCGGCCTTTCAGCACCTGCAATCGGTGATATTTTTGCCAAGTGGAATAACGGCCCACTTAATTCTTATCTGATTGAAATCACTGCTGAAGTGCTGCGCACACAGGATCCGGAATCCGGTCAGGCGATGGTGGATATCATTCTCGATTCTGCCGGTCAAAAAGGTACCGGACGCTGGGCTGCTATCGAAGCACAGATGATGGGTGTTCCGGCATCTGCTATTGAAGCAGCCGTTGGTGCGCGTGCGGTTTCGTCTATGCGCACTGAACGTGCTTTGGCTGAAAAGACGTATGGTGTCTCAGATCATTCCGTTCAATTGGAAGATCAGGCGATTTTTATTGATCAGCTTGAACAGGCATTGCTGGCCGGTAAAATCGCTGCTTATGCGCAGGGTTTTGTGGTGATGCAAGCGGCTTCGAAAGAGCATGGCTGGAATATTCCGTTGGCGACAGTTGCCCGTATTTGGCGCGCCGGTTGTATCATCCGTTCGCAGTTCTTGGATGATATTGCCAAAGCCTTTGATGAAGGCGAAGCAGATAATCTGCTGCTGACTTCGGTTTTCGTTGAGAAAATGAAGGCTTCATCGGGTGCTTTGCGACAGGTGGTGGCAAAAGCGGCGTTGAGCGAATTGCCGATGCCGGCCTTGAGTGCGGCTTTGAGCTATTTTGATAGTTTCAAACAGTCTCGCGGAACAGCCAATCTCATTCAGGCGCAGCGCGATTTCTTTGGTGCGCATGGTTTTGAACGTCTTGATAAAAAAGGCGATTTCCATGGTCCTTGGGGCGCGTGAAGTAAAAAATCCTGAAATTAAAAAAGCCGCTGGGATTTTCAGCGGCTTTTTTGTTAATTTTGCAAAATGAGAAGATCATGCGCGGCGAAGGAGACCTTCACTTTGTCGCCACGTTTTGGCGGAGCAATCGCTGGATCGTTGAAACTATCCAGTGACAATTGATTCTGATTGAGCTTCACGCGCGTTCTGATAACCGAGCCCAAAAAATGCACATCTTCGATGGTAGCCGAGACAGTCACATCCTCCGGGTTTTTATTGTTCAACCGAATGGCTTCCGGACGTAGCGCTAAAGTCACGGGTGCTTTATCGGCCACACCGGTAATTGGCTGAGGTAATGTAATGAGATTTCCATCCAGATTGATCTGGTTGGCTAAGAGATTCTCCACATGGCCTTCCAGCATATTGAGCGTGCCGACAAAGGACGCCACAAAACGGGTGGAGGGTTGATTATAGATCTCGAAAGGTGTGCCGACCTGATCAGCTTTCCCTTCATGCATCACTACGATTCGATCAGAAATCGACAGTGCTTCTTCCTGATCGTGGGTGACGAAGATTGTAGTAATGCCGAGCTTTTGCTGAATGGCGCGAATCTCTTCGCGCAATGAAACACGGATTTTTGCATCTAGCGCAGAAAGAGGTTCATCCAGTAGCAGTACTTGCGGCTTGGTTGCCAAAGCACGGGCGAGTGCCACACGTTGCTGCTGACCACCCGACATCTGATACGGATAGCGGTCGGCCAGATGTTCCAAGCGGATGAGGCTCAGCATTTCTTTGACCGTGGCATCGCGTTCTTGTTTGGACTTACCGGCAATGCGCAGACCAAAGGCCACATTTTGCGCAACCGTCATATTTGGAAACAGCGCATAAGCCTGAAACACCATACCGATATTGCGTTGGTTGGGTTTGAGATCAACCACATCCTTGCCGTCAATTTCGATCATGCCACGGTCAGGCGTTTCAAAACCGGCAATCATGCGTAAAACAGTGGTTTTACCGCAGCCCGAAGGACCCAAAAAGGAGACAAACTCACCCTTTTCAACGGCGAGGCTGAAATCATGCACTACCGTGTTGGTGCCAAAGCTTTTTTGTAAGTTTTTTAAATTTAAAAAGGCCATGAGATGAATTACCCGCCCGTGGTTTTGAATTTGTTGAGGCGCGAGACAAGCTGGATCAATGCCATGCTTGCCCATGTTATGCCAAATGCAATAATGGCGAGTGCTGATGGTTCATAGGCGCGGTTGGCGCCGACAAGTTGCAGATATGGCCCAAAAGCCGGACGGTTGAGAAGAGAGGCAAGCGTAAATTCGCCGATCACAATCGCAAAAGTAATGAAAGCACCGCTCATCACGCCGGAAAGCACATTGGGGAAAATAATCCGGAACATGATGGTCGGCAGTTTTGCCCCCATGCTTTCGGCGGCTTCCGTTAAAGTGCGTACATCAATAGTGCGCATGGCGGTATCAATGGCGCGGTACATATAAGGCAATGACAAAGTGACATAGCCGAACATCAACAACAGGTCCGTTGCTTGTGTCGAGGCGGTAAATGGCAGCCATGATGACGAGTTATAAATGCGCAAATAGCCGAAGACGATGACGATGGCCGGAATGACCAATGGCATCAGCGTGATGAATTCGATCACAGGGCGCAGTTTCGGCAAACGCAGACGCACCCAATAGGCGGTTGGTACCACCAGCAAAATGCCGAAGATGATGGTCATGATGGCTAACAGAATCGAATAGCCGAAGGTTGCCTGAAAATTGGGGTCGGTGAAAACAACGCGGTAAGCATCAAAAGAATATTCACCGCGACGCATACGTAGCGAAAATTCAAAGGTGCCGATCAGTGGCACCAGAAAATAAATAGCACCGATCAGAAAGGCTATCCATGCACCGATGCGCTGCGGGGTGAAATAGCGGGTCTTTTTCATCGCTGCCACCTTTCCGCACGCATACGCAACCAAATATAAAGCAGGTTGGAAATGCCGGTAATGACAATCATGCCGAGTGCCAGCGCGTAGCCTAAGTTTTGGTTATGCAGCACATCCCCGCGAATCTGTGCGTAAAGCATGATTGGCACGATGTTCAGCGTCGAGCCGGTAAGGGCATAAGCCGTGGCAATGGCGCCAAAAGCATTGGCAAACAGTAAAAGCGATGTGCCGAGCAGACTTGGCCAGAGGATCGGAAAGGCCACCATGCGCCAATATTGCAGCTGGTTGGCACCTAAAATGGAAGCAGCTTCGCGCCATTCTTTTTTCAAACCATCAAGCGCAGGGGTGAGAATCAGCACCATCAGAGGGATTTGGAAAAACAGATAGGTGAGGGTGAGGCCGAAGAAGCTTAAAAGGTTGAAGCCGGTGCCATAAAGATTGAAACCGAACCACTCTCGTAAAAGGATAGTGACAAAACCTGTGCGGCCAAGTGTTGCCAGAAATGCGAAAGCCAGCGGCACACCGGCAAAGTTGGATGCAACACCGGAGAAAGTTAAAACTGTCGGACGCAGCCATTTGGGCAAATTGCCAAGCACAATGGCCCAGGCCAGAAAGAAACCAATAATCGCACCACCCAATGCGGAGGCAAAGCTGATTTTGATCGACACCCAATAGGCGCTTAAAATATTGGCCTGAAACAGATCGATAATATTCTGGAAAGTGAAATTGCCTTGCCCGTCCTGAAAGGCACCGACAACCAGAAACATTGTCGGCCAGAGCAAAAATAAAATGGCAAAAAGGAAAAAAGGCGCAACTCCGACCCAAGCAAAAGAAAGTTTTCGTTTGCGTCTTGGTACTGCTGCCGGCTCGTCGTCAAGATAATTGTTGCTGATTGCGGTCATGCTGTTCTTTTAAGAGAAATCCTGCGGCTTGAAAAGACAAGCCGCAGGACATGTGGTTTAGCAAATATTATTGTACGTTGGCACCGACAACGCTATCCCAGCTTTTGGTGATAACGGCCTGTGATTTTTCCAACTCTTCCAGTGAAGGGAAGACAGCTTTTTCGTAAGCTTCTGCTGGTGGCAGCTTGTCGAGCAGGTCCTGTGGGATTTTGCCTTCTTTAGCCAGCGCGTTAAAGCGAATCGGGTGGCAATAGCCTTTCAGGTAACCGATCTGACCTTCATCAGAATAAAGATGTTCCATCCAGAGTTTGGCTGCATTTGGATGTGGTGCATAGGCGCTAATGCCCTGTACGTAAACACCTGCTACGACGCCACTTTTTGGAATGATAACTTCAACTTCGGGATTGCCGTTCAATGTGTCACGGTCGGCCAAAGCGTTGTAATCCCAACGGATAACAATCGGGGTTGAGCCTTGCGCCAGAGAAGCGGCTTTACCGATTACCGGTACGAAATTTCCGGCTTTATTGACATCGCGGAAAAATTCCAGACCTTTCTGGGCTGCATCTTCACCAGGCTCTGCGCCAAGCGACAGGCCGGCAGCATAAACGCTTAAGATTGCCTGCGTTGAGGCACGCGGATCGCCGGAATGGGCAACTGCATTGGCAAATTCAGGCTTCAGCAGGTCAGCCCAATCTTGCGGCGCATCTTGGATGATGTCTTTGTTTACTTCAAAAGCCAGCACGCCATAATAGTCACCATACCAATAGCCTTCGGCATCTTTGGCATCATCGGGAATCGAATCCCATGTGGACACTTTATAAGGCTGCAATAAACCATCCGCTTTAGCGGTGGTGCCGAAGGTGAAGCCGACGTCGATCACGTCCGGAGCCTGCGGGCCTTTATTGTCTTTATTGGCTTTGATAGCTTCAATTTCATCGCCTGAGCCCGCATCAGGGTTCAGTTCGTTGACTTTAATGCCGTATTTATCTTTGAAACTCTGAATAATTTCGCCATAGCCGCACCAGTCGTGGGGCAGGGCGATTGTGGTGAGCTCACCTTCGGCTTTCGCCGCAGCAATCAGTTCTTCAGATGGTGCGGATGCCGCGATGGACACACCCGCAACTGCAATTGCAGTCGATAATGACAATAAACGCGCTGCATGAGACAACATAGTTAAACTCCCTGTTCAGGCTTGAGTTTTATGGCGCTGGTATGATTCCAATGCTCATATTTAATCCGATAATCACGCTGCATGACACCTGAATGACATTTTTCATAAATGCATTGTGGTTGCATGAAGGGCACCGGATAAACCCAAGGCTGTCGGAAAGTGAACCATGTTTTTACGAAGTTAGCAATCAGGCTTTAGTCGTCAAAACGGCCGGTGAAGCACCGGCCACACTGATTTTATGGCAGTTTTTTTAATGTCCACCGCCGCCACCGGCTGCTTTATCTGGTTTCCTGGCCAATAAACAAAGAATAGCCAATCCGCTAAACAGCACAGTTAAGATGTGGAAAACATCAATAAAAGACAAAAGTGTTGCCTGCTGGTGCACCATGCCGCTGATTTTTGAAAGTGCAATGGTCGGGCCATCTAATCCGGCTGCATTAAATTTAGCGGTCAAATTGGCCAACATATCTTCGGCTTCACGGTCGCCCCAGCGGATATGTTCAGCAAGGCGTTGATAATGCATGGCATTACGATCGGTCAGGATAGTATTGATGACTGCCAAACCAACTGCACCCCCCAAATTTCGGGTGAGGTTAAAGAGGCCGGCCGCATTTTTCAACCGTGACGGGGGCAGTGTACCCATCGCCAGATTGTTGATCGGCACCATACAAATCATCAGCGAGCAGCCACGCAAGATTTGGGGCAGCAATAATTCATAAAAATCCCAGTCGGCAGTCAGGCCCGTCACCAACCATGTGCCTGCGCCAAAGCCGATGAAGCCGATCATCATCATATAACGCGGATCCATCTTGTTGGATAGAAAGCCAGCCAATGGCGCTGTCATAAACATGGCGAGACCAGAGACAAACAGTGCTTCACCGATCATCAGAGAATCATAGCCACGCACCCGCCCGAGATAGAGCGGGTAGAGATAGGTCAGGCCGTAAAGACCCACGCCCATTACAAAGGAAAACAGTGAACCGAAGGCAAAATTGACATTTTTAAAGGCGCGCAGATCGACAATGGGCTCTTGTGCGGTGAAGGCGCGATAGAAGAAGATGACGGCACCGATTGTCAGCACAATGGACATGACAAAAATAGTTTTGTCGTCCAGCCAGTCGTTGCGCGGGCCTTCTTCCAGCACATATTCAAGCGAACCGAGAAAAGCGGCCATACCGGCCAAGCCCCACCAATCAAATTTAGACAGAAGCGATTTGTCGCCTTTGTCGAAGTCGATTAGTTTCCATGCGGCTACTGCCACGATAATACCCGGAATAACATTGACCAAAAACAGCCAGTGCCATGAAAATGTGTGGCTGAGATAGCCGCCGATTGTTGGCCCGACCGTTGGCGCCATTGTGGCAACAAGGCCGATCATCGGGGACACAATCGAGCGTTTGGATGGTGGAAAGATTGTAAAGGCTGCGGCAAAGACGCTTGGGATCATGCCTCCGCCGATGAAGCCTTGCAGCGCGCGGTAGACGATCATCTGTTCAATATTGGTGGCAGTCGCACACAGAACACTGGCAAAGGTAAAACCAGCGGCAGACAATGTGAACAGCACACGGGTGGATATCAGCCGTCCCAAGAAACCTGACAGCGGAATCATAATGACTTCAGCTATCAGATAGGAGGTCTGCACCCATGATATTTCATCAGAACTGGCAACAAGACCGGCCTGAATTTCGGCGAGCGATGCCGAGACGATCTGAATATCAAGGATTGCCATAAACATCCCGAAAACCATCGCCAGAAAGGCAATGGCTTTTTTAGGATCAATGCGATCATCAGCAACAGGCAATGATCCGGCGGTTATATCGGCGGCCATAATGACGCGCTCCGTTCAGGCTTTAAAAATCAACAAACAGGTTTATTGTGCTGGTGATGTGCGGGTGTCGATATCGACTACCACGCTCAGACCCGCACGCAGATTTCCTGATGCGAGGGCTTCAGCCGGAATAGTGACACGCACTGGCACACGCTGCACAACCTTGGTGAAATTACCCGTCGCATTTTCCGGCGGCAGCAGCGAGAAAACTGCACCCGATGCCGGTGCGATAGAGGCAACTGTGCCTTCAAATGTCTGGTCTTTCAGCGCATCAATGGTGATGTGAGCGGTTTCACCGCCATGGATTTGGGAAAGTTGCGTTTCTTTGAAATTGGCTTCGATATAAAGCTCATTGACTGGAACAAGAGCTGCAATGCGCTGGCCAGCATTGACCAGATCACCTGTCTTGGCCGAAAGATTGCCGATAACACCATCAAATGGTGCTTTCAAAGTGGTGAAGGCCAGATCACGTTCTGCCTTGTCGCGGGCAAGCTCCAAAGAACGGGTGGTGCTTTCAGCTTCTTTATATTGCGCTTCCAGAACATGGATATTGGCTTTGGCGGCAGCAATGGTCGCCTCTGCACTGGCAACATTGGCCTGCGCCTGATCCAATGCCGATGTTGCATTATCGAGATCAGAATTGGAAGCGATGCGGGTGCTGTGCAATTGGCGGGTACGTTCCATCGCGGATTTGGCGTTGGTCAGCACGGCCTCTGCGGAAAGCTTGCCAGCTTCTGCTTGCTTCAAACTGGCTTTGGCAGCAAGTGTCTGGGCATCAATACGCAGCAAAGTTTGTTTTTGCGTTTCAAGTTTTGCATTGGTTTCATCCAGTGCAATGCGATAATCGCCATCCTCCAGGATGAAAACCGGATCGCCTGCTTTAACCGATTGGTTGGCATGTACCGGAATTTTTTCAATATATCCGCTGACTTTCGGCGCGATTGCAGCGATATCACCCTGAATATAAGCGTCATCGGTGGATACCATGAAGCGGCCTACTATCCACCAGTTATAACCATACCAACCGCTTATGCCTAAAGCAGCCAATACCAAAACAGGCAGCACAATGCGTTTGCCTGCACCCTGTTTCTTTTGTTCTGAAACATGGGCGCCGGTCGGTGTAGCAGATTTTTGGTTTTCCAAATGATCAGGCTGCTTGGTCTGATCTGCTGTAACACCTGGAAAAGGTCGGATTTCAGCGGCCTCGGTTGTGGTAGATGCTGATGATTGAGCCGTCATTGGGGGAGCCTCTTCAAGAGGTAGGTATTAATGAGTTGCGATATAAGGATGCATATTGATTGAACTCACGGGTTCGATGTTGACATAAGGCATAGCAGCCCTCATATCAAGAGAAATCGAACCGGCGGGTTCTAAAAACTTGTGTAATGATTGTCGCAAGACTAAAGGATAGGCTTGCCCTCAAGAGAGAACGACATGTGTGAAAAGCCGGAGCACCTAGCTGAAACAGATGACAGCAGTAAAATATCGATGACATATGGCAGCCGGCACGGTGCGGGTCAGGATCCGGTCAAACGTGCGCAAATTTTAGCTGGTGCCCAAAAGATTTTTTTCAATAAAAGCTTTGAAGCGGCAAGTATGAACGATATTGCGCGTCAAGCCGGTGTTTCAAAGGGCACACTTTACGTTTACTTTGCTGATAAAGACGCTCTGTTTGAGGCGATTTGTTATGAATATCGCCGTGATATGTTTTCGGAACTGGCGGGGATTTTAGAAAACGGCCCTTATAACAAAGAACGGATCATTATTTTCGGAACCGTGATCGCGCAGCGCTTTTTGGCAGAATCCGCGGTGAGTGCACAACGGATTGTATTGGGGATACGTGACAGAAATCCGGATGTGACTTGCAGCTTTTATCAAAGCGGCCCCAAACATATGTTGGAAAAGCTGGCGCATTATCTTGAGCATCTTGTCGAATTAAAACAATTGCAAATTGCGGATACACATCTGGCCGCTTGCCAGCTGGTTGATTTGTTTTTTGCAGGTCTTTATCGCCCGCGTTTGTTCGGGGTGATCACTGAGGAAGAGGCTTTGCAGCGCATAGAATATAATGTGAAAAATGCTGTCGATTTATTCTTCAAAGGGTATGCCGTAGAATAATGATTGATATGTTTCACCATTTATTTAAACTTATTTAAAGCTCCCACATAATAGGGAGCAATATATTTATGTATAGTTGATGGTGAGTGCTTGATTATGACTATCATGATTTTACCCATTATTATTTTCCCGGTTAAAAATGCATGTTTCTTCTTTTTTTCTTTTCAATTTACTCATTTTAAGTCATAAAACATAGGTTATTTTAGCGATAGCTTATCTAAAGTGTTGCTAACTGACAAAAAATTATGCCTTTAAGGTTCCGCCCATCCTCCCAGGCGTTTGGCCGAGTGAAGTGGTAGCGGTTTGACCATGATAAATTTTGCATGTGCTGATCGTGTGCTGCTTTTAGCAAGGATAATTATTATGAAATATGATTTGGTTCACTTCCCGAATTTCAAGGACACTTTTTTTGGACAGAAGTTCAAGGGTGATATTTTAACGGAATTGCAGCGTATAAAACTAAATACAGGATGCAAACATATTGTGCATGCCTTTTGTAACTGTGCATTTGAGGGGACTAAAATTGCTGACAGCGACATCACTGTTGTCGCAACAGTGCCAGCCACTTGGGTGGCGCGTTATTCGGCAAAAAATTATTTTGCTGTGGATCCGCTTTTTAATGACAATATCCCTGTGGTGACAGGGGACGGATGTGATTTAGTGCAGGATATGTCGTTAATGGCTAGTGACAATCCGGCGGCAAGCGCCATGTATAAAGATGCCACCAAACATGGGATCGGATCCTTATTTATCGCTGTATCGACACTATATTCCAACGGTATTTCAGGTTGTTCTTCTTTTTCGTTTGATGAAACGGAAGAAAACAGATGTGATTTTGTAGTCCGCATGAGGCCTGTTCTTTTGGAGGCCAGCCGTCAGCTACACGCTATATCAGCAGGTGAAGGCACTGTGCAATCACCACAGGCAGCTTTGCTGACGGCGCGTGAAATTGAATGTTTGACATGGGCGGCTATTGGTAAAACCGATGGTGAAATTGCCGAGATTTTGTCTATTGCCCGTTGGACGGTGGTGACTTATTTGCAAAATGCCAAGATCAAGCTTGGTTGTTCAAACCGGACGGCAGCAGTGGCTGCGGCTTTGACATTAGGGATTATTAAAGAACCTGAAGTGTCACACCTGATCTAAAATTGATGAAAAGAGCGGTTGATGTTTTTCGCAACCGCTCTTCAATGGTTCAAGCCGCAGCCTGACATTGTGCACAAAGGCCACGGAGTTCCAATGTAGTTTTGGCCGGTTTAAAACCGTGTTGGCTACCCCATTGGCGCACCCGGTCTTCAATCAGCGGATCAGCAAATTCATCTACTTGCCCGCATTTTTCACAAATTGCAAAAGCGGTGATGCCGTGTGCGGAACAATGTGGATCGGCACAGGCTACAAAAGCATTCAGGCTTTCCACACGATGCACCATGCCAAATTCCAGCAATTTATCGAGCGCTCGATAAATTTGCAGTGGTGCGCGAATACCATCATCGCGCAACTGATCTAAAATTGTATAGGCACTAAGCGGGGCTTCGGCCTTGCGCAGAACGTCAAAAACAAGAGATTGATTGCGCGTCAACTCGGTTTCAGCATGATGATGATGTGCACTCATTGTTTTTATATCCGTTTCAACATTTTTTTGTTTAATGATAGCAGGCTTAGCACGAAAATGCCAAATGCCGCCACCACGATCGATGGTCCGGACGGTGTATCATAATGGAGTGATCCGAAAAGTCCTGCGGTGACCGCCAGTGATCCGACAACTGAGGCGATAATAGCCATTTTTTCGGGTGTTGTTGCGAAGCGGCGTGCTGTGGCCGCCGGTATGATCAGCATAGCAGTGATGAGCAGAATTCCTACGATTTTCATGGCGATAGCAATCACGACGGCCAGCAAAATCATGAAAACGGTTTGCGACAGATCAGGGTTCATGCCTTCGGCGCGGGCCAGATCTTCATTGACGGTTGAGGCCAAAAGCGGCCGCCAGAGAAAAGCCAGAATAGCAAGCACGACAGCGCCGCCACCATAGATAAATAAAATGTCTGTTCTTGAGACGGACAGAATATCACCGAACAAGAATGACATCAGGTCAACACGCACCCATGTCATGAAGGCAACAATGACAAGCCCAAGCGCTAATGTGGAATGGGAAAGAATACCGAGCAAGGAATCAGATGAAAGACTTTGCTTGCGTTGCAACAGCAGTAAAACAACCGAGATTGATAGCGCGACCAAAAACACACCGAGAATCATATTAATGTTGAAAAATAAAGCAAGCGCCACACCAAGCAAGGCAGAGTGAGACATGGTATCGCCAAAATAAGCCATGCGGCGCCAGATGATGAAGCAACCAAGGGGGCCGGTGGTAATGGCAAGGCCGATACCGGCAATAAGGGCGCGGGTGAAAAAATCGTCAAGCATGGTGCCCGCCTTTGTGATCCTCTTTGTGATTATGGTGCCCGTCTTCATGATGACAGTTGTCGGTTATGGTGCCGTCTGTATGCAAAACACGCCCGTCGGCCAGATGGGTATGGTCATGCTGATGTTGATAAACGGCTAACGGCAGAGCAGCACGCGCTCCGAACAGCCGCATATAATCGGGACTGGCGCTGACTTCTTCCGGCGTGCCACTGCAGCATATATGTCCGTTGAGACATAAAACGCGGTCTGTTGCTGCCATGACCAAATGCAGATCATGGCTGATCAGCAAAATAGCGCAGCCTGTCTCGTCCCGTATTTTTTGGATCAATTCATAGAGTACGGCTTCACCGTTGAAATCGACCCCTTGTACCGGCTCGTCCAGCACCAGAATATTCGGGTTTCTGGCAATGGCGCGTGCAATCAGGGCGCGCTGCAATTCACCTCCGGAGAGATTAACAATCTGGGCTTTTAAAAGATGTGCAATGCCGACACGTTCGAGCGCTTTCAAACTCTCTTTTTTACTGACCTTTGCGGTAAGCGTCATCAAACGCTCAACCGATAAAGGGAGCGTTCGATCAAGATTGAGCTTTTGCGGCACATAGCCAATACGGACATCAGACTGATGGGATACAAAACCTTCATCTGGCTTGATAATATGCAAAGCCATCTTGGCTGTCGTGCTTTTGCCCGAACCATTGGGGCCGATAAGCGTTACAATCTCTCCGGCACTGACAGTGAGATTGATATTGCGTACCAGCCAGCGGCCATCACGAAAAACGCCCGCATCTTTAAGCTCTATCAAAGGATGCTCGGCATGCTTTGCTGTGCTTTTATTTATGATTTGGTTGGCAGGGGGCATAAATTTTATCCAAAAATGGCTTGCGCGCTTCAATTCGTGACGTTATAGCATTACATCGAATTGTTATACAATAACATATGTCAATTTAATGATGGTAGTCATATCTTTTCAAGAGGTTTATAATGAGCTTTATGCGTAAATTTTTAATGGCGTCGGTTTTGTGTGCATCAAGTGCTTTGGCGGTGCAGCCGGTCTACGCTTTAACAGATACGGATGTTGTCGTTTCAATTAAGCCGCTGCATTCGCTGGTCGCGGCAGTGATGAAAGATGTGGCGGTTCCGCAGCTCATTGTGAAGGGGGCGGGCTCCGGTCATACTTACAGTTTAAAGCCATCGGACGCCAATATGCTGGAAAATGCCAAGGTAGTTTTCTGGACAGGGCCTTCTATGGAAATGTTCTTGAGCAAGCCGCTCGAAACGCTGAGTAAGAAGGCCGAGCAAATCCAGCTTGGCGAAGTGGACGGCTTGACCAAATATGATTTCCGCGAAGGTGGTGCGTTTGAAGGTCATGACCATGGTGATCACGGAGATCATGGCCATGATCATGATCATTCCCATGGTTATGATGCGCATTTATGGCTCGATCCGGCCAATGGCGAAGTCATGGTTGAGCAAATTGCCAATGTTTTGAGTGAAGCCGATCCGGCCAATGCCAAAACATATAAGGCCAATGCTGAAAGCTACAAAGAGCGTATTGCAAAACTGGATACGCAACTCGGCCAAGAACTTGAAAGTATCAAGGGCAAACCATTTGTTGTTTTCCATGACGCTTATCAGTATTTCGAAAAACGCTATGCTTTAAATACGGTTGGTTCGATCACGGTGAGTCCGGAAAACGCGCCAGGCGCTGCACGTATTAAAGAGATACATGATAAGATTGCAGGTCTTGATGCAGTTTGCGTTTTTTCGGAGCCGCAATTTGAGTCGCGTTTGGTGCATACGGTTATTGACGGTACACCAGCCAAAACGGGCGTTCTTGATCCGTTGGGCGCAGAGTTAGAAGACGGCCCAGAGCTTTATCTCAATTTATTGCGCAATCTGGCCGCTTCATTGAAGACATGTCTTAATTAATCAAGGCAGCAATCGCTGGATTGGCGCTTTGCTCTAAAGTGCGATTGTCGAGAACATCGGCAATCGCTTTACGAACATCCAGCATAACGTGGCGAACTTCGCAAAACTCTTCATTACAATCATCGCAAGGTCGATAATCGGATTTACTCGCACATGATATCGGTGCCAGTGCTCCATCAAGCACACGTATTATATTGCCGATATGAATTTCACTGGCAGGACGCGCCAGACAAAAGCCGCCGCCTTTCCCTTTGCGGCTGTTAACAAAGCCGGCATTGCGCAATTCCGTCAAGATATTATCCAGAAATTTTCGCGGGATTTGGTGTTTGGTGGCAATCTCACCAACCGATACCAAAGTTTCTTGTTCTGAAGTGGCCAGATGGATCATGGCTTTCAGGCCATATTTCCCTTTTTTTGTTAGCATTGCACTGGACTCCCTTATAATACCCGCAATTTCAGGATTAGGTGCAATAAGCCTCGGGTACAAGCCCCCCCCTATATATAAGGAAGTCGTTCCGCTCCTGATTGGGGATAAATAACGGGTGATTTCGATTCCTTGATTGGTTGTGGTTTTGTGTTTCGATTTGGTTAATTTTGTTAGTTTTCCCTGTTGAAAAGAAAATTGTAATTTTTGTAAAATTGTCGTTG
>NZ_JBJDRZ020000012.1:0-120873 GCF_044987585.2 Paenochrobactrum sp. BZR 201-1 | reverse complement strand
TCCTTGGTGGCTTTTAAAAACAACCACACTATCGCACAAAAGCGGATCAGGAGGCCGTCCACCACATCAAGTCCATTACATCCATCATTAATAATGCTGGAGAGCAAAGCGAATGGGAAAATAAAGGTTGCGCAGTGGGCGCTAAACCAAGTGCCTCAAGCACATAAAAAGATTATACAAGCATCTGTTCTTTCAAGCCTGACTTACCCAGTTAATATTTTTAGGATTTATCCCAATATTAACAGCAGCTTGAATAGCCCGCTCTCTTAATTCTGTTGGCACATTAGGGGTACGGGATAACACCCAAAAGTATTTCGGACTGGATCCGGCGATTATCGCCCACTGGTAATCTTCGTCTAAGGCGACAATGTTGTAACCGCCATAAAATGGACCAAAGAAAGAAACTTTCAGCGCTCCGACGTCTTTCCCTTGCACAAACACAGCTGTTCCAGAAGCACGTTTGTGTCGATCGGATACTTCATCAACACCGCTATTTAGTACACTTACAGTGCCATCACCGTTAAGAGTATATTCGGCTGTCGTTTTGATTAAGCCTTTCTCGAAACGGTTATCGACGCGGGCGACTTCAAACCATTTGCCAAGATAGCGGTTTAAATCAAACCCTGTGACCGGTACCACATTCTCAGGAATTTTAGGATTGCTTGCTTTATACAATTTATAGCCAGCGACTAATCCTATTGCGGCCAATAATATCTTTTTAGCGCTCATAACAAACTCCTGTTGGCTATAACATCAACGCATATAGGTATTTAGTGTTCCCAAAGCGATATGGATAAAAAGCAAAACCGCTTTGCATAACCTCATGACATATTCACTCATCATTGTTGCTTTATCAGAACATAAAGCGCATGGTGGGTACCTCGATAGTATTTGAAGCGGGCGCTATCGGTTACGGGTGCGACCCCCTAGCCCCAACAAGGATGGCGATGTGTCCTCCAGAAATATGCGTAAAAACAATCGTTTTCTGATACGCGTCTCCAATATGCGCTGTATATCACCAGTTCCTAGCTTAATTCAGCATAAGAGAACCATGTTGCATTTAAAGCATACAACAAACAACAGAAATGCAATCCACGCTAAGTTCTGCTGATATTTTACGAAGAAATTACATCAATTAAATTATGTTCAAATAAAGGAATGCATCATGGCAAAAGGTATGAATCGCGGAAACCGTGAAGCCAAAAAGCCTAAAAAAGATAAAACGGTAACAAATACAGCAACACCAGAACCGGGTGCCAGCCGGTTTCCAATCCCTCAAAAAACTCCGTCAAAAAAATAAGTTTTACTTATAATTTTATGGTGGCCTCTCATAAAATAAAATAACGAGGCTACGAAGTTAAGTCATTTTTAGCATCCTAAATATGATGAACTTTGCTCATAACATATACATTGGCATCTCAGATTTAAACGCGAATTCGCACAAGTGCATAATGACTATGAAAATTATATTTTTACTTTAACCCATATAGATTGGATACATCATGAATATGCCAGTATGGATTAAACCAGCTCTTTATGGAGCTGTGGCCGGAGCACTTGTTCTTTGGGCGATTGGTTTCAGCTGGGCAGGCTGGGTTACGCAGTCGACAGCTCAGCAGCAATCAAGCAGCGCATCAATCGCAGCTGTAAGTACTGCCTTAACACCTTATTGCGTTGCATTATCCCAAAGCGACCCACGTGTTACAGACATCCTAGCCGAACTCAAAGCTGTAGCAGGATATAACAAAAGAAGCGTCATTGAAAAAGCAGGATGGGCTACTCCTTTGGGAACGGATAAACCTAACAACGATTTAGCAAGAGCATGTGCGGATGCACTAGCTGCTGGTTAATTTTCATTTTCTTAAAAAGCTACCATCCCATAGAAGAACTATGTGGAATGGGCAGTTAAGAATTAAAATACGCAAACTGAAAAAGGGCGTTTTAAACTGCCCTTAAATCAGATTATGCTTTAACTGCAAATCACGACGATACAAAATATCGTACATTCCTCTGAAGCAAGCAACGACTTAGCGTGTTTTATATCCCCAATCATCAACTAAAGCGTCGAGATCACCTTTAAGATAATCGCCGTAGGTGGTATTTTCGCGCTACGTCTTTGCGATGTCTGCAATCTCCATGCCCTGTCCGGTAGCGGAGGCCTTTCTTGGCAATGACAATATACTTTTCCGCAAGATAGAATTGTACAGCTTAAAATTGCCCCCTCTCCTTGCTTGAACTTACGAGCGTCACCGTTCTTGGAGAACCAGTCATTGATAAGCATAGTTGCTGGTTTCATTACGCCATCCCCAACGCATCCATATAAAGCTAAAGCATGTCTCCCAAAAGTGGGCACCGGTTTTGGGATAAAGACATGCGTAAAAACAAAACGCTAGAGCGAGCACAGTGGATACGATTAAGTGCGACACGCTCTAGATATTCGCGGTCTTTTCATTGCCTTCACGCACTGAGCGCCAAGACCATTGGCTTACGCTCTGCAAGCCTTATAACCATGCGGATAGCTTGATTTGTTAATTGTGCTGACAACCGGATTATCTGCTCTAAAGCCGCCTTTAGCCGCACTGCTTGATTGAACCACTTAAAATATTGCCATCTGATCCACTCCATAGAATGGGATTATGATGACTAGCAATTGTCAATATACTTATGGTTAACAAACAACTACTCAAGCTACTTGAAAAAGACTAATACGTAGCCCTGTAGGCTCAAATGCAGCCTGACAAAAAGAAAATTCAAACCAATTCAATATGCAATGTAATTGAAACCCCGTACTAGCGGGGTTTTTAGTATGACAGACTAAATAGCCTTACTGGAAGCAAATTTATTTCTGTACCTAATCGAACTGAGCCTCATAGGTCGTTTTAAACTGTTTTGGACCGGCTAATCGGTATTGCTTCAGCAATTCTTTCCACCCGTCTTTGCAACCTATCCGACATATTGATGGAAGTCAGAAGATAATCGACTAGCTTTTTTTGATGAAATTTGCCGGTTAAATACTGACGCATTGCTGAATTAGCTAATGCTTGACCTTCAGTACTATCGATTTTAATTAAAGTTGCAGTACACACCTGTAAAAGTGCTGCATTGATAATGGCAATATCCTTAGAATATAGCTGAGTGATTACATTGTTGGATGACATGTTTTTATCCCTCCGCCTTCGTAATGGGTTACCCAATGAAGACAAAAACATTATAGCACCTAAGTTTAGTATTACCTAACTATCCGGAATCAGGCCGGCCAGTGCAGTTTTTTTGTTGCTCTAATTCGACCAGATGCCCGGTCGGATGCAAAGTGTACATGGAATAATTACCATATTGGCAATTTAAATCCATCAACAGCGGGAAGAGACAATAGCCGTGATCCGCTAAATGATAGAGTTAGAAAATGTCCGCAGCTTTAAAGATTGCACACACAGATTTAGCAGATGCACAAAAGGTTACAGCCATATCCGCCGTCGACCTGCTAAGCACCCCCGCGATTATTCAAAACAGTCAAAACTTATGAAAATGCATGGAAAAACTACCACAAATGGTCGGCTGACTGGCTCCAGGAATATGGTGAGGAACTCCCGCTCCTTTATTACTGATTCAACAAGTGCTTGCGTGATGCCTATCTGGAAATCCGCATCTTCGTCACCGCACCTGTGACCGTCACCACAGAAGCCTTTTCATCGGCTCAGACAGCCGCTCCTCAATTTGGAGGCAGTTAGAAGCGGCAGGTTTTTTTGTACAGCATCAACCCGCTTGATCTAGTAGATAATAAGGAGCTCGCAGCATAAGCGCGGCACTTGAAATTCATACTGAAACAACAATCAGTGCAGCCAAAAAACCAAGGCAGTGCAGCCTTAACTCCAATGCAAATGGCATAATATCAGCTTATCCAAGGCGAAGCTGATTTAGGCTTAGTCAAAGAAATGTTGGTCGTAAGTAAGAAATTTGTAGCGAAACAAGCAAAGAGTTCCTTATCAGTTGCAATTTATATAAATAAGATTTAAAATATATATCCATAATAGATTTATTATTTAAATATAAATTAAAAAATACAAGATTAATTGTTTCGTTATGTTCACTTTTTAATTATGATGACGCTGAAAATAAAAAATATATTTTTATATAGAGTACATAATAGTAAAAGTAATTTTATTATCAATATTTTAGGATGCCCCGATGCTTAGTTCAATAGAATTATAGTCGATTCAGTTAAATCAACTGTATATGATATCGGGGTGAAATTCGCCCATGTTTATTCAGATGATATTTTTAATATACAAAAAATCAAATAGCCCGAGCACATTCCCAAATTATTTATAATGGCGAAAAACTTCATGACTTCCTAGATTGGTTAATAGCTTATCCTGAATACAGACAACCTTTTTCAATTTTAAAGATAGCTTCCCATAAACCAATTCGCATAATTACAAATTAGATGACCAGAATATTGAGCTCTACAACATAATTAAACGAGCAAAAATAGTTTACACTTCAATTATAACCACTTAATTTAATTGAAGAAAAACTATTGACATTTATAAGGATAAGACACGAAAACAAGAAAAAACTCCGACCTCTTAATCAGGAGATCACAGGCTCGATCCCTGTCGCACCCACCAAACTCTCTTCATGATTTAAATATTCCGGCGTGACCGGAAAATATTTTGCGACAATAGCACAAGATAATGCTTCAACTCCCTCAATCTTAATTGCCGCTTCTTTAAAACCACAATAAGTCATGGTGTTTTTATGCTGCCTTTAAATTCTCTAGGGAAACGTATCGTTATTATTGGCCCTTCAAATGCAGGTAAATCCACATTAGCTGTTGCCATTTCACGCAAAATTGGCGTTCCTGCATACCATCTTGATCAATTTCGCCATTTACCCAACACAAATTGGAAAATGCGCGCCGATGAAGAGTTTGAAAACTTGCATAATCAGGCGATTCTAAAAGATCAATGGATTATTGAAGGCAATTACAGCAAATTAATGCCGGCACGGCTTGAGCGGGCAACAGGCGCCATCCTGCTGACATCCAATCGTTGGTTGCGCCTATACCGTTATTTCAAACGGACCCTCCTCAATAATCCTGATCGTGCCGGCCATTTGGAGGGTGCACAAGATGGCATCAAATGGGAAATGATCGACTGGATTGCTTTCAAAACCAAAGATAGTGATCAAAAATATTCCCGAATTCTACACGCTTCGCAACTGCCGCTTGTCGAAGTGCACTTAACCAATGAACTCAGAGCTCTTTATAAAGATTGGGATTTACAAGCTTATACCCGCAAACGACAAAGAGGTTAATTATGAACAATGTATTTGACAAATTCATCGTTCTGACAGGTGGGCCGGGTGCCGGAAAAACCAGCCTGTTGAATGCTTTGGCTCAACAAGGCTGTCACACTTCTGAAGAGGCAGGCAGAGGCATTATTCAAAGCCAGAATTTGATTGAAGGCCCTTATCGCCCCTGGATTGATCCTGCCGGTTTTGCCGAACAAATGCTAGGTTGGGAAATGCGCTCATGGCATATAGCTGAAAAAGCGGGATGCCTGACTTTTTTTGATCGTGGCGTACCCGATATTATCGGTTATTTGAACCTCACTGCGCTTGCAGTGCCAGCGCATATTGTTAAGGCCGCTGATCATTATCGGTATAATAATAAAGTCTTTATTCTGCCACCCTGGAAAGACATTTACGCTCAGGATGAAGAACGCAAACAAACCTTTGAAATTGCAATCGATACTTATAATGCGATGGTTACGGCCTATCGCTCATTCGGCTATCAGCTGATTGAAGTGCCTAAATTGGCGCTTTCCAGCCGCGTTCAATTTATTCTCGATCAAACAGCCGATATTGTTTAAATTGGCGTTTTCAGGTTTTTCGACTGACCATCAAACCGGCTAGAATAAAGAAGATACCAATCGCGGTCGGAATATAAAAAACACTGACTGCCCAATCATCGGTAAATTTCAGACATTTAAAAATACCCGCATTGCACCAGAAATTGCTCAGGTAATAGAAATATAAACTACTTCCGGCACAGATAAGAACCCCGAAACTCATCAAAATAATTCTGGTCATACAGTGCACCGGTATCCAAAGCGCGTATTTATAAAAGTACCACAATAATAGCTTGAAGCTGCTGTAAAATATAGCAAGATCATAAAATTACGGAACCAAGACGGGTTTAGATCATTACAATAACAAGCACTACGATCGCAATGACTGCAAGGAGAACACTATGATAACCGGGCCACTATGTCGTGCAGCACGAGCACTAACTGAAATTTCTCGCGACCGACTAGCTTCCACTTCAGGCGTTGATGAAAAAACGATTGAGCATTTCGAAAGACAGCTCGATAAACCTGACGCTGCCACAATCGAAAAACTTCAAGATGCCTTGGAAGATTTAGGCGCAGTCTTTATACCGGAAGATACACGCGGTGTCGGTGTACGGTTGAAATTCACCGCTTCGGAAACCAGACGCCTTTCGACACTGGAAAGTGAAGGAGGCATTGTGCGCTCGGATGACGTGCCTTGAACTCATTCAAACAAAGCGACCCTTACGGGTCGCTTTTTAAATTTGATTACAACATTTATTTTTGCTGATGAAAGCGGATGTGAAGCTTATGCACTTCACTGGCAAAAGGTTCGACCGGCCCTTCAACCACTGTATCTTTGATCACTTCACCAATGCGAAGCGGCTTAACTTTGCCTGATTTTACGCCAAGCTCGCTTAGCCAAGTGATCAATTGTTCTGTGGAACTGGCATAAACAATGCGGCCAAGCTCCGCCCAGCCATGCGCCGCTGCACACATCGCACAATGTTCACCGGATGTATAAACTGTGGCAGTCCGTCGTTCTTCTGGTGACATATTTTGCCCAGCCCAGCGGGCAATGGCAAATTCCGGATGCTGGGTATGATCGCCGCCTGCGACGTGATTGTGATCTTCAAAGAGAATTTTGCCATCAGCGGATACCAAAATCGAACCGAAGGGCTCATCGCCTTTATCAACAGCCGCACTTGCCAACGCGACACAGCGTTGCAGATATTTATGATCATTTTCCGTAATCATCCACGTTCCTTTCTCGAAGTTTTTTTGCCTTATATTTTCCTGAAAAAAACAGGATGCGCATATTTCTGCCGCAGTCTTCAATTTCATTAAATGGAATAAAATCAATTTTATAGCTTGAAGAATATAATTTCTCGTTGAATAAAGTATATTCAATAAATTTAATGCTTCAACATGTGTTAAATTTAATTGCGCATCAAATGAACGGAAAGGAAATAAATAATGGCCATCACCCGTAAAGATGAAGACCGCGCGCTGAATAAAGATGAGCTTGAGCTTGTTTCAAAATCGCGCCACCCTGAGCTTCAAGACCTTTCTGATGCTGAACTTAAATCTTTGATTAAACTGGTACGCGAACGCCGTGAAAAAGCAAAAACAGCTGCTAATCAACGCCGCCGCGAAATGAAAGGCCGTTCGGCACCGCGTGGCACGACGCCATCTACAGCTGATGACGGCTCCCGCTTGAAAGTCCGCGTTCTGGCCATGGCAATGAGCCGTTTGAATGCGGAAAACCAGCGTCGTCAGCAAATGGCTGCTCATCTTGAGCTTATCGCCAATGCCGAACATGCATTGGAACTTAAAAAGGCCGCAGCCGACACCAAAACGCCTTTCAACACACGTCACGCTCATAAAGGCGTTAAAGATACCGCTGCCATCCGTGCAAAAAATCTGATCAACCCTATGGAACGTGGCCGTCAGAAAAAAGCAGCAAGCGTGGCACAGGCAAAAATCGACAATCGCCAGAAAAACGCATCCTGATTGATTTTAAAGCGAGGCTTCGTCAAGCCTCGCTTTTTTTAATGACTGAGCAGATGTTTTATAAAACATAGTTTAAGTCGTCAGAAAATAGCTGTTTCATTGATTATAATCATTGCTACAGCCTGTAAAGAACAGCATTTTATCCGAGCGATAAAAAGGTAGTCCCATGTATAATCATATTCTCATCACCACAGACGGTTCCGCTCACTCCGAAAAATCAGTCGAGCAGGGTTTGAATCTGGCACAGAAGCTCAATAGTAAAGCCACCATCATCACTGTCACATCGCCATATACCATTTCCGGTTTGCCGGGCGGCTGGACAGACACGCAGGCTTTCATTGACCAGTATGATCAAGAATGGAAAGATTATGCCGACAAAACGCTGAATGAAGCCAAGCAGCGCGCTGACGGATTGAACATCAAGGTTGATACACTGCATATGAGTAATATTTCAGCCGCCGATGCTATTTTGGAAGCTTCGAAGCAACTTGGCTGTGATTTGATCGTGATGGCATCACATGGCCGCACCGGCTTGAAGCGCATGTTGCTCGGCAGCCAGACCAATGAAGTCATCAATATGAGCCAAGTACCGGTTCTGGTCGTTCGTTGATTATCAAAAAAATCAAATTATCAATGAAAAGAGCAGTTCCAAGAGCTGCTCTTCTTTATTTTTGTCACAAATAAAGATGCCCGTCAGCAACTTTAACCGCACTGCCGCCAATACGCGCATTGATTAAAATCTGCTGTTTAACCTCCAGCTCCAGACGGATGCGCGACTGGCGCCCCATCTCGATGCCCTGTTCGATCCATAATTGCGCAATGCCATCAAGCGGCTGATCAAATTTATGCACGACCCCGGAAAAAGCAGCAACAGCCGAGCCGGTCGCCGGATCTTCATAAACATTGCCTTCAGTTACAAACATTCTGGCGTGATAATCACTGTCAAACAAACGCGTATCGCGGCAATAAATATAAACAGGCAATGAACGCCCGTTTACATTCGCCAGATTTTCACGCACAAAAACTGGATCAATAGAAACTTTGGCGGCAGCAATCATATTGGCAACCGGTATCATCAGATAAGGTGCACCTGCACTCCACACACCCGGCACATGATTTTCAAAACCAACCTCATGTGCACCAAGGCCGATGGCAGCAGCGGCTTCTTCACGCTCGATTTTAATTTCCAACTGTTTAGGCAATTGCGGCAAATCAAATTCGGCAAAACTTACTTTTTCCTGCCTATTGACGACACAGCGCACCAGACCGATTTTTTCTTCCAGAACAATTATCTGATCAACTTGCGCTTGATTTTGCAATCTTTCCACCAGCGAAATGGCGGTGCCAACGGTCGGATGACCGGCAAATGGCAGCTCAAAACCAGGCGTAAAAATTCTGATTGCTGCCCTATGCTGCGGATTATCAGCCTCGCAAATAAATACCGTTTCCGATAAATTAAACTCGCGTGCGATGGAAAGCATTTCCGCATCCGTCAACCCTTGTGCATCATGAACGATAGCAAGTGGATTTCCGGCCAAAGCCTTATCGGTGAAAACATCGTAGATTTCATAAAATCTTGCAGATGACATCCGGTAATTGCCTCACAAATCTGTCGAAATCAGAGGCGCTCTATTCAATAGAATAACGCCACTCCGTCGCGCCTCTATAGATACCCGATTTTCTTACAATGTCATCCACTGCTTAGAGTTTATTTATCGCTAAAATGCCAATCCGCAAAAGCACGTACATATGTGGGGGTGTCCTCGCCCATCATTCCCGCCGCCGAAACAGCAATAACATCATCAAGTTCCGGCTTGACTTGTGCTGCTAATGTCTCACGAATTTGCGCCGTCAGTTCTGCTGCTGTTTTGTCAAAATAATGACGTTTGAACAAAGCAACCGAGCGATTTCCGGTGACAAGTATATAGCCCTCCTCTGCCTGTGCATCTTTCAAATCCAGCCCTGTTTCTTCTTTAACCTCACGGTGCATATTAAAATCATAATCAACGAAGCCGTTTTTCACATCATGATCATCAATCGAACCGGCAGGAAAATAGATGCGGGATGCGGCAGCCGTCGAGCCTCCCATACGCGCCGCGATAAGAACATTATCGGATGAGACGATCACCCCGATACCGAAAATATGCCAAGGGCGCACCGGTTCCTGATCTTTGCGCCAATACATCAATGTCGCATAAAAATCGCGGATAAAACCTGCTTCAAAAACACCATTTTCAAACCGCGCTTCAGGCGCCAGATAAAGTTCGCCGTTAAAAAGCGCCGACTGTCTTTTCACTTCCTGCTGCCAGTTTTCCGCAATCGCCTCACGGTGTTGCACTGCATAATCAAGCGGCCCATCCACAATGCGCACATCAATTTGTGTGGCTTTATAAACGGTATTTTCACGGCATTGATCCATTGATTTATCCCATTCAATTGATGCTGCACCATAGCGCACTGTGTTTGAAAATTTAAACGGTGATTGTCCAAATAGATATCAGACAATAAAAAACCGCCCTGCCTTATTGAAAAGACAGGGCGGCTTTCAATCATGCAAAAACTGCAAAATTAGTTACGGGTGTTATCAACCAGCTTGTTCTTAGCGATCACCCTCGCGGCATAGCCGCGAAAATAACGAATTAGTTGCGGGTTTTGTCAACCAGTTTGTTCTTAGCAATCCATGGCATCATACCACGCAGCTTTGCACCAACTTCTTCGATCTGGTGATCGTCGTTCATACGGCGGATACCCTTGAAGCGGGATGCACCAGCTCTATATTCCTGCATCCAGTCAGAGGTAAACTTACCAGTCTGAATATCATGCAGAATGCGCTTCATTTCCTGCTTGGTTTCAGCATTGATCACGCGTGGACCCGAAACATACTCACCCCATTCAGCAGTGTTGGAGATCGAGTAGTTCATGTTGGCGATACCGCCTTCATAGATCAGGTCAACAATCAGCTTCATTTCGTGCAAGCACTCAAAGTAAGCCATTTCAGGTGCGTAACCTGCTTCAACCAGAACTTCAAAGCCAGTGCGGATGAGTTCAACAACACCGCCGCAAAGAACGGCCTGTTCACCAAACAAGTCGGTTTCGCACTCTTCTTTGAAAGTGGTTTCGATAACGCCGGAACGACCGCCGCCAACGCCTGAAGCATATGACAAAGCCAGATCATGCGCATTGCCGGAAGCATCCTGATGGATAGCAATGAGGCAAGGAACGCCGCCACCTTTCTGATATTCGCCGCGCACGGTGTGGCCAGGGCCCTTAGGCGCAATCATCACAACGTCAACGGTCTTTTTCGTTTCGATCAGACCGAAATGAACGTTCAGACCGTGTGCGAAAGCAATCGCTGCACCGTCACGCAGATTAGCATGGATATGATCTTTATAGATGTCGGCCTGCAACTCGTCAGGGGTCGCCATCATCATCAGATCAGCCCATTTGGCTGCATCTGCAACATTCATAACTTCAAAGCCGTCAGCTTTAGCTTTAGCAACGGTTGCTGAATCTTCACGCAGTGCAATGCGGATTTTTTCTGCACCGGAATCTTTCAAGTTCAGTGCGTGTGCACGACCCTGTGAACCATAACCAACAATAACAACATTCTTGGTTTTGATCAGGTTTACGTCGGCATCACTATCATAATAAACGCGCATTTTAAGTGTCCCTTTGTTAAAGCGTGTTATCTTTTAAGGCTTCCTTGCGGTCGCCGTTCCTCTATGCCCCGTAGAGGGCAAAAAACTGTCGTGTTGCCCGTCTGGCATCACGAATAACTTCAGCATCATCCAGTTTGCGCTCATCCCCCAGCAGCAAACGAATTTGTATGTCACGTACAACCAGACCGAAAAATGTCCGGAAAGCTTCATCTGCATCATCAAAAGAAAGCAAGCCCGCTTCCTGCCCCATGGTTAAAACCGGCTTCAAACGCGCAGCCATTGCAGCGGGGCCGTTGGCCACAACTATACGCCCCAAGGCGGACTTACCCGAACCTGCATGACTGACCGCCAAACGGTTCAAAGCAATGGAAGTCTCGCCAGACAAAACCAACAACCAGTCACGGGCAAAATGTTCGAGCGTTGAAAAAAGCGCTTCTGCGTCCAGCTTTTCACGCGCCACCGGCACAACCCGCACTTTGGATGCTTGCCAGCGCACCATTTCAGTCAGCAAACCATCACGATCGCCAAACCATTTATAAAGGCTTTCTTTCGAGCAATTGGCGGCACGCGCAATACCTGATGTCGTCAGCGCACGGTCGCCCCCTTCCACCAGCAAACGCAAGGCCTGCTCCAGAACATCGTTCTGACGCGGCGACAATCCATGCGAAAATTCAGCACGCATATTATCTGCGGCTTCATTATGCATTGAACTGTTTTGCGTATCTTCTGCTGACATGATGGATCAGAACCCCTCCAGATCTCAATCTGTACCGTACGGTACGGTTCTTATTCATAAAAGGAGATTCCACACGCGTCAAGGGTGTTTTACATTTCAGCTAAATTTTGAAATTTTATTACGCTAAGCTCTTTAGATATTCACCTGTGTCCCGATTTCCACCACACGTCCTGTCGGAATATGGAAATATTGCGTCGCATCGGCAGCGCTGCGCGCCAATATAATGAAATATTTAGACTGCCAAAGCGGCATTTCTGATTGCGGTGAGGCTTTTAATGTACGCCGTGACAAGAAAAAAGACGTGGTCATGATGTCATATTTCCAGCCAAGTTTGCGGCAAGCCCCCAAAGCACGCGGGATATTCGGCTGCTGCATATAGCCAAAGCTCAACGTCACCTGCATGAAGCGCTCATTAAATTGCGAAACACGGGCGCGGTCGGCCGCTTTGACCCAAGGTTTATGCACTGTCGCAATAGTGAGAAAAACATTACTTTCATGCAAAACCTTATAATGTTTCAAACTATGCAGCAGTGCTGTGGGCGCCGAATGCAAATTGCTGGTCAGGAAAACCGCAGTGCCGGGCACCAATAATGGTGGTTTCTTATCCAGTTGCTTTACAACAGCCTCAAGCTCCACCTCGCTTTTACGGGTTTTAGCCAGCAACAACCGCGAGCCACGCACCCATGTCCACATGGTCAGACCAACGAGCATTGCCATCAGCAATGATACCCAACCCCCATCCAAAACTTTAAAAATATTTGCGGTGAAAAAGAGCAGATCAATTACCAGAAAACCAGCGATCAACGGCACAACAACAGCCAAACGCCATTTCCACACTTTGGACATCACAAAGAAGAACAGGCTGGTGGTCACCAGCATATTGCCCGTGACGGCTATCCCGTAAGCAGAAGCCAGATTACTGGATTTTTCAAAACCAAAAACCAGCAAAATCACCGTAAGGCCGATCACTAAATTCACTTTAGGAATATAAATCTGTCCATGCAGTTTTTCTGATGTGTGCTGAATTTCAAGTCGCGGCAGCAGTCCCATCTGCACGGCTTGGCGCGCCACCGAAAAAGCACCGCTTAGCACAGCCTGACTGGCAATCACGGTGGCAAGGGTTGCCAAAATCACCATCGGCCAAAGCGCAAATGTCGGCAACATCTGATAAAATGGCAGATCCGGCATACTACCATGAGAAAATACAAAAGCGGCCTGCCCGAAATAATTGAGCAACAGACATGGGAAAACAACCCAAATCCAAGCGCGCACAATCGGCTTAACGCCAAAATGCCCCAGATCGGCATATAATGCTTCCGCACCAGTCATCGCCAAAAACACGGCGCCTACGGTGATAAAAGCCGTTGCAGGGCTGGAAATTAAGAAATGTAAAGCAAAATAAGGGTTTAATGCAGCCATCACCGATGGGTCATCAAAAATATGATACAGGCCAAATCCGCCTAAAGCCAAAAACCATATCAGCATTATGGGGCCAAAGATGATTGCCACTCTGCCAGTGCCGTATTTTTGAATAGCAAAAAGCACCAACAAAATGGCTACCGTAATCGGCACGACAAAATGACTTAAATTGGGAGCAACTATTTCCAATCCTTCAACGGCGGATAGAACGGAGATGGCTGGCGTAATAACCGCATCACCAAAGAAAAGTGCCGCCCCACAAATCCCGACGCCTAAAATAATATCCGGATATTTTTTAACGCCGCTTTGCACCAGCGCCATCAGCGATAAAATACCGCCCTCACCGTTATTATCGGCGCGCAAAACAAAGAGCACATATTTGACGGTCACAACCAGCGTCAAAGCCCAAAAAATTAGTGAGACAACGCCTAAAATATCAGCGCGTTCGATCGCATCATCACCGCTTGCAGCACACAACGCTTCACGAAAAGCATAAATCGGACTGGTGCCGATATCGCCATAAACCACACCCAAAGCACCGAGAATTAAAAGCCGCATCGAATCCGGCTTTGGATTGTCGATCTCCAGATCATCATTTTCAAAACGTGGTGGTTGAGACATATGCGAAAAACTGCTTCCGCTGTTCATGCTCTGACGCCTTATAAATAAAGTAATGCAGCTTGGCTAAGATAGGCATACATATTTATAGTCTGCCTGCAAGCGCCAAGACCGTTAACAAACGACATAAAAATTCGTTCCGTAAAAAAATGCATTTATTTAAACAAATGGCCTGCACGTCTCTACAACGTACAGGCCATGTCAAACAAACTTAAGTAATTGGGTGAAAGTTTAATACTCAACTTTCCAAAGCAGCGATAAAGCGCTTAACGCTTGCCTCCATTCCGTAAATCAAAGCATCTGCCGTCAAACCATGACCGATAGACACCTCTTTTAAAGATGGAATAACCATAGTTAGCGCTGTAATATTCTCGACAGTCAAGTCATGTCCAGCATTGATTTCCAAACCCAGACTATCAGCTTTGGCAGCCGCCAGACGCAGCTGTTCCAATTCAATTAAAGCCTTTTGCGGCTGATCGTAACAGGCGCCATAAGGGCCGGTGAAAAACTCCACCCGATCCGCGCCCAAGTGTTTCGCAATGTCGAGACCCTTTTCGGTCGGATCAACAAACAGCGACACACGTATATGCTGCGCCTTCAAACGTGCAATGACAGGCACCAATGTTTCTGCACTTTTATCAAAATCCCAACCATGATCGGAGGTGGATTGCGCCGGATCATCAGGCACCAATGTCACCTGCTCCGGCTGATGCTTTTCCACCAGTTCCAGAAAGTCCTCGCTCGGATAACCTTCAACATTAAATTCGGCTTGCGGAAACTCATCATCCAAAAGTGCACGAATATCAGTCAGATCAGAAAATCTGATATGACGTTGATCAGGGCGCGGATGCACGGTCAACCCGCAAGCGCCAGCAGCTAAAGCAATGCGCCCTAGTCCTGTAACACTTGGCCATGGCAAATCACGTCGATTGCGCAACATGGCGATAGCATTCATATTTACAGATAATTTTGCCGACATAACCGCCCCTGTCTTTATCAGTTCAAGTGGGACTTGATTACAAACCCCGCATCCATTGGTCAATGATGCTATATTGGGGCAAGGTTTTTAGCGAAAGCCGGTTTTCAGCCGTCTTGCTATGCCACGAGAATGCCATTTCCTGCCCTCACACTGTTATCACTTAGCACAAGGAGAAGTTGTATGCGTAATGACACTGTTTCAGCCATCCGCAAAATTGAAACCAACCGGGATGATTTATTCGCTTATGAAATAGCGGGCCATATCACCAGTGCAGAAGTGGAAAACATCTATGGCTTGCTTACCGGTGCTTACAGCCAGCATGAAGCTATCGACCTTCTGATCCGGCTTGTGGATTATGAAGGTGTAGATTGGCCAACTCTGTTTTCGCAAACAACTCAGGATTTACGCAATGATGCACTCAAGCATCTTAAAAAATACGCTGTGATCAACGGGCCATTATGGCTTGAGGCCAGCATCGCACTGGTGCAGCCATTTCTCTCCGTCGAAATCAGAGCTTTCAATGCAGACGACGAGAGCGAGGCTTGGGCTTGGCTTAACGCCAAACCCGTTTGAACTTATTTGACGATGATCAACTGTTCAGCCGCGCGGGTGATAGCAGTATAAAGCCAGCGCTCGCGCGTATCGCGAAAGGCATAGCTTTCGTCAAACAACACCACATTATTCCACTGCGAACCCTGCGCCTTATGGGTGGTCAAAGCATAGCCATAATCAAAATCATCAAAGCGCTTTTTGGTGCTCCAAGGAATTTCCGTATCCGGATCTTCAAATTGTGCTTTCAATAGTTTGATCTTGGCAACGCCGCGACCCGGCTCGTCATCTTCCGGCGACACCAAAAGATTAATGCCCGGCTTCACGGTCTCGCGTGATGAAGTCATCACTTTCCACAATGAGCCATTGAGCAAGCCTTTGGCCGGATCATTGCGTAAACAGACAAGCTTGTCGCCCGCTTGCGGATAATCGGCTGTGAAGCCTTTCAACTCACGCAGGCGCTGATTATAGCGTTTGCGCGTTCTGTTGGTACCAACCAATACCTGATCGGCTGCCAGCACTTCCGCCTGATCGACTTGTGATTTAGAAATCACCCGTGCACGGCCATAATCGCCATAAGCCAGATCACGCCCTTCCCGCACATCGAGCGCCATCTGGATAATCGGGTTATCGCGCGCTTGCCGGTGAATTTCAGTCAGCAGATAATCCGGCTCATGTTCGGTGAAAAAGCCGCCACCGGAAATCGGAGGCAGCTGACCCGGATCACCCAGCACCAAAATCGGTGTGCCGAAAGACATCAAATCGCGTCCCAATTGCTCATCAACCATCGAGCATTCGTCAACAACAATCATGCTGGCTTTGGCCACAGGGCTTTGACGGTTCAATGAAAATGTCGGCGCAATGGATGTTTTACCCGTTGTTTCATCCTCAATCGCCTCTTCGCCTTTAGGGCGATAAATCAGCGAATGAAGGGTACGGGCATTGCTCGCACCTTTGCTGCGCAAAACCTGCGCGGCCTTACCTGTAAAGGCTGCGAACTGAACATCGCCGTCGACGTGTTCAGCAAAATAGCGCGCCAATGTTGTCTTACCAGTCCCCGCATAGCCGAACAGGCGAAAGATCGGGCTACGACCCGCTTTCAACCATTTTTCGACTTCCTGAAGAGCCTGATCTTGTTCCGGTGAAAACTGCATACCCCTTCAGACAGGATTCGCCGCGTAAGGGCAAGACCAACCGGAACAAAGAGTGAAGATTATTTTAACATCGGCCAAAGACTGGCTACTAAAAGCAGGGCCATCACAATATTGAAAATTTTAAGCTTCACCGGATCAGAAAGCCAATTACGCAGCAAAGTGCCAAACCCCGCCCATAAGGAAACGCTAGGAAAATTAACCAGCGCAAAAACTACGCTCACCAGCAATAGTGACAGCCAGTAATTATCGTGACTGACATAAGTGGCAATGCCGGTAACACCCATCACCCATGCTTTCGGGTTTACCCATTGAAAAGCAGCCGCCTGCAAAAAGCTCATCGGCTTGCCATCCGCCTTTTTGCTTTCGCCAACACTCGTGGAGGTGGCAATTTTCCAGGCCAGATAAAGCATATAAGCCCCACCGGCAAATTTTAGCGCCAGATAAAGCGGCGGCACCATTTCCAGCAAGGCGCCAAGCCCCAAACCGATACCAATCAGCAGCACGAAAAAGCCAACACCGATGCCGATCATATGCGGTAGCGTACGGCGAAAACCAAAATTTACGCCCGATGCCAACAGCATCAGGTTGTTGGGCCCGGGTGTGATTGAAGTCGCAAAGGCAAAAACTGCAAGGGTCAAAAATATTTCAGCAGACATAGCGCTGGTGCCCTCCCGCGGGCGCAAAAAAGCTGGCTGCATGAAACATGCACATACAGCCACCTTTTATAAAAAACTTACATGCCTTGCGGGCCCCTGTTCATGGCAGAAACACCGGTACGGCAAACTTCCACCAATCCAAGCGGCTTCATCAGTGAAATAAACTGATCCACCTTGGCAGTTTTGCCGGTAATTTCCACAATGAAATGCTCGGTCGTTGCATCAACGATTTTCGCATTGAATGCGTCGGTCAAACGCAAAGTCTCAGCGCGTGCTTCACCTTTGCCAGCCACTTTGATCAGTGCCAGTTCACGCTCAATCGGACGGTCATAGCCAAGCTCAACTGCGCGATGGCTCAAATCAACCACGCGGTGAACCGGTACAATGCGCTCCAGCTGATGACGGATCTGATCGAGCACATGCGGTGTCCCACGTGTCACGATGGTAATGCGCGACAAATGCTGCTCATGTTCGGTTTCCGACACGGTGAGGCTTTCAATATTATAGCCACGACCGGAGAAAAGACCAATCACGCGGGCAAGAACGCCCGGTTCGTTATCAACCAGAACGGCCAAAGTGTGGGTTTCTGGTGTCTGTGTTTCGGTCGCAATGAAATATGCGGAACCGGATGCTAGATTTTGTGCATTCATAATATCTTCCCTCCGGCTCAAACGAGCAAACGACCTTCAGCATCAATGGCATTGGCAACAACTTCATCCGTTGCTTCATCCGGCAAAAGCATTTCATTATGCGCTTTACCAGATGGAATCATCGGGAAACAGTTGGCTAGATTAGCCACACGGCAATCAAAGATCACCGGCTTGTTGACGGCAATCATTTCTTCAATGGCTGCATCCAGTTTCGATGGCTTGTCGCAACGGATACCATGCGCGCCATAAGCTTCTGCCAATTTAACAAAATCAGGCATGGCTTCGGTGTAAGAATGAGACAAACGGTTGCCATGCAGCAATTGCTGCCATTGACGCACCATACCCATATATTGGTTATTCAAAATAAAAATCTTGATCGGCGCACCATGCTGAATGGCGGCAGACATTTCCTGAATACACATCTGGATAGACGCATCGCCGGCCACATCAATCACTAAGGCATCCGGATGGGCAATCTGCACGCCTAACGCTGCCGGCAGACCATAGCCCATCGTGCCCAAGCCCCCCGATGTCATCCAGCGGTTCGGCTCGTCAAAATGGATAAACTGCGCTGCCCACATCTGATGCTGCCCAACTTCAGTGGTGATAAATGTTTTGTGCTTTTTAGTCAGCTCATTCAAACGTTCCAGCGCATATTGCGGCATAATAACATCATTATTCGGCTTATATGCCAATGAGTTACGGGCACGCCAACGCTTAATCTGATCCCACCAGCCGCCAAGCGCATTCTTGTCTTGGCTTGTGGAGGACGCACGAATCTGACGGTTCATATCTTCCAGAACATGCGCGACATCGCCGATAATCGGCAGATCAACACGAACGGTTTTATTGATGGAAGACGCATCAATATCAATGTGAATTTTCTTCGAAAACGGCGAGAAAGCATCCAGACGTCCGGTGATACGGTCATCAAAACGCGCACCAACACACAGCATCACATCACAATCATGCATGGTCATATTGGCTTCATAAGTACCATGCATACCGAGCATGCCAAGCCAATTATCGCCCGACGCCGGATAAGCACCCAAACCCATCAGCGTTGAAGTGATCGGGAAATTGCCAAGCTCGACCAATTCGCGCAGTAACTTGGAAGCAGCAACTCCGGAATTGATAACACCCCCACCGCTGTAGATGACCGGCTTTTTCGCCTTCAACAGCATTTCAACGGCTTGCGCGATATCACGGGTGTCGCCGTTTAAAACCGGACGATAACTGGTGCGCGGCGAAGTTTGTGGTGGTGTGTAGATACCGGTCGCGAACTGAATATCTTTAGGAATATCAACCAGAACAGGCCCGGGACGGCCCGTAGTCGCCACATGGATAGCTTCATGCAGGATACGAGACAGGTCGTTGACGTCTTTCACCAGCCAGTTGTGCTTGGTGCAAGGACGGGTGATGCCGATGGTATCAGCTTCCTGAAACGCATCCGTACCGATCAATGAGGTCGGCACCTGACCGGAAATGCACAACAGCGGGACGGAATCCATCAAAGCATCCTGCAAAGGGGTCACCGCATTGGTGGCACCAGGGCCGGAGGTTACCAGCATCACGCCGAGCTTGCCGGTAGAACGCGCATAACCTTCAGCCGCATGACCGGCACCCTGCTCGTGACGCACCAGAATATGCTGCACCTGATCCTGCTGGAAAAGCTCGTCATAGATAGGAAGGACAGCACCGCCGGGATAGCCGAAAATATGTTCCACACCATGGTCGATCATGGCCTGAATGACCATTTCAGCTCCGGTCATTTCCCGTTGTTCTGTCGAACCCGTGCCCGCCTCGCGTTTACCTGCAGTCATTTCCTTAGTTCCTGTCTGTGTTCACTTAATCTGCCGTTGTATTTTGATAATAAAAAAGGCTCCCTTTAGGGAGCCTGTCTTTCGCGCATGGGAGCTTTCGCCGGATGGTTACACCACCCTGCCCATGCGCCTTACCACCACAAGAATAATAAACTTTTTCATGAGTGAACAGTAATCACGGCTTTTGCGAAGGTCAACGCATAAATTCAAATAAATATTAAAAAAATCGCAAAATTCGCATGAAAATTACGTACATCTTGCTGCATCATTCCAATCCGACCGGCAAAACCCCGTTTTTTCATCAATCAGGCCCGTTTTTTCATCAATCAGGACGGTAAATCTTCCAGCTTTCATCCAACTGATTGCGGAACCACGTGCTTTGACGTTTGGCATATTGGCGCGTAGCTGTCACCGCCAGTTCAATCGCGCATTCGCGGCTCAAGTGCCCAGCCTGATAGTCAGCAATCTCGCGTACACCAATCGCTTTCATGGCAGGCAAGCTCGGGTCAAGCTGCAAGGCCATCAGCTTGGCGACTTCATCTTGCGCGCCACCATCCCACATCAGAGCAAAGCGATCAGCAATCCGCTCGCGCAAAACCGGACGCTCCTGTGTGACCACAAATTTCTGTGCCGCCTTTTCATCCACCAAAGCTTGGCCTGTCTGCTTTTGCCAATAAAGCAATGACTTTCCGGTGGCTTTGATAATCTCGAGGCTACGCAAAATGCGTTGACCATCGGCGGGCATCAGACTTGCTGCCATTTCCGGATCAATTTCGGATAGAATCTTGTGCAGATTTTCTGCGCCCTCATCTTCCATCCGGCTGCGCCAATATTGACGGATATCATCCGGTACATCAGGAATTTGCGACAAGCCACCCACAAGAGCGCGAAAATAAAGCCCTGTTCCGCCTACAAAGACCGGCACCCGACCTTGGTTTTCCGGCCGCGCCAATAAGGATTTCACATCATCGAGCCATTTGCCGGTCGAATAAGTAACCGATGGCGGCACATGACCATATAAATAATGCTGGGCTTTAGCCAAGTCTTCTTCTGGTGGCCGCGCAGTCAAACGATCCAAAACATCATAGACCTGCATGGAATCTGTATTTACAATGAAGCCACCGTGTTCTTTTGCCAGTTTGAGTGCAAGAGCTGACTTGCCGCTGGCGGTTGCTCCGGCTATCAGGATAGCATTCTTAACTGCTTCACTCATTACAGGTATTGCTCCATGTCATCGTCTGCGCCACTTGTTGCTACTCTGATTTCCAACCCTGAAGTGCATGCTCTCACCGCAAGTCTCGGCAGTAAAGCGTCAGAAGCAGTAAAGGCAAGCGGTCTTTACTGGCTGGCAGATGGCATTGCTTGTGATCTGGCTTTACCCAAAGACATCACCATTGAACAAGCCAAAAGTGAACTAGCACTTATAATCGGCGACGAACCAATCGATATTATTGTGCAGCCACAAGAAACCAGACGCAAGAAATTGCTGCTGGCAGATATGGATTCTACCATGATCCAGCAGGAATGCATCGACGAACTGGCCGAAGAGGCCGGTTTTCGCGATCAAGTGGCAGGTATCACAGCACGCGCCATGAATGGGGAAATTGCTTTTGAACCAGCTTTGCGTGAACGCGTGGCACTTCTTAAAGGTCTTTCCTTTTCCGTGATTGATCACGTCATTGCCAATCGCATCACCTTGATGCCGGGCGGCACTGAACTGGTGCGCACCATGAAAAAACATGGTGCTTATACCGCACTTGTCTCCGGCGGCTTTACTGCCTTCACTAATGTAATTGCAGAGATGGTCGGCTTTGATGAACACCGTGCCAATACATTGCTCACCCATGAAGGTCTCCTCACGGGTGAAGTCAGCGATCCGATTTTAGGTCGTGAAGCCAAAGTCGAGCGCTTGGAAGATATTTCCGCACGTCTTGGCATTTCCGTGGCTGAAGCGATTGCTGTCGGCGATGGTGCCAATGATCTTGGCATGTTGCAGCTTGCCGGCAGTGGTGTCGCACTGCACGCCAAACCATCGGTTGCCGCACAAGCAGAGATGGTTGTAAATTATGGTGACATGACCGCCCTTCTCTATATTCAGGGCTATCGAAAAACGGATTTTGTCAAATGATTATCCTTGAAACTGAACGACTGATTATCCGCAATTGGCGCGAAAAAGACCGGGAATTGATGCATCGTCTCAACCACGATGATCAAATCATGGAGTTTTTCCCTTTCCGTCGCAATCGTGAAGAATCTGACCAGCTCTATGATCGCTTCTATAAAATGATTGTCGATACTGGCTACGGCTTTTACGCATTAGAGCGAAAAGACAATGGCGAATGCATCGGGTTTTGCGGGCTTGCCGAAACACATATGGAGCCATTTTTTAAAGATGGTACCGTAGAAATCGGCTGGCGTCTGATCCCTGAAACATGGGGCAAAGGCTATGTCAGTGAAGCTGCAAATGCGCTGCTCGAATATGGCTTTATGGAAAAAAACTTAGACGAGATCGTCTCATTTGCCGTTCATAATAATGAGCGTTCCACCGCAGTGATGAAACGTATCGGCATGAATTATGACCAGACACGTGATTTCTCTCATCCTAATGTCAGTGACGACTATCCGCAGTTGCAGCCCCATGTCACCTATGTGATGAGCCGCGATGAATTCTTGCAAAAACGTGAATCACATTCTGAGTAATCACGTTTAACGCACTGTAAAAACAATAAAAAAGCCGCCGGAAACCTTGATCGTTTCGGCGGCTTTTTTGTATAGTCTGATGCAATTAATCGATACGGATGGTCACAAAACGCAATTCGCCACTGCGTGAGGCGAGCATAATCAAAGCATTTTTACGCCCCTGACGTTGCAACGCTTCAATGCGCTTTTTCACATCTTGCGGGGTTTTCATCACTTCCTGCCCGATATCGACAATAACTTCACCGGCTTCAATACGCTTTGTGGCAGCCGCTGAATTTGGTACCACATCCTGCACCACAACGCCCTCCACCTCATCATCAATACCATAGATGCCGCGCATATCATCATCCAACATACCAAGCTTCATACCCAAAACGTTTATGGCAGGCGCAGCGGGCGCTTCAGGCTTCGTCGGATCAATTACCTTATCACCACTTGTCTCAGCATCTTCTTGTGATGGTGCAAGCGCTGGCGGCAGCGCCTGATCTTCTGTTTCCAGCTCGTCACCATCCATCATCTCTTCATCTTCCTCATCCACGGAAGAAGATGCCTTGTCACTCTCGACCATACGGCCAAGCTTCACTTTAACAGTCTGCTCTTTGCCATCACGCTGGATGACAATATCAACCACATCATCAACGGCACTTTCCGCCACAAGACGCGGCAGGTCGCGAGCGGCCTCTACCGCCTTGCCATCAAAACTTAAGATCACGTCACCGGCTTTCAGCGCTTTGTTGTCAACCTCGGCACCATCAATCAGACCGGCAACCAGTGCGCCTTTCACTTCTTTAAGACTGAGGCTTTCCAGCATATCATCGCTGATCGGCTGGATACGCACACCAAGCCAACCACGGCGCACTTCGCCAAACTCTTTCAGCTGATCTAAAACGCTAGCCGCAATTTCTGATGGAATTGCAAAGCCGATACCAATCGAACCACCGGATGGCGAAATAATCGCCGTATTGATCCCGATGACATTGCCATCCATATCAAAAAGTGGGCCACCGGAATTACCACGGTTGATCGCTGCATCGGTTTGGATAAAACTATCATAAGGGCCGGAATTAATGTCGCGTTTTCGCGCCGAAATAATGCCAACCGTCACCGTACCGCCAAGGCCGAACGGGTTACCAATAGCCATCACCCAATCACCAATGCGGGCAGTTTCCGAATGCCCCAATTGTACCGCAACCAGCTTGCGTTTCTTCGGATCCACTTTCAAAAGGGCAATATCGGTTTTAGTATCGGTGCCGACAAGCTCAGCTTTCAATTTGCTGCCATCATTGAAATTGACGATGATTTCATCGGCATCCGCAATCACGTGATTGTTGGTAACGATAAAACCTTTATCCGCATCGACGACAAAGCCGGAGCCCAATGACTGCACTTTGCCGGATCGCTCATCACCGCCATTCTGATCTTTTTTCTTGAAATAATCGTCGAAGAATTCCTGAAATGGTGAACCTTCCGGTACATCCGGCACCTGAATAACACCGTCGCCCTCACCTTTAATCGTCTGCGACGTGGAAATATTAACCACGGCGTCAATCAAGCCTTCAGCAAGATCGGCAACCGATGCAGGGCCTTTACCTTTGGCGTGAAGTTCCGCAGCCGTCGACTGCGCCACAGCCTGATTGAATGCAATATCAAATGGCAGAGCCAGAGCTGTCAGGCTCAGCGCAATAATCGTGTTGCGAACCAATCCTGTTTTAAGTGCGGATACCATAAAGCCCTGCTCCAATATTCAAATCCCATATTCAATCACTGACACGCTAACTGAATGCTAAAACTTTAACAAAGCAACATTCAATAAGCAGCAGCCATAAAGTGCATAAATTAACAATGCCCCGCTCTATGCACAACACATTCTCAATGAGGCCATGTCATGAGACATTTTGATTTTTTAGTATTTTTTCTGATCCCGCATTCCAGCAGGATTAAGGCGTATCGTGAAAAAGGGCAGAACGGGCATTAAAAATTAGCCGCGTACCAACCAGACAATACCCACACCAGTTGCAATCGCAATGATACCGGCCAAACGCAAAGCCTGTTCGGGTGCTTGGGTCACATCCCAAGCCATACGTTTTGCAATTAAAGGAAAGCCGCCGTAGAGCAGCCCCTCAAATACGAGGAGAAGTCCTACGGCGGCTAAAAAATCATTCATCACTTAAACCTGACGCACTTATTGTGCAGGAGCGGCAGAAGTTTCGCCCGCTGCATCACGCACGGCTGGTGCTGCTTCGGCATCAACGGCAGGCTTTGCAGTTCCGGCATCACGGAAGAAGCGGAAGAACTCTGAATCAGGTGAAATCACCATACTGGTATCCGGTGTCTGCAATGCATGTGCATAAGCCGACATCGAACGGTAGAATGAGAAGAATTCTGCATCACGGGAAGCGGATTCGGCAAAGATCCTTGAGCGTTCTGCTTCGCCCTCACCGCGAAGGATTTCCGATTCCTTACGCGCTTCGGCAATGGTTTCCACAACCTGACGCTCTGCCACCGCACGAATACGCTGTGCAGCTTCACGACCACGCGCACGCAAACGCTCGGCTTCAGCCAGACGTTCTGCCTTCATACGCTCAAAAGTCTGCTGTGACACTTCAGCTGTCAGATCCGTACGACGGATACGTACATCGACAATCGTCAGCCCCAGCGATGTTGCATCAGGACGCAGCTGGTCACGCAGTTCACGCATCATGCCTGAACGTTCTTCAGAAAGCGCTGCTTCAAAGCCACGCTGACCGTAAACGCTACGAAGAGCGGCATCCAGACGTGTACGCAAACGCTGTTCAGCCAGAACGGTATTACCGGAGACCGTCTGACGGAATTTACGTGCATCAGTAATACGATACACAAGGAAAGCGTCCACATCATAGAATTTACCGCCAGCAACCTGCACGCGGATATCATCCAGATCAAAGCGCAACAGACGGTCATCAATCATCTGCACATTGTCCGCTTCCAAAAAGCCAAATGGCAGCTTGAAATAAATACCCGGCTCTTCTTTTACATCAACGATCTGACCAAAGCGCAAGACAATCGCCTGCTGACGCTCATTAACGATGAACACAGAAGAATAGGCCAGCAATGCAATGACTGCGATCAGACCAGCAATTAACGGAAATCTGTTCTGAGCCATCTTATTGCGCTCCTTCATTATTGCGTGCCTGACCGTTTGAACGCGTCAATTCATTCAATGGCAGATAAGGCACGATACCCTGACCCGGCTCTACGATAATTTTCTTGGTGCCTTGCAGCACTTGCTCCATAGTTTCCAGATAAAGACGTTTGCGGGTTACTTCCGGTGCTTTCACATATTCGTCATAAACAGAGATAAAGCGCTGTGCCTCACCCTCTGCTTCCTGCACGATACGGTTTTTATAAGCAGCCGCATCTTCACGAACCTGTGCTGCTTCACCGCGAGCCTGACCAAGCTTCTGGTTGGAATACTGGTTGGATTCTTCTACAAAACGATCTTCATCCTGTTCGGCGCGCTGCACTTCATCAAAAGCATCAGCCACTTCACGTGGCGGCGCTGCATCTTCAATGGAAACCGCATTAATCTGAATACCGGCTTTATAATCATCCAATGTCTGCTGCACAATTGTGCGGACATCCTGTGCAATCACGCTACGATTATCACGGAAGACGTCTTGTGCCGGACGACGACCAACGATTTCACGGATCGCACTTTCAGAAATCTGCTGTACCATGTTGTCGGGATTTTGCACGTTGAAGAGGTAATCACGCGGATTATCCACACGGTAAAGTACGGAGAACTGAACATTAACAATGTTTTGGTCACCGGTAAGCATCAGGCCTTGTGTGGCTGTGCGTGAACCCTGCCCGCCAATATTGATCTGCTTTTCTACGATTTCAGCTTTTTCATAAGTTTCAATCGGCCACAAATGGAAATGCAAACCTGGTTCGGAAATTTCTTCCTTTGGCTTACCAAAACGCAACTCTACTGCAAGCTCATCCGGCTGCACGGTATAAACCGCCTGAAAAATCCAGAATGCAAAAGCAATAATCACTATCAAAATGATAAAGAAGGAATTACCGCCAGCACCTGTTCCGCCGCCGCCACCCGGAAACGCCTTTTTCAGACGATCCTGACCTTTGCGTAAAATATCCTCCAGATCAGGTGGCGTATTAGGGCCATTACCCTTTGGCTTCTGAGGGCCTTGGCCCCACGGTCCGCCATTATTGTTATTATCGCCGCTTCCCCACGGGCCGCCGCCATTTTGATTGCTCCAGGGCATCCTTACCTCTCGTTTGATATGCAAGAGGCATGAATGACCTCCCGACTTCAAATGGACTTACCCGTTTATAGGGATCAATCTACGCTCTTTCAACGCAAGCCGTGTAAATTAAAGCTGTTCTTGAGCAATATCGGGCTAAAAAACTCCGTTTTATTCAAGAAATCAACCTTAGGGCCTGCATCTACCCGTCAAACGGCATTTTTGCGTTGATAAACGCAAAAATGTGTCGGGTAATTGTCTTTTTCACCAGCAGGTACATCTTCGCTTGAAACCTCCTGCCACTCAGCCGGATCAAGCTCCGGAAAATCTGTATCACCCTCAATATCGGCGAGCACATGGGTCAAATATACCATATCCGCCATCGGCAATGCCTGACGATAAATATTGCCACCACCGATGATGCAAATCTCGTCTATATCTGTTTCTTGAAGCTGTTTTTTGGCCACATCAATTGCGGCTTCCAGCGAATGGACGACTGTCGCACCTTCAGGCGCAAAATCCGCATTGCGGGTAATCACTACATTCAATCGTCCGGGCAACGGGCGACCAATAGAGTCCCATGTTTTGCGCCCCATAATTACCGGTTTACCCAATGTCAGCGTTTTAAAACGCTTCAAATCGGTTGATAGACGCCACGGCATATCATTATCTTTGCCGATAACTCGATTTTGCGAGACTGCAACGACCATAGATATTTTAATTATTTTACTCATACCGCAATCGGTGCCTTGATAGTTGGATCAGCTTCATAGCCTTCCAGCTTGAAATCATCGAAAGTGAAAGCAAACAAATCTTTCACTTGCTTGTTCATTGTCATTACCGGCAGCACTTTCGGTGTACGGGTCAATTGCAACTTAGCCTGCTCGAAATGATTGGCATAAAGATGCGCATCACCAAGGGTGTGAACAAAGTCACCGGCTTCCAACCCGCAAACCTGTGCAATCATCATGGTCAGTAAAGCATAAGAAGCGATATTAAAAGGCACGCCCAAAAAAATATCGGCAGAGCGTTGATATAGCTGGCACGACAACTTGCCGTTCGCCACATAAAATTGAAAAAGACAATGGCATGGCGGTAAGGCCATTTCATCCACTAAAGCCGGATTCCACGCTGAAACAATTAAACGCCGTGACTGCGGATTGGTTTTGATCATGTGCAAAAGATTGCTGATTTGGTCGATAGAACCACCATCACGTGCGGGCCACGAACGCCACTGCGCGCCATAAACAGGGCCCAGATCACCGTTTTCATCAGCCCACTCATCCCAAATCGAAACACCGTTTTCTTTCAAATAAGCGATATTGGTATCGCCTTTGAGAAACCATAAAAGTTCATGGATGATCGAGCGCAAATGCAGCTTTTTGGTCGTTAAAACAGGAAACCCCTCTGCCAGATCAAATCGCATCTGATAACCAAAAACCGATCGTGTACCAGTGCCGGTACGATCACCGCGATCAATACCATTCGCTAGCACATGGCTCAACAGGTTAAGATAGGTTTGCATGGATGGGCTCTCCTGCTCGGTTAGGCTCATATCGATTCGTATTTTAAATATAGAAACAGCAAAGCTCTAACCGAGTCACGCGGCTAGAGCTTTGCAAGTCTCATATAAGCTAAAACGAATTAAAGCTATCTGCTATATCAGATTAAAGAGAGCCGAGAAGACCCAGCTGCTTTGCAGTCAGATAATAGAAGGTAACGCGATTTTTATTACGGTCGCCCTTCATCACTTCTGCCACATGGGCAATAGCTGCATCAGCTTTTGCTTCGTCAGTCACACCAAGCTTACGTCCAATCCAGCTTTCACGCACGCGCTTAAGCTCTTCCGGATCGCTTACTGCAACCAGAGATGCATCGCGGCTGCGCAATGCAATGCCCAGATGTTTGATGATTTTGTCTACAATCGCTTCATCTGCTGCCGCATCATAACGGCGCACATCGGCAAGATGGTCACTCATTTACCTACTCTCCTTCAAACAGCGCCTATACGCCCATATCAATGAAGACACTATAAGCTTAAAGCGCGTAATAGCTTGAAGATTGACCACCCTGTTATTTCTGTCAATGAAAAAAGCCTCGGCTTTCTCATAATCCGTCAGTGTTCAAATTTTTTATGCACAATCATCTAAAAAATGACGTTGATATGAAAGTCAGCCCTTCCATTCACGAATAAGCCTGACTATATAAGTTCTGCTGGCTTATGCCAGCTATGGTAATAAACGGACGGTGTAATAAACCATTTGGACCCGGGGGCGGTACCCGGCGCCTCCACCAGAACATAGCTAAAACAACCAGCTATGCTGTGGCGGGGGCGAAATAGGATCGACAAGGGTGTAAAGATCGCTCTTTTACTCGGCATGATACCACCGTTATCGGGTCAAACGAGTAGTTGCAAATGACAACAAAGCTCAGGGTTACGCTCTCGCTGCTTAATTGCGGTGCGGGAAACCCAACCTAAGTCCTTAGGGTTAGCACCTTAAGGCGGGGTCCGGAGGCACCTGGCAACAGAAGCCTCCACCTTCCCACATTTCTAATTCAGCCGATCACCGATGATTGCAGATCACGCATCTTCGGCTTCTTGCGCAATACAATCAGTGTCAAAACAAACGCTGTCACGATACTGAGCGTGATACCGGCCACCATCGGCAAAATTGTTCCGTCACTGAAAACTGACGAAATGCCGATTGCAAGGGCCGCCACCAAAAACTGCAATGTCCCCATCAAAGCGGAAGCTGTTCCGGCAATTTTCCCGTGATCTTCCAGTGCGAGCACGGCAGTGGTTGGGATAACCAATCCTAAAAAGCCGAAACCTGCAAACAGGAAACTTGCAATCATCAAGTAGGAATGCGCACCTGACAAAACCAAAACCAACATAGCGGTCAAGATAATCGCCGCACAACTGACCGAAAACAATACAACCCGCTTCAAGCCAAATCGGCTTGCCAATATGCCATTCAATTGCGACATACCGATAAAGGAAATCGCATTAACCGAAAAAGCCAGCGCATATTCGCGTGGTGTGAAGCCATATTGCTCGATAAAAACGAATGATGAATTGGCCAGATAAACCATGAAACCACCCATACACATGGCGCCAATCATCACCAGACCAATAAAATTCCTATCTTTTATCAAAACACCATAGCCGGAAAGTGCTGAGTTCAGATTACTTTCCAGTCTGGCGGCCACCGGACGCGTTTCCTTTTGCCATAATGCCAGCAAGATAATGCCGGCAATAGCAGCCACCAGCACAATCCAGAACACCGCACGCCAACTATATGTGTCGATGATCAGCGAGCCGGACAAAGGTGCTATAATTGGTGACACAGAAAAAACCAGCATAAGCAACGACATCAAGCGTGCAGCATCCACACCGGTATAAAGATCACGTACGATTGCACGTGGAATGACCATGCCCGCAGCCGCACCTACCCCTTGTAAAAAGCGAAATGAGACCAGCATATCAATGCTTGTGGAAAGCGCCGCCCCCATACAACCAATAGCGAACAACATCAAACCACTATAAAGCGGCACTTTACGGCCATACATATCGGACAAGGGGCCGTAAAAAAGCTGCGAGATTGCGGCCGCAATAAAGAAGGTGAGCAAGCTCATCTGAACTGCACCGCTTTCGGCATTCAGATCAGCTCCGATATTGGGCAAAGCCGGTAAATACATATCAATAGCAAAAGGCCCGATTGCGGAAATCAGGCCCAAAACAAGAGCATTTCTCAAGAGTCCGGCGGGGGGCATAGGACAGACTTTCACCAGAATGAAGATAAGAGAGAGCTATAATATCGCCCCAATCTCACGGATTTGTGAAATAAGAATTGTTAACCGTTACGTCAAGTCACACAGGCGCATAAAACTAAAGTCATAAGCTCATATTTTTATCGTGTCGCATAAATGCAGTTTTTTCATCCATAAAAGCGAAAATAGCACGACCAAACTGGCATAATTTCAAAAAAAGAAATATATTTTTCAACACATGCCAATTAAAAAGATGAAACGAAATTCGCACTCACTTATGAAATCCACCTTGACATCCAAGGCCGAATCCGTGGGATAAGGAACTTATGGTTCAGGATATGCTGCGTTACGACATTCTTGCTCAGGAAGCCTTGAGAGGCGTCATCCGTAAGGTACTTGCGGAGGTGGCCAAGGCTGGCCTGCCGGGCAATCATCACTTTTTCATCACCTTTCTGACGGGTGCACCAGGTGTGCGCATCTCGTCCAGATTGCGGGAAAAGTACCCCGAACAAATGACCATTGTCATTCAACATCAATATTGGGAACTGGTCGTCACCGATCACCTGTTTGAAGTTGGCTTGTCTTTTGGCGACATTCCGGAAAAGCTGGTCATTCCTTATTCAGCAATCCGTGGTTTTTACGATCCTTCGGTTAATTTCGAGCTGGAATTTGATGTGTCCATCCTTGAGCCGGAAGGCGACAATGATAGTGAAGCTGTCATTGCCGATCTGGAAGTGCTGGAGCCGCAACCGGTAAAAACGGAAACAACAAAACCTGCCCGCAAATCTTCGGCAAAAACCAAAAAAGCCGATGCCGAAAAGCAGGAAGAAGCAAAAGAACCGACTGAAAACAAACCAAGTGCGGATGTTGTTTCACTTGATTCATTCAGAAAAAAATAAACAACAACCTTTAAACTGGATTCGTTGGCTATGAGCGACGTCGTCAATCTCAAACAGTTTAAAAAACAAAAAGCCCGAAAGAGCCGCGAAGATATTGCCCAGCAAAACCGCGTAACTTTCGGGCGTACATTGGCGCAAAAACAATTTGATAAAGTGCAATCCGATAAAACAAGCCGTTTTCTTGATCAAAACAGATTAGAAAAAACCAATCCGGACGACAAAAAGTCTTGAGCAAACTTGGCGCGCACAAGCTCAAAAAACATTCCGTCACCATTCGCGGCCATTCCACCAGTTTTACGCTGGAAGATGAATTTTACCACATTGTTTGTCGTCTTGCTGCATCACGCACAATGGCTTTGGCAGCACTGATTGCCGAAATTGACGGGTTACGTCCTGCCGACTGCAACCTCTCCTCTGCAATCCGCCTTTATGCCTTGCAAAGTGTCTTAAATGATCAGCGCGATAAAGCTTAAAAAGCAGCTTATCCTATCGCGGCGCATCTAGATCTTTTAAAAACTCTTCCACCGACTGACCGATGCTTTCCATATTATTGGGCGCTGCATCCTCGCTCTCTTGCGCTTTTTCTAAAGCTTTACGTTCGTCTTCCAGCAGTCGTTCACGCTTCAATCGCTCTTGGTTCAACCGTTTCTGTTCACGCTTTTGCGCTTCGGCTTTATTGCGCGCTTCCGTTTCCGCCAATGCTCTGTCACGCACTTCTTTTTGCGCCTTTAATCGTTCAGCTTCACGACGCAAATTCTGCTTTTCACGTAAAGCCGATTGCATGGCTTCAACCCGCTCTTGCTCTCGCTCCAAAGCGCGCTGTGTCAAAAACTGCACCAATGGTTGATGATCAGTCGTTATCTTGGGCGCGCTATATGTGCCGGACAATAAAACTCCGATAGCCGGATAACTACCGGCCATTGCCGCCCCGTCGTTGAATTTATAGGTAAAACGGCTGTTACCGTTAAGGCTCATATCAGACAAATCAATCTGCAGATCACTTTCGAGCACGCCCTTGCTGTTTTCCAGCCGCGTCAGCCCCATCCGTGCAACGCCACCGGCGATCATAAAATCAAACTGCGCATTGCTTGCTTCAAAGACGCCCTCACGGGTTGCCTGCGCCGCAATCGCTTCAAAACGCTTCGTGGTATTTTTCTGGCTTACGGTTTCATTCTGATCAGCTTGTTCCAGCATTTGCGGTAAATGCGCGGCATTAAGATGGGGCACAATCAATCCATCCACCACCAACTGCGCTGATCCGGAAAGCGATTTAATGACATCTGCAACGCTTGCACCACTGCCTTGCAATTTAGCCGTTAGCGAGGTCTTGCCGTTCAAAGGCGCGTCATCGCCCTTAAGCGAATTGATCTGATAAACATGTGTCAGATCAAAGCCTTTCCAGCTCATATCACCTGAAAAAAGTGCATTGCCTTCGCTATTTCGCAATTGAGCCATACCGGACACCTGACCGTCTTGCCAATTACCTTGCACATCGCTCAATTCAAGCTGATCATCTGTCTTGGCGATTTTAGCAGAAAAATCTTTGACGACACCATATTGCCCCACATCAGCAACAGCAGCCTTAACGCGCAGATCAAAAGAAAATGGCAGCATCGGCACACGCAAGAATTTTTGTTGCGGCCAAGTATTTTTACGGCTGGTAAAAGCATCTGTTCCAAGCATAATTTCACTCAGGAACTGCAAATCCGCATCATCCGCTTCCACCTCGCCACGCAACAAAGCACTGGCATTTTCAGGCTTTAAAGCTTCCAGCTTGGCGCTGATTTTATTACCGGAAACAGAACCTTGTAAATTTGGCAGCCGTATAATGCCTTTGGCAAATTGCACATCACTGACAAGCTCAACCGGAAGCCCCAGCCCGAAACCGGGCAGACTATAACCGTTGGACGCCAAAAACGGCTCAAAATTTTCAGCCTTTATATGCGCTTTACCGCTGGCGGTCACATCATCGGCCAATACGGTCACAACGCCATCAAATCCGGCTTTGGCATCAGGTGCCTGCAATTGGATTTGCGTGCGAACACCAATATTGAGGGCACCTTGCAGCGTAACGTCGGCTTCAAGCTCGCCAACCAATCCCAAGGGCAAAACCGGCAGCCCAAGCAGCGCTAAAATCTGTTCGCCTTCTTCTGATTTAGCACGACCATTCAATTGGATTTGCAAACCTTCGTCGCTGTTCCACTGACCACCGGCCGTTCCGGAAAAATCAAGCTGCATGCGTCCGGCTTTGCCATTCACACTAAAAGAAGTTTCACTATTCAATGCACCAGCTGAAACTGGTGCCTGATCTTTGCTATCCGCATTCTGTTTGATATGCGGCACCACGGTGCTGCCGATAAAGTTGATCTCGCTTTGGCTAAATAAATCCGGATATGCAAGACTACGCTTGAAAAGCGCCTGTACCAGCGGCTGATCAGGCATCATTTGCTGTAACCAACTGATAAAACCGGCCAGATCGTCACTGAGCAATGTTGCGTCAACCGTGCCTGTCAATTCATCTTGATGAGGCTCGAAATTACCCGCTGCGGTAATTGTCGCCCCATTTAAATCCTGCAACATGAAACGGTCAAAATCCATTCGCCCGTTGCCGAACCGGAAGCGTGTATCAAGAGCACCGGTTGCACTGGCACCTAAAACCAGCGCATCCGCTTTCAAGGATACATTCAAAGCCTGATTACCAAAAGCCGTAATGCCTTCAACACTTGATAAAGGCGACATCATCATTTGCAGCGCCGCATTGCTGATCTTTTTGCTATGCAAATCCAGATCAATGGATGGCACACCACCATCCAACATCCGCCGGTAAAAAGATCCGGTCAATGACGTATCATCAAGGCCGATTTCCAGATCATCAATCTGCTGGATACGATCATTGAGAACAACCTTACCCGAAAGACCAATTCCCGATAATTGCCGGACAGTCTCATCAACATCTGCAGTCAACCACCCGACAAGGCCGGAGGGCTGACGCGAAGCAACCAATAGATTACCTTCAAAACCAAACTGATCGCCAAGTCCTAAATGACCTTGTGCTTCGATGCGGGTGCGCCCCGGCAAATCAGCCGAAAACTCTTTGATCTGCCACCCCTGCCCCTCAGGCACCGCACTAATGGTAATTGTGCGGATGGTTGTGCCGCCAGCAACAATGGCCGGCAATCTCAAATCAACACTGCCCGGAATGGAAGGCACCGGAATATTGCCGATAAATTTGCGGAAAGCTGCCAAAGGCTCTTTAAGCGGCACGGCCTCGCCACTTTGTTCACCAGCACTGCCACCAAAAAAGAATTGCTGGCCATCGGCGCTGATTTCAAAGCGCGGATCATCGCCAAAATTAAACTGTGCCTTGCCATTGACCACATAAGGATCATCAGCAATGCCCTGCTCCATTCGGAATTCATCAATGACAAATTGCTGGTCGCTGGCTTTAAACGTGCCCTGAATGCGTAAATCCGTCAGAAGACTGTTGGTTGTCTCCTGCACCCGATCACCTTTACCATCGCCTTTGGCATCCGTTTTTTCTAAATTCTTCTTCTTGGCCGTTTCTGGTGTGCGCAGATTAAAATTACCGGCATAGTTCAGCAAACCATCCTGCAATGTCACATCACCATCAGTTTCAAAACTCATCGCTTTATTTTCCGGCGTAAAACGGCTGCGTACTCTTAATGATCCATCCGGCTTCAACTCGCCGGTTGACAGATCAAGCGCAAACTTCTCGCCCTCGCTTTCCAGCGAACCATTCATTTGCCACGGGCCGGTAATATTGCGTGCCGATAAAACAGCATTGATGTTTTGTAAATCATGATGACGACCATTACGGCCATCAGTAATCGAAACACGACCATTGCTGACGGTTAGTTTTTCAACTTTGACCTGTGCATTGCCAAGCAGAGCATCCTCATGCCTTTTCCAGTCCACCCGTCCTTTTTCATCCAGTGCAACTTTTAAAACAGGCTTTTCTACCTGCATATCAAAAATCAGCACTTCCCCGCGCAAAAACGGCATCAGTTCAGCATTAATTGAAAATTTATCAATGCTTAATGTCGTCGTGTCATCTTTACTGCCGACCAAAACATCAGAAAAAGTAACGGATGGAAAAGGCAAAAGCCGCGCATTGGCCGTGCCGCGCACATGAACCTCGCGCCCCATAATCCGGCTGGCTTCGCGCTCGAAATCAGCACGATAGCCTGTCCAGTTGATAAAAGGCGGAATGACCAGTGCAGCGGTCAGAAGCAAAACCAGGAACCCACCAACGATGACGAAAATGCGCCCCAAAATCTGGCTCCATTACTTTTGATTCATGTCTGATTACTGCATGCAACATAACGGCAACAGCTAAGCAACAACAAGGCAGCAAACGGCTACATGGGTCGATAAATCACATTATTCAGGCAATTTTATCGCCAAATCCCGCAAATTTTACAAAAATGATCAATCACACCTTTAAACCACAATCAAAAGCAATCATGTACAAACAGAAACGGCTTTGCAAAATTCTACAAAAATGAATTCGCCCTTGCAGAACAGTCGGAGAACAAGCTATACCCGAAGCACTCAGGAAAAGCGCACCCAGTACCTGATGCCATCCTTGATCTTTTATTTATATGAGTACACTCTCAAGCAATGTCTGACTTTCCTGACGATATGCCCTTCTTTGGTGAACCGGATGCCCCACGCGAACCGCAACAGCGTGTAGGCGGCGGCATTGCAGCGCGCGCTATGGCTGCGCGCAACCAGCAACGTGGCGAACCGACATATCTGACAGGATTAAACCCCGAACAGCGTTTGGCTGTTGAAACAACCGAAGGCCCTGTGCTGGTTCTCGCCGGTGCCGGAACCGGCAAAACCCGTGTTCTCACCACCCGCATTGCCCATATTATCAATCAAGGGCTTGCCTATCCAAGCCAGATTCTGGCCGTAACATTCACCAATAAAGCCGCACGCGAAATGCGTGAGCGTATTGGTGTGCTGCTCGGTGACTCGGTTGAAGGCATGCCATGGCTCGGCACCTTCCACTCCATTGGCGTGAAACTTTTGCGCCGCCACGCAGAGCTTGCGCATTTGCGCTCTGACTTCACCATTCTTGATACCGATGATGTTATCCGCCTCATCAAACAGCTGATCCAGGCTGAAGGTCTGGATGATAAGCGCTGGCCTGCCCGCAGCTTCGCCAATATGATTGATGCATGGAAAAACAAAGGTTTGAGCCCGTCGGAAATCTCCGAAGGTGATGCACGTGCCTTTGCTCATGGTAAAGGACGCGAACTTTACGAAGCCTATCAAAATCGTTTGCGCACGCTCAATGCCTGTGATTTTGGCGACCTTTTGCTGCATCCGATCCGCATTTTCCGCACTCATCCCGATATTTTGCGCGAATATCATCAGAAATTCCGCTATATTCTGGTCGACGAGTATCAAGATACCAACACCGCACAATATATGTGGCTGCGTCTGCTGGCACAGCGCCCGCAAAGCAAAAATCGCCCGGATAATCCGGATGGTTTTTCTGCCCAGCAAGGGGTCAATCTGTGCTGTGTGGGTGATGATGACCAGTCGATTTACGGCTGGCGCGGCGCCGAAGTCGACAATATTCTGCGCTTTGAAAAAGACTTTCCGGGCGCTGCCGTTATCAAGCTGGAGCGCAATTATCGCTCCACCGCCCATATTCTGGGTACTGCCGGTCACTTGATTTCCCATAATGAAGGACGCCTTGGCAAAACGCTTTTCACCGATGCGCCGGATCCCGATGACTCGCTTGTGCAAGTTCATGCCGCATGGGATTCGGAAGAAGAGGCTCGTGCAGTTGGTGAAGCCATCGAGCAGGCACAGCGCCACGGCCACAAGCTCAATGATATGGCGATTTTGGTACGCGCTTCGTTCCAGATGCGCGAATTTGAAGATCGCTTTGTCACGCTCGGCCTCAATTACCGCGTTATTGGTGGTCCGCGTTTTTATGAACGCCTCGAAATTCGCGATGCCATGGCCTATTTGCGCGTTGTTGCGCAAGGTGCGGATGATCTGGCCTTTGAGCGCATTATCAATACGCCGAAACGTGGCCTTGGCGATGCGTCAATGCGCCAAATTCATGATTATGCGCGTGAGCGCGGCATTCCGATGCTGGAAGCCGCCCATGATCTGGTGCAAACAGAAGAGTTAAAGCCAAAGCCTCGCTCTGCACTGCGTGAAGTGGTCGAAAATTTCTATCGCTGGCAATCACTGATCGACATCACCCCGCACACCGAATTGGCCGAAATGATTCTGGATGAATCCGGCTATACGGCGATGTGGCAGAATGACAAAACCGCCGAAGCACCGGGCAGACTGGAGAACTTGAAAGAGTTTATCCGCTCGATGGAAGATTATGAATCTTTGCGCGGATTTCTGGAACACGTCGCCCTTGTGATGGATGCCGACAAAAATGAAAACATGGACGCCGTCAATATCATGACGCTACACTCGGCCAAAGGGCTCGAGTTTGAAACCGTGTTTTTGCCGGGCTGGGAAGAAGGTCTGTTTCCGCACCAGCGCTCGCTCGATGAAGGCGGGCGTTCGGGATTGGAAGAAGAACGGCGTCTGGCCTATGTCGGAGTCACCCGTGCCAAGAAAAACCTGCATATCTGGTTTGTGTCCAATCGCCGTATTCATGGTATGTGGCAATCCACCATTCCATCACGCTTTTTGGACGAATTGCCGGAAGCGCATGTGGAAATTGCCGAAATGGACGGCAATTATGGCGGTTATGGTTCAAGCGGCGGCTACGGCCAGTCGCGCTTTGAAAAAGCCGACCCGTTCCAGAACTCCTATTCCACACCGGGCTGGCAGCGCGCACAACAAAACCGCAATGATGCTACCCGTAACAATTGGGGCTCACGCTCGGGTGCCAATGTCGAGCGCATCGGCTATGGCGAAGCGGATTCTTCTTTTGGTGCCGGTCGCGGTTCAGTTAAAACCCGCACGATTGATGGCGAAATTGTCAGTAAATCGGTCAATGACAGTAATTCTGATTTTAAAATGGGTGCCCGTGTCTTCCATATCAAATTCGGCAATGGCACAGTTACCGTTGTTGACGGCAACAAGCTGACGGTTGAATTTGATAAGGCGGGGCAAAAACGTGTTCTCGACAGCTTCGTGAAGCCGGTATAATTTTCTAATATTTGCAGTATTAGAAAATATTTTCTCAAAAATTGGCTTCATCAGGATAAACGCATCGCGTAACGCCTGTAAGCCGGAATAGCATAGCTTACTCCGGCTTATGGACTGAGATATTTTCAGTCGCAATGAATAATGGTTTTTAACCTCCCATTGCCGACTTTGAAAGTATCATCATGTCACAGTCACAAAGTGTCAAAACGTCAGGCTCCAAACCGCTTTATCTGAACTTTGGTTTTCAGGTTATCGCGGCGATGATCATCGGCTTGATTCTGGGCTTCATCGCCCGCAACATGGGGCCAGATGCGGCAGGTAATGCCAACTGGCTCGCCGTCACCCTACAAACGATCGGCACCATTTTCGTGCAGATGCTACGCGCATTGGTTCCGCCATTGGTTTTCACCGCAATCATTGCTTCGATTGCCAATCTGGCAGCGCTTAACAATGCCGCCAAGCTGGTATGGCAAACCCTGTTATGGTTTGCGATCACCTCTTTTGTTTCCGTGCTGATCGGAATTGCACTGGGTCTGATCATTCAGCCTGGTATCGGTTCCGGCGTGCTGGAATCAGCGGCCAAAGCCCCTGCATCTTCAGGCTCATGGCTTGATTTCCTCAAAGGTCTGGTACCTGCCAATATTATCGGGATCGAAGCGTCAACCCGCTTGAATGGCACAGCCGCCTCCACCTCGCTCAACTTCAATGTGTTGCAAATCCTCGTGGTTGCCATCACAGTCGGTGTTGCAGCGCTTAAAGTCGGTGAAGCCGCCAAACCGTTCCTGACCTTCAACCAGTCTCTTCTTGTGGTGGTCAGAAAAATCCTGTGGTGGGTAATCCGCCTCACCCCCATCGGTACCATTGGTCTGCTTGGCCGTGCGGTTGCACAATATGGCTGGGAAACGCTCTCACAGCTCAGCTGGTACGCTGCTGCAATTTACATCGGTCTCGCCATCGTCTTGTTCGTGGTCTATCCCGTAGTGCTGATCATCCATGGCTTGAAGCCTTCACGCTTCTTTGCAGGCGCATGGCCGGCAATCCAGCTGGCCTTTGTGTCGCGCTCGTCAATCGGCACATTGCCGGTGACCGAAACCGTGACAGAGCGCAATCTTGGTGTGCCGCGTGAATATTCAGCCTTTGCCGTGCCGCTTGGTGCAACAACGAAAATGGACGGTTGTGCTGCCATTTATCCGGCTATTTCCGCCATCTTCATCGCCCAGTTCTTCGGCATTCAGTTAGGCTTGCAGGAATATGTACTGATCGCTTTTGTCTCGGTCTTGGGTTCTGCCGCAACTGCTGGTCTCACCGGCGCGGTTGTCATGCTGACACTGACCCTTTCCACGCTCGGTCTGCCACTTGAAGGTGTTGGTCTGTTGCTGGCAATTGATCCGATTTTGGATATGGGCCGTACCGCCGTTAACGTTGCCGGTCAAGCACTCATCCCAACCATCGTGGCCAAACGCGAAGGTATCTTGAACGAAGAAATTTATAATTCGTCCAAGAATATCGACAATGCTGATCCATCAGAATTAATCGCACAACCTGCTTGAAAAAGCTTAAACATAAAACAAAAAATGCCGGGCTTTATTGTCCGGCATTTTTATTTATACCAATCATAACATAGGCCGCAGTTTATTGCGGCTTGCCTTTTTCCCACATCACATCGCCACGATAAAGCGGCACAGTGGAAAGTGAAGTTTTAGCCGAACCATCCTGCACCTGTGCCGCATGTGCCAGATAAAGCAACGTATTGTTTTTCTGATCATAAATGCGGGTGATAATCAGCTTTTTCCAAATCAGGCTGGTGCGCTCGGCAAAAACACGCTCACCACCTTTGCCAAGCTTGATATCACCAATCGTAATCGGGCCTGTCTGTTCGCAGGAAATCGACGCATTGGACGGATTTTCAAACCAGTTGCCCTTTTGAAGACGGTCAATAATCCCGCGCGAGAAAGAAGCCAGATGGCAGGTGACACCCTGCACCTTCGGATCAGGCACGGCATCAATCACAATATCATTGCCCAGCCAGTCCACACCGACTTTGCCCACATCTTCCGCCTGTGCGGGGTAAAGTGCAGCTGTTAAAAGTGCCGCAACCAATCCTGCCTGAAATAATCTATGCATTTGCCGGCAACCTTATTGTTGATGGATATTTTAAAAATTTAAAAATATAGATCAAACCGCACCGCTTGCAAGAAGGCAGACAGGGCAGAATTATTCCTGGTTAACTCTTAGCTCCTCAGCAGCAATCACTTCCCACTTGTCCAGAAATTCAGAAATTTCCAGCATCTGTATATCCGGCATCGCGCGGTAGATTATCTCCACCGGCCAATCCCACCATTGCAGTTTCAACAAACGCTCAACAATTGCTTGCGGAAAACGTGGACGAATGGAACGTGCCGGAGAGCCAGCCACAATAGTATAATTGCCAACATCACGTGTCACCACTGCATTGGCACCAATCACCGAGCCATGGCCAATGGAAATGCCCGGCATAATGACCGCGCCATGACCAATCCAAACATCATTGCCGATTGTCACACGCTTGGCTTGCCGATAGGCACGATAATCCATATCAAGTCCGATATGGCGGAAATATTCGTTCGGCCGATAGGTCATTTTATGCGAGGTCAGACGCTCAATCGGATGCTCCAACGCATTGATACGCACATTGGCAGCAATAGAGCAGAATTTGCCGATATCGGCATAAATACCCTCACCATGACGTTCCATATAGGTAAAATCGCCGATTTTCACATCGCGCAAAATAACCCGCTCCCCAATATCGGCATAGGGTCCAAGTTTGACCCCTTGCAATTTTGCATTGGGATGAACCTTCGGCTCTCTGATCTCAAGGCGTTCAAAATCATCTGGTATCGTCAATTACAAAGACCTCATCAGCCGAAACTGCCGCAGCAGAACAATGGTGCTGGTTGCAAGTTTTTCTTACTATTTGTCTTAAGCCTATAACCTTGTTACATTTTGCTTGCACGGCACTTTTTGTCACCCTCCCTGACAATTAAATGCTATAGCAGTTTTAAGCTTCCCCCAAGCTCCTTAAGCTTCAAGAAAAGCTGGTAAAATTGGTAATAGATTTACGCGCGAAGGCTTGTAATTTATGAAAAAAATCCTCCCCCTCCTCATCATTGCAGTGGTTGCAGCCATCGTCGGCGTCGGCGGCTATACCTATATTCAGGATAAAAAAGCAACCAATCAGCCTTTTGGCGGCCCGCTTGATCTGATTGCCATGGACGGCTCAAAATTCACTGAAACTGATTTACGCGAAACCCCAGCGGTGATTTTCTTCGGCTTTACCCATTGCCCTGATGTCTGCCCGACAACCCTTTTTGAACTTGACGGCTGGTTCAAAGAAATAGGACCGGATGCAGACAAGATCAAAGCTTACTTTATCACTGTTGATCCGGAACGCGACACACAGGAAATCATGCAGACCTATGTCACCAATGTGTCAGACAAGATCATCGGAGTAACCGGCACACCGGAAAAAATCGCTGAAGCTGTAAAATCCTACCACATTTACGCTAAAAAAGTGCCGGGTGAAGGTGACAATTACAATATGGATCACACCGCATCACTGTTTTTGCTCGACAAAGGCGGTATGTTCCGCGGAACCATTGCATATGGTGAAAATCCTGATACAGCGCTTGAAAAGCTGAAAAATCTGGCCAAACGTAACAGCTAACCTATTGCTGAAATCGGGGCTTCATTTCAAAGCCCCTTTTTCGCTCTGCTTATTCCCGAAAGTGATTTCGCACTATGTCCCAATCCCGCCTCTGCTATGTTACGCAAAAAGACGAAGCTGAACAAATCTATGCTCAGCTCGAACCGATTTTTGAAGATGACGGCTATCCTATCGCCATTACAGAAGTGGACGAAGACAAGGAAATCTTCGAAGTTTCACTTTACATCGAAGAAGGTGCGGAAGAGCTTCTCAAACGCGTTGAAACTGTTGTCGGCACCGGCAAGTTCCAGATTGAAGAACTGCCGGATATAGACTGGGTTCTGCACTCTTTGGAAGGTTTGAAGCCGGTACGTGCCGGGCGCTTCTTTGTGCATGGCTCGCATGACCGCGATAAACTGACCGCCAATGATATTTCCATCGAAATTGATGCAGGTCTTGCTTTTGGTACCGGCCATCACGGCACCACAGCCGGTTGCTTGGAAATGATCACCGAATTGGTTGAAAAAGAACATCCCACCAATGCGCTGGACCTTGGCACCGGCAGCGCCGTGCTTGCTATTGCCATTGCCAAGCTTGCTCCGATTGAGGTTCTTGCCACCGACAATGACCCGATTGCCGTGACAGTTGCTGCAGAAAATGCCATCAAAAACGGTGTTGCAGAACATGTCACCACCGCAACGGCCGAAGGTTTCGACCACGCAATTTTCCGCAGCCATACCCCGTTTGATCTGATCGTTGCCAATATTCTGGCGCGCCCTTTGATGGATCTGGCACCCAATTTAAGCAGCCATAAAGCCGAAGGCGGCTCCATCATCTTGTCCGGCATTCTGGAAAGTCAACATGATGCGGTTGTCGAAGCCTATGAGGCGCAAGGCTTGAAGCGTCAAAACACCCTGCACCGCGAAGGTTGGGTCACCATTCATCTGAAATAATTTTCAAAGGGGCAATTATGAGCCAGACATTTCAGTCATTTGAAGTGAAATCAGACCCGTCTCACGCTTCCCCACGCGTGAGTATGCTGCGTGCGCTGATGGCAGACAATAAAATTGATGGTTTTTTGGTGCCGCGTGCCGATGAACATCAAGGCGAATATGTGCCGGAATGCGCACAGCGCCTTGGCTGGCTCACCGGTTTCACCGGTTCGGCAGGTGCTGCCCTTATTTTGAACGACAGCGCCTATCTGTTTGTTGATGGTCGCTATGAATTGCAGGCGGCAACCCAAACCGATCCGGCCATTTTCATCATTGAAAGCCTTGTCACCAATCCGCCTGCCACATGGCTCAAAGCCAATGGCAAAGGTTTGGTGATTGGTTTTGACCCGTGGTTGCACACCATCAATGAAGCCGCAGCTTTGCGTAGTGCACTGGAAGCCAATGGCGGGCGCTTGATAGCGCTTGAACAAAATCTCGTTGATCAGGTCTGGCAAGACCGCCCTGCCGCACCACTGGCACCGGTCACCATCCAACCGGCACGCTATTCCGGTCAGGAAGCAGCAGACAAAATTGCCTTGATGCAAAAAGCATTGAGCGAAACTGGCGCGTCGGCCACCATTTTGACCGATCCGTCATCGTCCGCATGGGTGTTCAATATTCGCGGCAAAGATGTTTCCAACACGCCATTGCCGCTTTGTTTTGTAATTCTGTCAAGCACAGACGCCCCCCAGATTTTCATTGACGAGCGTAAGCTTGCCATTGAGCCTCGCGCCTATCTCACCCAGCTTGCCACATTATGTGAACCATCAAGCTTGGAGGCAACCTTAGCCAAACGTGCGGCTGACGGCGAAATTTTCATGCTTGATCCGGCATTGGCGGCAGAAAAATTCCGCCTCATCATTGAAGGGGCTGGCGGCTCTTTCATCAGCGGCAAAGACCCTGCACGTCTGCCACGCGCCATTAAAAATAAAGCCGAACTTGAAGGCAGCCGTGCCGCCCATGAACGTGACGGCGTTGCGATGGTGCGTTTCCTCTCATGGCTCGACACACAAAAGCCAGAAGATTTGACTGAAATTTCTGCCGCGCAAAAGCTAGAAAACTGTCGCGCCGAAACAGGCAAAGACTTCCAGATGCCATTGGAAGAACTGTCTTTCGACAGTATCTCCGGCAGCGGGCCTCATGGTGCGATTATCCATTACCGCGTCAATACCGATACCAACCGCCAATTTGAAAACGGCGATGTCTATCTGATTGATTCCGGCGGTCAATATCGTGACGGCACCACCGACATCACCCGCTCAATCGCTATCGGCGATGTGACGCCTGAGAAAAAGCGTGCCTTTACGCTCGTGCTCAAAGGCATGATCGCTATTTCCACCACCCGTTTCCCGAAAGGCACGCGTGGACAGGATATCGACGTGCTGGCACGCATCGCCCTATGGAAACAGGGCTTTGATTACGGCCACGGCACCGGCCACGGTGTCGGCTCTTATCTCTCGGTGCACGAAGGGCCGCAAAGCATTTCCAAGCGCGGCGATCAGGAACTGATGGCTGGTATGATTTGCTCCAATGAGCCGGGTTATTACAAGCCGGGTTCATTCGGTATTCGTATTGAAAACCTGATTATCGTCACCGAAGCAACTGTACCTGAAGGCGGCGATCTGCCGATGATGGGTTTTGAAACCCTCACCTTCTGCCCGATTGATCTGCGTCTGATTGATAAAGCTCTGCTTTCTCCTAAAGAGATTGAATGGCTCAATCAGTATCACCAGCAGGTGCGTGAAAAGCTGACACCCCATATGGACAAGTCAGCCAGCGAATGGCTGGCAGAGGCAACCAGACCTCTCTGATAAACAAAAACACCGGCTCTGATATCAGAGCCGGTGTTTTACTATTCAATACCTAGAGGATGTTTTCAGGCTTCACCGACCAGCACAAACCACGCATCTTCATCAATCACTTCGATGCCCAGCTCTTCTGCTTTAGCAAGCTTGGAGCCAGCGCCTGGGCCAGCTACCACCAGATCGGTTTTCTTCGAAACCGAACCAGCCACCTTGGCACCATAGCGGTCAGCCATGGCTTTGGCTTCATCACGTGACATTTTTTCCAGCGATCCGGTAAAGACAATTGTCTTGCCTTCCACCGGTGAGCCTGTTGCCACAGGTGCGGCTTCATCAAGCGGTGTGACTTGCCCAAGCAGCGCATCCAGCACTTCTATATTATGCGGCTCGTGATAAAATTCGACAATCGCCTCCGCAACGATGTGGCCAATGCCTTCAACATTGGTTAGTTCCTGCCACGCTTCATTACCCTTGTCGCCTTTGACACCTTCGCGCGGTGCTTGAGCCGCCTTCACACTATCCGCAAACGCTTGATAAGAACCATAGCCACGCGCCAGACGCTTGGCGCTCACTTCACCGACATGGCGGATACCAAGACCAAACAGAAAGCGGCTTAACGCAATTTCACGCCGCTCATTGATGGCCGCATATAGTTTTTTGACCGAAACCGCACCAAAGCCTTCTATATTCTCAAGCTTTTTGAGCAGTGATTGGCTTTGGCGTTTTTCCAGCGTGAAAATATCGGCAGGGGTGCGGATTTTTAAACTTTCATCTTCCGCATGGAAGAAAAACTCCACCTGTTTTTCGCCCAAACCTTCAATGTCAAACGCATTGCGCGAGACAAAATGGCGGATACGCTCAACCGCTTGCGCTTCGCAAATCAAACCGCCGGTGCAGCGCCATGCCGCCTCGCCTTCTTCGCGCACAGCATGACTGCCGCAAACCGGACATTGATGCGGGAACCGAAACGGCACAGCATCGCTCGGGCGCTCGGATAAAACCACATCGACAATCTGCGGGATAACATCACCGGCGCGCTGTACAATGACCGTGTCACCAATGCGGATATCGCGCCCTTCACGCAACGGCTCGCCTTTAAGACCGATACCTTTAATATAGTCCTCATTGTGCAATGTGGCATTTGTCACCACCACACCGCCAACGGTAATTGGTGTAAGGCGTGCCACAGGTGTCAGCACACCCGTGCGCCCCACCTGAATGTCGATCTCGCGCAATATGGTGGTGGCCTGTTCTGCCGGAAATTTATGCGCAATCGCCCAGCGCGGGCTGCGCGAACGAAAACCTAAGCGCTCCTGCAATTTGAGATCATCAACTTTATAGACAACACCGTCGATGTCATAATCAAGTTGCGCACGTTCCAAACCGATATGATTATAATGGGCAATGATATCTTCAATGCTCGTCAATCGTTTAGTCAGCGGGTTGGTGCAAAAACCCCACTGTTGAAACAATGCCACCATACCGGATTGTGTATCCGCTGGCATCGCCGACATTTCACCCCAGGCATAAGCAAAAAACCGCAACTTGCGATTGGCCGTTACTTTTGGGTCAAGCTGACGCAATGAGCCCGCAGCGGTATTGCGCGGATTGACATAAGTCTGCTTGCCTTCCGCCGCCATCTGTTCATTCAATGCCAGAAAATCGCTTTTAGCCATATAGACTTCGCCGCGCACCTCAACAATATCGGGCGCAGAGGCTGGCAGCGTTTGCGGAATTTCCTTGATGGTTCGAATATTGGCCGTAACATTTTCACCCGTTGTGCCATCACCACGCGTGGCTGCTGTCACTAATTTGCGATTTTCATAACGCAATGACAGCGACAACCCGTCAATTTTTGGCTCCGCCGTAAAGGCAATCGAATTATCCGGCAATCGCCCTAAAAAACGATAAACACTCCCGACAAAATCACCGACATCTTCATCGGAAAAGGCATTATCGAGAGACAACATCGAACGCGCATGGGTCACTTGAGTAAAGCCAGCGGCCGGTGAGGAGCCCACTTTACGCGACGGACTATCAGCACGAATAAGAAGCGGATAAAGCTTTTCAATGGCTTCATTGCGGCGCTTTAAAGCATCATAATCGGCATCTGAAATTTCCGGTTGATCATTACCGTGATAAAGCTCGTCGTGGTGAGCAATGAGTTTGGCCAACCGCTCCAGTTCCAAAGCTGCATCTTGTTCGCTCATATGATCAATAGAAATTTCACTCATTACCGTTCCGCAGGAATCAATTGAATATATGGCGAAGTCTATCGGACAATGCGCTTATCCGATACGCCATGACACGAATATTTAGCTATTTTGAATTCAGGCTTTTGCCTTGCCCGTCTCGCCAAGCAGACGTTCCGCTGCCGCTCTTGCCTCATCTGTTACACTGGCACCAGCCAGCATACGGGCAATTTCTTCTTGCCGTTCTGCCGTTTCCATCACACGGATAGAGGTGCTGACACGGTCACTCTTATCGGCAGATTTGGCAATCAGAAAATGCGTTGAAGCGCGCGCTGCCACCTGCGGTGCATGCGTAACCGACAAAACCTGCACACGCGAAGACAAACGCGACAAACGCTGACCGATCGCATCGGCCACCGCACCGCCAACCCCGGTATCGATTTCGTCAAACACCAGAGTTGGGGCCGAGCCTCGATCCGCAAGCGCCACCTTCAAAGCCAACAGAAAACGCGACAACTCACCACCGGAGGCGACTTTCATCATCGGCCCTGCACGGGTGCCCGGATTGGTGCGCACCCAATATTCAACAATATCAATGCCTTCGGCACTGCGCGCTTCCGCATCTGTCGTCATTTCGACGATAAATTCAGCGCGTTCCAGCTTCAAAGCCGGAAGCTCCGCCATCACCGCAGCTTTCAGATGCTCAGCCGTTTCATGACGCGCAGCCGACAAAAACTTGGCCACATCATCATAGGCCTTTTTAGCAGTAATCGCTTCAACTTCGAGCTTTTCCAGCTTTTCAGCACCCGCGTCCAAATCAACCAGATCGGCATCCATTTTATCGCGCAAGGCCGGCAATTCACTGACCGGAACCGAATATTTGCGTGCTGCAGCGCGAAGAGCAAAGAGCCGCTCTTCCACTTGCTCCTGCAAGCGCGGGTCAAAATCAATGGCACGAATGGCCGCTTCAATTCCATCTTGCGCCAGTGCCAGCTTGTCAAGCGCCTCATCAATCGCATTGATGACCGGTTCTAACAGTTGCGGTGCTTCCGACGCTTTTCGCTCCAAACGGCGCACCAGACTGGCAAGAGAAGGAACCGGTGAACCCTGCCCCGACAATAGATCATTGGCTTCGTTGACATCACTGGCAATGCGCTCGGATTTCATCATCACGGCGCGGCGTTCAGCCAAATCTTCTTCTTCACCTATTTGTGGATTGAGTTTATCCAGCTCCTCAACGGAGGCGCGCAAATAATCACCTTCGCGTTCTGCCGCTTCCACCTTGGCACGGTGACGGTTCAAAGCCTGCTCAGCATCGCGCCAAGATTTAAACTTTTCACGCACCACTTCCGTCTGGCTATCCAAGCCGCCAAAAGCGTCAAGCAGACTGCGATGAATATCAATATCGACGAGCGCGCGATCATCATGCTGACCGTGAATTTCCACCAACCTGCGGCCAAGCTCACGCAAAAGCGTAACACTTGCCACCTGATCATTGATGAAAACACGGGTGCGGCCATCGCCGGATTGAACGCGGCGCAAAATAATATCACCGTCGTCTTCCAAACCGTTATTGGCTAAAAAAACACGTGCCGGATGTTTCGCCGGCACATCAAAAACGGCTGTAACCTGCCCCTGATCGGCACCGTGACGCACCAGTGATGCATCACCACGCGCCCCAAGTGCCAAAGACAAAGAATCCAGCAGAATGGACTTCCCCGCACCGGTTTCACCGGTAAGCACAGAAAGTCCGCTGCTGAATTCAATATCAAGCCTTTCAATCAGAACTATATCGCGGATCGAGAGGTGCGACAGCATGAGGTGCTTTTCTTTATGCGCCGCCGCCGGTAATCAGCGCGCCGGCTTTCGACAACCATGAACCACTATTGTTGCGCGGCTCCAAACCACCCGACTGCAACAGCTTGTAACTATCTTTGTACCACTGGCTATCCGGATAGTTCTGACCCAATACCGAAGCTGCCATCTGCGCTTCGCTGGTCAGACCCAGTGCGTAATAGGCTTCAACCAAACGGGCGAGCGCTTCTTCTACGTGCCGTGTGTTGGAATATTCTTCCACCACACCACGGAAGCGCTTAACCGCTGCCAGATAGTCTTTGCGTTCCAGATAGTAACGGCCGACCTGCATTTCTTTACCGGCCAGCTGGTCACGCGCAAAACGTATTTTTGTTTTGGCATCTTCGACATATTCACTATCAGGGTAACGGTCGATCACTTCCTGCATAGCCGCAATTGCGCGCTTGCTGGCAGCCTGATCACGGGTTACATCCGGGATCTGACGGAAATAGCTCAAACCGATAATATAATATGAATAAGCGGATTCAGGTGATGTCGGATAAAGCGTATTATAACGCTTCGCCATATTGATCGCTTCTTCGTAATTGCCCTGACGGTAATTGGTAAATGCGCCCATCACGAGTGATTTACGTGCCCATTCCGTATAGGGGTGCTGGCGGTCGATAGCTGCAAACTTCTTTGAAGCCTCACCCAGTCGTCCAGCTTCAAGATTAGCCAATGCTTCATTGTAAAGCTTATCCGGCGCATCGATGGTTTCAACATATTTTGATAAATCAATATCATCATCTTTACTGGCACAACCTGAAAGGATTGCAACCACGGCAACCGTTCCCACAAGCATTGCGGTTGCTTTATTTACCGGGAATTTGAAACTCGTCATGCGGTCTCCGGCCTGCTGGCAGCGTCATTAAGACAAGAATAATACACCATCACAAGTTTTCTCATTTGGTGCATCTTATGGTCTGATTACATCCTTAACACGATAACTGTGAAAATATAAAGGATGCAACATTGAATCTATTGGATGTCCATAAATCACAAGCCGGCCCATTCAGCAATGATATTAAAGACATCTTAACCTTGGCATTGCGGATTTTTCACTCAAAAAATCGGTTTTTAACAGATAGATGAGTAAAAGACTCCACAATCGCACCTCAACTTCCCTCATTGAAACTGGCTCATGAATAGAAAATTTGCTTAAGCCAACTCAATGATTTCATGTGTCGACTTATCATCAAGCAATGCCTTCACCACATGGAAATTCATTTTATGCCCGCCCTTGAACGAACTGAAACGACCGATAAATGGTGTACCAAGCATCGCAAGGTCGCCAATGGCATCCAGTGTTTTGTGACGAACGAATTCATTTTCAAGCCGCAAACCACCTTCATTGATGATAGTATCATCATGACCAATCACCAGTGAATTTTCCAAGGAGGAACCAAGCGCCAAACCTGCGGCCCACAAAGTTTCAACATCTTTCATGAAACCAAAGGTACGCGCTGCTGCAATTTCATTCTTGAAGATATCGGCATCAAGATCAGCGGCAAATTTTTGCCGTCCGATCACGGGAGAAGAAAACTCGATTTCCACATCATAATGCAAACCGTCATAAGGCGTAAATTCTGTCCATGAATCATTATGTTCAATACGAACAGGCTTTAAAACACGGATATATTTACGTTTAGCAGACTGCACCTCGATACCCGCCGCGTCAAACGCATTGATAAAATCCAGCGCCGATCCATCCAAAATCGGTACTTCTTCGCCATCCAGCACTATCTCCAGATTATCAAGCCCCAGCGCTGATACCGCAGACATCAGATGCTCAATCGTATGAATACGAATATCACCTGTGCCAAGTGTCGTCGACAGATCGGTAGTACCAACCTGATCCGCATGAGCTGCAAAACGGTGTTGCACACCATCCGCATCTTCGCGGATAAACACAATACCGCTGTTTTCCGCTGCCGGAATTAACTCCAGATTGGCGACCTTGCCGCTATGTACGCCCACACCAGCCAGCATTACCGGCTTTGCGAGAGTCTGTTGAAATGGCTTTAAGGTCATCACGCGTCATCCGAATTATTGTGTCATCATTATCAAACAGGCCTCATAAAGCACCTGTCTGATATAAGCTACCTTAGGCATAAACGACATTACGGCTAAATCATGCTCAATAGCCATAAAGCAGTGCAACTTATCTAGAAATATAAAAATGCATACTGTGTGGTCACAAGAGATAACGTGCTTTTTATATTTGTCAGAGGCGAATCGTGTTCGGTATAACCGCCATCAAAAAAGCCCTCCCGATCTGAACCGGAAGGGCTTTTGATTTTTTAAAGACGCATCAGCTTAGTTGGACTGACGACGCAAGAATGCAGGGATTTCCAGCTGATCTTCTTCAGAAGCCGGGCGCTGCTGACGTGGAGCCTGTTCATTCAACTGACCACGGCGAGGAGCGTAGATTGAGGCATCCTGTGACAGCGGACGACGGGCTTCTGGCTGGCGCATGCCTGGTTCTGCACGACCTTGTGCCGGTTCCAGACGAGCAGCTGGCTGCTCTTCTTCACGACGGGTCAGACCGCTCATCAAACGATTGAGCAAGCCTTTAGGGCCGCGTTCTTCAGGAGCCGGTGCCGGTGCACGACGTGCATTCAGTTCCGCCTGAACCACCGGAGGAAAGTCAGACACCGAAGGCATGCGCGGAGCTTGGCGCGGCTGTGGTGCAGGCTGTTCCATCTGTGTCTGCTGGTATTGCGGCTGAACCTGCTGCTGTTGCTGTGTGTGCAACTGAACCTGTGGCGCATGGTGTGCCTGAGGTGCCTGATGCTGAGTCTGCTGGCGCGGTGCTTGTCCACGGGCTTCCATGCTTTCAGGCGTTGGCGCCTGGAAAATACGGCTAGCCGGACGGAAAGACTGGTCTTCCTCACCCTGATAGAAAGGCATTTCTGCCTGTGCTGTCTGGGTGTTCTGCGGAGCCGGTGCTGCTTCTACCGAACGCGGCTGTGCTGGCTGTTCAACCTGTACAGGAGGTCGCAGAGCGCCATGCGGGGCTGGCTTTGGTGCAGCTGGCTTTACTGGTTGACGAAATTCCAGCGGCGCAGGCGCCGCATCTCCAATCTGCTTGTCAATGCCGGTAGCCACAACAGAAACGCGAATAACACCTTCAAGACCTTCATCAAATGTTGCACCGAGGATGATGTTTGCATCCTGATCAACTTCTTCACGGATACGGGTTGCTGCTTCATCCACTTCAAACAGTGTCATATCGCGACCACCGGTGATGGAGATCAACAGGCCGCGTGCACCGCGCATTGATGTTTCATCAAGCAATGGATTGGCAATCGCTGCTTCAGCAGCTGCAATCGCACGACCTTCACCTGAAGCTTCACCGGTACCCATCATTGCCTTGCCCATTTCACGCATAACAGCGCGAACGTCAGCAAAGTCGAGATTGATGAGACCCTCTTTGACCATCAAGTCAGTGATGCAGGCAACGCCTGAATAAAGCACCTGGTCAGCCATCGCAAAAGCGTCGGCAAAAGTGGTCTTGTCATTGGCAATACGGAACAGGTTCTGGTTCGGAATAACGATCAGAGTGTCGACGTTTTTCTGCAGTTCTTCTATGCCGAGATCTGCGGTTTTCATGCGACGCTGGCCTTCAAAATGGAAAGGCTTGGTCACAACACCAACAGTCAGAATACCACGATCACGGGCAGCACGCGCCACAACAGGAGCAGCACCGGTACCGGTACCACCACCCATACCGGCGGTGACAAAGCACATATGGGTGCCGTTCAGGTGATCAACGATTTCGTCAATGCACTCTTCAGCAGCTGCGCGACCAACTTCCGGCTGCGAACCCGCGCCAAGGCCTTCAGTCACAGCAGCACCGAGCTGGATGATCCGGTCTGAGCGTGACATGGTCAACGCCTGGGCGTCTGTGTTGGCAACCACAAAATCAACACCACGAAGACCGGCATTGATCATATTGTTGACTGCGTTACCGCCGCCACCACCAACACCGAAAACGGTGATGCGAGGCTTCAGCTCTGTAATATCTGGCTTTTGCAGATTGATGGTCATTGTTCTTCGTTCCTCTTAAGCCTCTACACCGCCATTTGCCGCTGCGGTGTTAAATTGTTCTGAACCGATAATACGCCCGGCTACTCAAAAACTCTCTCTCAGCCATTGGCCGACACGCTGTATTCGTCCACCTGTCCCGGTCAGACGACCGGAACCGGCCAGCCTGATTGACCGCTCTTCGACACCCGCAATCTGCGGGTAGATCAACAAGCCAACGGTGGCGGAAAAAGCCGCTCCTTTGGCCGCATCCGGCAGGCCAGAAATCCCTAACGGCCGGCCGATCCGGGCATTGCGCGCCAGAATACGACGGGCTGCTTCCGGCATACCCGGCAGCTGGCTGGCACCACCGGTCAGCACAACACGTTTTCCAACGATTGTACCAAAACCGGACTGATTCAGTCTGTCACGCACCAGTTCCAGTGTTTCTTCAACACGGGCACGAATGATGCGCGTCAGGACTGAACGTGGATACTGATTTGGCATGTCGCGCTCATCATCACCAATCGGGGGAACGCTGATCAGATCGCGCTCATCCGCAGCACTTGGCAAGGCTGAACCATACATAACCTTTAAACGTTCGGCGTCTTCCATACGGGTGGAAAAGCCGCGCGCCACATCCATGGTGACATGATTGCCGCCAATGGCAATCGCATCCGCATGGATAAATTTACCTTCCGAGAAAACAGAAATCGTTGTGGTGCCACCGCCCATATCGATGCAGGCAACACCCATTTCCGCTTCATCATCCACCAATGCAGCCAAGCCGCTGGCATAGGGGGTTGCAACCATCGCTTCCACTGACAAATGGCATCGATTGATGCATAATTCCAGATTCCGCAAGGGGGCGCTATCGGCTGTTAACACATGCATGTCAACGCCTAAGCTATCACCAAGCATCCCCATCGGATCACGAATGCCGCGCTCGCCATCAAGCGTATAGCCAATCGGCAAGGAATGAACCAAATTGCGCTCTGCGGCGAGTGCCTGCTTGGCACCGGCAGATAAAACGCGGCGCACATCCGAACGGTCAACTTCATGACCACCAAGATTGATACTGGCCGACAAAATTTCGCTTTTCAAACGACCGGCAGAAATATTGACGATCAGACTGTCAACCGTCAAACCAGCCATACGTTCTGCTGCATCCACCGCCAGACGAATGGACTGTTCAGCCGCATCCAGATCAATAATCACACCGGATTTAACACCGTAGGATTTTTGATGGCCAATGCCCAAAACTTCCATACGATGGGTGCGACCCGGCAGCATCGCACTTTCATCACGCGGTGTCAGACGCGCAATCACGCAGGACACCTTGCTTGATCCCACATCAAGAACCGTCAAAAGACGCACCTTGCGCCCTGCCGATCCTGAATTTGCTGCCGACTTGTTACCAAAAATACTCATGCGCGTTTCCTCGCACGTGCGGCCTGCTGGCGTTCTTTTAATAATTTCTCACGTGCAGCCTGTCCGGTCTCCGTCAACAAAACAGTAACGCGGTCATTCAAACGCATATCAACGGATACAATATCACGGGACAACAAATTCTGATCCCGATCCAATTTCTCAATCTGTGCCAATGCTTTTTCAGGCTCGAATTCCGGCAGCATCACCCGCACGCCGTTTTCAAGCAATAAATCCCATCGCCGGTCTGCGACTCGAATATAGGCACGCACTTTCGATGCCAGATCCGGATGGATACTCACATCAGCAATAAAATCTTTGACGCGGCTTTCCGCACCTTCACCCACCACCAACGGCAACTGCGCGTAACGGCCCGAACGATAAGGTACAATTTCCTTACCCTCGGCATCAATCAGCGATAAGCGATCTTCATTTTGCCAGATTGCCTGCGCCTTACGCTCTTCAAGCGATACCAGCACGGTGCCCGGATAAATTTTACGCACTTCAGCGTTTTCGACCCAAGGCAGCTGCGAAATTTCTTCGCGCGCCCGCTCGACATTCAAACCGACCAGCGAAGTGGAACCGTCAAGATTCAACTGCCCCAGCACATCGATATCGGAAGTTTCAGAATTACCAACCACCTGAACACGCTCAATAGCAAAGCCAAGGGTTGAGGTTGTCACTTTGATGACATCGTCTGAATGACCACCAGCCACCATACCATAAGCACCGGTGGCTGCAAAAAAGCCGGTCAAGCCAATAGTACCGGCAAAACGCGGAATATGGATGCGCCCCTGAAACAGACGAGCGATAAAACGAAACGGTCTACGTAAGAATTTAGGCAATACAAAAGCAGCACTCTGCACGGACGACGCATGACGCATCGACGAAGCATTGTAATGAGCTTTAGCCTTTTTCTTTAACGCGAGCACGAAGCGTCCTCCACCATCCAACTCAGTAACGCACCAAAGGAAATACCTTCAGCACGGGCAATATCAGGCACAAGAGAGGTGGGCGTCATGCCGGGCTGCGTATTGACCTCCAGCCAAACCAGCTCGCCATCTTCTGAAAACCGATCATCGTACCGGAAATCCGAACGACTCACACCTTTACATCCAATTGCCCTATGTGCCTCAAGCGCCATTATTTGAATTTTTTGGTAAATATTTGGTAAAATTTTTGCCGGACACTCATGCTTTGATGCGCCAACTACATATTTTGAATCATAATCATAGAACTGATGACCGACAGGAATGATCTCGCAAACACCAAGCGCCCTGTCCCCCATCACGGCACAGGTCAATTCACGCCCGCCGACATAATGTTCCACCATCACCTCATCGCCATATTTCCAGTCTGGTGATGATATGACTTGCGGCGGATGGGACTGATCTTCCTGAACAATCACCACACCAAAAGATGAACCTTCACGCACAGGCTTTACCACATATGGCGGCTTGATCGGATGCTCATTGCCCAAATCAAAACGGTTCATCACCACAGATTCAGCAACAGACACACCGGCAGCAGCAGCCACTTTTTTAGCGCGCGCCTTATCCATTGCCAAAGCCGAAGCCATCACACCGGAATGGGTGTAAGGAATTTGCAGAAACTCAAGAATACCTTGAATGCAACCATCTTCGCCGTAAGGGCCATGCAGCGCATTAAACACCACATCAGGTCGAAGCTCCGCCAAAACAGCCGCAACATTACGATCCATATCAATACAGCTAACGCGATAACCTTCCGCGTCGAGCGCCTCTGCACAAGCAGCACCTGATGACAAGCTGACAGGGCGTTCTGATGAAAAACCACCCATCAATACGGCAACATGTTTTTTAGCCATATGAGACCCCTCTCCTGTCAAAACCGATGCAAAATACAAAAAACCGTTTCCGGCAAAACTCGCAACAGAAAATATATATGTTCGAAACGAGAAAACCTCGTCGAATCAAATCACTGAACGCTTTACCCTAAAGAATCAGATCGTTGATTCTGTGGCAAGCCCCCAGAGAAATTTGTTGTTTGTTCGATATGCCGGAAACATCAGAAAAGACTCGGTTTCTTGGCAAAATAAGCATCAAAAAAAATATTTATTTATGCAAAATAAATTGAAATATGCACCCAATTAAGCGAGCACAACCGCATCTTCTGCAACCTGCAGTTCAAACAGGCTCTGACCTTCGCCAAACAAACCAATGCGTTTGATTTCCCATTCCAGCAAAATACCGGATTTTTCCAGTACCTTTGCCCTTACGGTTTCACCTAAACGTTCCAGATCAAAGCCGCTGGCCTCGCCATTATTGATCATGAAATTACAATGCATGACCGACATCTGCGCATCACCAATACGCAAACCTCGGCAACCTGCTTTGTCGATTTCCTTCCAGGCAGACGTACCTTCAGGATTTTTAAACGTCGAGCCGCCGGTTTTCTCCCGCACCGGCTGAACGGTTTCACGGTGATGCAAAACCTCGTCCATCGCTTGGCGAATAGTTTCAGGCTCGCCCTTCTTCCCTTCCAGAATAGCGGAGGTGAAAATCAGATCCGAGGGCACAGAAGAATTGCGATAGGTGTAGCCCATATCGGCATTGCTCAAAACATGCAGATTGCCTTTTCTGTCGAGCGCACGCACCTCTACAACGCGTTCGCAAGTTTCAACGCCATTGGCACCGGCATTCATCCGCAACGCGCCGCCAAGCCCGCCCGGAATACCGCTATAAAAATGAAACCCTGCAAGCTGCGCCTCCAAGGCGGAAGCCGCCAGCCGCTTGTCGGTTGCCGCAGCTCCGGCCTTCAGACGCGTGTCACTCACTTGCTCGACGGTACCGAAGCCTTTTGCACCTAACCGCACAACAAACCCCGGTATGCCGCCATCACGCACCATTAGGTTGGAGCCGATGCCGACAACCATCAGCGGAACCTCTTCCGGCAATGATCTTAAAAATAAAGCGAGGTCTTCTTCATCGGCTGGTTGAAAGAACACTTGTGCCGGACCACCGGTACGAAACCAGGTGATTTTGTCCATTCCGGCATCAACTGTCATCTTACCGCGCAGACCTTTTAAACGGTCACCCAAACGCGCCAGAAGAAGCTCTCCGCTTTCCATGTTTTTATGCCTTATCCAGTGCAGCCAACTCGTCAGGCAGCGCATAAGCCCATTGAGTGATATTGCCCGCACCCAAGCAGATAACAAAATCACCTGGGCGTGCAATCTCATGCACTATAGGCGCCAAGTTTTCAGCTCCAGCGGCAAAGCGTGCATCACGATGACCGGCGGTTTTAATCCGTGAAACGAGATTTGGTGAATCAACGCCTTCAATCGGCTCTTCGCCAGCGGTATAGACCGGCGCCACAATCACTGTGTCGGCGTCATTGAAGCAGGTTGCAAATTCATCATAAAGGCTGTGCAGACGCGTATAGCGATGCGGCTGAACAATTGCCACAACACGACCCTTGGTGGCAGCACGTGCCGCATTCAGCACCGCGCGGATTTCCACCGGATGATGACCGTAATCGTCAAAGACTTCAACGCCATTCCATGAACCGGTATGGGTAAAACGACGCTTCACACCGCCAAAGGCACCAAGACCTTTAACAATATCTTCTGCTGAAATGCCAAGCTCATAAGCCACCGCAATCGCGGCGGTCGCATTGGAGACATTGTGCATGCCCGGCATTGGCAGGCGCAGACCTTCGATCAGCACCACATCGCCCTTGCGGGAGCGGATCTGCACGTCAAACACGCTTGTCGCACCGTCCATATGATGGTTGATATAACGCACATCCGCCTGCGGATTGTGACCGTATGTGATGATGCGGCGATCTTCAATACGGCTGACAAGTGCCTGCACTTCAGGATGATCAAGGCACATAACGCCAAAACCATAGAAAGGCACATTCTCAACGAACTGGCGAAAAGCCGCGCGCACATTGTCAAAAGAACCATAATGATCCAGATGCTCCGGATCGATATTGGTAATCACCGCAATATCGGCAGGCAGTTTCAGGAAAGTGCCGTCACTTTCGTCAGCTTCCACCACCATCCAGTCGCCGTCACCCATACGTGCATTGGTGCCATAGGCATTGATGATACCGCCATTAATCACGGTCGGATCGAGTTTGCCCGCATCAAGCAATGCCGCAACCATTGATGTGGTGGTGGTTTTGCCATGCGTGCCGCCAATGGCAATCGCATGACGGAAACGCATCAATTCGGCCAGCATTTCAGCGCGGCGCACAACCGGCAGTAATTTCTCGCGCGCTGCCATCAGCTCCGGATTGCTAGGCTTGATGGCAGTGGAAACCACCACCACATCCGCATCGCCCAAATTTTCGGCCTTGTGGCCGACAAAAACCTCGATGCCCTTTTCACGCAGACGCTGCACATTAGCGCCATCTGCCTGATCGGAGCCCTGCACTTTATAACCAAGATTGTGCAGCACTTCGGCAATACCGCTCATCCCAATGCCGCCAATACCGACAAAATGTACGAGCCCGATATTTAACGGCATCTTCATCGACGCAGTCCTTCCTTATAATCTTTCACTGACTTACCAGCTGCAATAACCTCTGCCAGATCGGCAAGCAACCGTGTTGCATCAAGTTTGCCGGCAGTTTTTGCAGCTTCCGCCATTTTTGCCAATCGTTGCGGTTCATCCATGGCCGATTGAATAATTTCAGCCAGCTTTTGTGGCGATAATTCTGTTTGTTTGATCACCTGCGCGCCCCCCACATCTGCAAGCGCTTCGGCATTGGCGGATTGGTCATGGTCAAGCGCATGCGGAAACGGCACCAAAATCGCCGGACGGCCAATGGCGGCAATTTCCGAAACGGTGGATGCACCAGAGCGCGCAATGATAAATTGTGCATCAGCCTGACGTGCCGGCAAATCACTGAAGAATGGCGCGACCTGCGCCCCCACACCTAGTTTTTCATAAATCGCGGTGACAGTTTCCTGATCTTCAGGACGTGCCTGTTGAGCAATCAGCAAGCGTGCCTGATATGCTTTCGGCAATAAAGCAATGGCTGCCGGAACTGCTTGGCTGAAATATTGCGCACCCTGACTGCCACCAAAAACCAGCAAATGAAAACGCTCATTGTCGCTTGAAGGCTGGTAAGGCTGTTTCGCTGCTGCAACGACAGGTGGGCGCACCGGATTGCCGGTGGTGATGATTTTATCGGCAAATGTTCCTTTGCCTTCCGACAAAAAGCCGCCCGCTATTGCCTGAACACGCGCAGCCAAACCTTTATTGGCGCGTCCCATCACCGCATTTTGCTCATGAATGAGGGTCGGGATATGCATACGATGCGCCGCATAAAGCGGTGGCAAGGTCGGATAACCACCAAAGCCCACCACCAGTTTCGGTTTTAACTTTTTGAATAAAGAACGGCTGTCGAGATTACCGCGCCATAATTCCCACATGGTGCGGGCAATGGCGATAGGATTGCGCCCCGACAAAGTTGCCGAGCGGATCACATGCACATGGTCGGCCGCAAATGCACCGGAAAAGCGCTGTGCTCTGGCATCAGTTGCCAGATGCACATCATAACCGCGTGCGGTCAGTTCATAAGCCAAGGCTTCGGCCGGGAACAGATGACCGCCAGTACCGCCGGCAGCAAGCACGATCACATCTTTTTGCATCATTTTTCTCACAGAGCCGGTGCCTGTGTCCCCATACGAACTGTTGCCGACATACGACCTTCCGGACGGCGGCGTGTTAAGGCCAGCAGAATGCCCATCGTGATGGCAATCGCGATCAGAGACGAACCACCATAAGAAATAAACGGTAATGTCATACCTTTAGCAGGCATCAGGTGCAAATTCACCGCCATATTAATGACCGACTGGAAGCCGAACAGAATGACCACACCGGAAATCGCCAGACGGCTGAACGGATCATTCTGGCGCTGTGCAATCAACAGTCCACGCACCACAATGAAGGCAAAAAGCAACATGATGAGCAGGCACAGGATAATGCCATATTCTTCTGCTGCCACAGAAAAGATAAAGTCGGTGTGACTATCAGGAATGATACGTTTGACGGTACCCTCGCCCGGCCCCTGACCAAACCAACCACCGCGCAAAATCGCTTCGCGTCCGCTATCTACCTGAAACGTGTCACCCTCACCGGTCATGAAGCGATCAATACGGCCAGCCACATGCGGGAAAAACATATAAGCGCCGAAAGCGCCAACAGCACCGATAACACCAAGCAGCAAAATCCAAAACATGTTCAATCCTGCCAGAAAGAACATACCGCCCCATGTGCCTGCTGTCAGCATGGTTTGCCCGAAATCCGGCTGCAACACCAAAAGGCCAACTACCAGCCCGCATAAAAGCATGGCGAAGAAATTGCCCGGAATGTCGGAGCGGCGCTGCTGCTCGGCAAAAAGCCAGGCGCAAATCACCACAAAAGCGGGTTTCATAAATTCTGAGGGCTGAATGGAAATGCCTAGAATAGAGATCCAGCGTCGCGCCCCTTTAACTTCAACGCCGATGAATAATGCGGCCACCATCATCAGCAGTGCCCCGATCAACAGGATCAGCGAATAACGGCGAATTTCCCGCGGCGAGCAAAAAGACACGCCGATCATGATAATCACCGCCGGGACCATGAAAAAAGTCTGACGTTCAACAAAGTGAAAACTATCGAGGCCGATGCGTTCAGCAACCGCAGGGCTTGCCGCAAAAGACAGCAAAATGCCTAACCCCATCAGGCTCAAACAGGCGGCAAGAAAGTAGCGATCAATCGTCCACCACCAATTTGCAACAGGGCCACGGTCAACACGACTTACCATCAGTTTACCCCTTCAATCTTTCTCGTACCAGCCAAATCCCACACAAAATCACGAAATGCATCGCCGCGTTTTTCAAAGTTTTGAAACTGATCAAAACTGGCGCAAGCTGGCGACAAAAGCACAACCGGCTCCTGTGCCGCATCGGCTCCCGCATCCTGCGCTGCGTGGGTAACGGCAACCTCTAATGTATCAGAAATTTCATAAACAACATCATTGCCCAACGTGGCAGCAAAAGCAGCAGCCGATTCACCGATCAGATAGGCTTTGGCAATGCGCGGGAAAAATTCGCGCAAGGCTTCAATGCCACCGGCCTTCGGCACACCACCGACAATCCAGTAAATATTTTTGGCAAATGAAGATAAAGCCGGTGCCGTGGCTTCCGCATTGGTCGCTTTGGAATCATTGACAAACAATACCTTGCCACGGCGCGCCACCTGCTCCATGCGATGCGCAAGCCCCGGAAAGCTTTGCAAACCTGTTTCAATTTCTGAGGGGCTCAAACCAACGCTCATGCAAGCTGCAATCGCCGCCAAAGCATTTTGTGCATTATGGCTGCCACGTAGTGAGCCAATCGATTGCAGCGAGCCTAATGATTTCACATCGCCGGAACGCGCATAGAAAAGCTCTGATTCTTTAGCAAAATAGCCGTTTTGCAGCGGCTTATCTTTCGAAATACGAATAAGATGATCGCCTTTTACCGCCAAACTATCGGCAATTTTCACACAGTAATCATCATCAACACCGATAATCGCTACATCGCTTTGCGCCACTAGCCGCGCTTTAATCGCGGCATAATTGTCCATCGTGCCATGACGGTCGAGATGGTCAGGCGTTAAATTCAATAAAATACCGGCACTCGGATTAAGTGATGGTGCCAGATCAATCTGATAAGACGAACACTCAACCACATAAAACTTGTCTGCCGCTGGTGCATCCAAAGTTAAAATCGCAGTGCCGATATTGCCACCAAGCTGCATATCACGGCCAGCCGACTTTAAAATATGAGCAATCAGGGCTGTTGTGGTGGATTTTCCATTCGTGCCGGTAATGGCAATAAAAGGGCAATCCGGCGCCAAAAGCTGACGCTCACGCACAAATAATTCCACATCACCAATAATCTCGACACCGGCATCTTCAGCCAGTTGCACTGTCCAATGCGGTTTTGGATGGGTCAGCGGCACACCGGGCGACAAAACAAGGGCAGAAAACTGCGACCAGTCTGCCAGACGTAAATCACCGGTGGCGATGCCTTCAGCCTGCGCCTTGGCAACACTTTGCGGATTATCATCCCATGCAATGATCTGCGCGCCTCCAGCCACAATAGCCTTGGCAGTCGCAAGACCCGATCCCCCTAAACCAAAAAGGGCAATGGTTTTATCTTTTAATGCGGTGATCGGGATCATTGCAGGTGCCTATCGAGTTTAAATGCCCTTAACGGAGCTTCAATGTAGAAAGACCAATCATGGCCAGAATGATCGCCACAATCCAGAAACGGATCACGACCTGACTTTCCGTCCAGCCTTTTTTCTCAAAATGGTGATGGATCGGTGCCATCAGGAACACCCGCTTGCCGGTCAACTTGAAAGACCCAACCTGAATGATGACGGAAAGCGCTTCCACCACAAACAAACCGCCGATAATTGCCAGTACGATCTCGTGCTTGGTCGCAACAGCAACTGCACCCAACATGCCGCCAAGCGCCAATGAACCGGTGTCGCCCATGAAAATTGCAGCAGGCGGTGCATTGAACCAAAGGAAGCCAAGACCGGCACCAATCACCGCGCCAAGCACCACAGACAATTCACCCGTACCCGGCACAAAGTGGATCTGCAGATAATCAGCAAAAATCGCATTACCGGAGAGATAAGCAATCAGACCGAAAGAAGCAGCAGCCACCATCACAGGAACAATCGCCAAGCCATCCAGACCATCGGTAAGGTTCACCGCATTACCGGCACCAACCATGACAAAGGCTGCAACCGGGATAAAGAAGAGACCAAGATTCAAAACAAATGTTTTTACAAACGGGAATGTCAGCGAAGATGAAAATGGCTCCTGCCCTGCGCTCATAATGAACCATGCAGCAATACCGGCGATCAGAAATTCTAATCCTAACCGGGACTTGCCGGAAAAGCCTTTATCGGTCTGCTTTGTCACTTTCAGATAATCATCATAAAAACCAATCGCGCCAAACCCGACCGATACCATCAGCACAACCCAGACATAAACGCTGGAAAGATTAGCCCATAATAGCGATGAGACCAGAATACCGGTCATGATCATCAAGCCGCCCATTGTCGGTGTACCGGCTTTTTTGAAATGGGTCTGCGGGCCATCTGCACGGATCGGCTGACCACGCCCCTGACGCACACGCAAGGCATCAATGATACGCGGACCGAACAAAAAGACGATCAGCGCCGAGGTAATCATCGCACCGCCGGTACGAAACGTGATGTAGCGAAACACGTTTAATGGTGCCACATGGTCAGCAAAAAATGTTAAGAGCATCAGCATGGGCAGCTTATCCTTACAGGCATCATTTTTTATTATTCCCCAATCTTTATTCCGCTGCCTCTGCTAGCGGGTAGCGGGTAATCAGGGCTTTCACAATTTTAGAAAACGCAATCGACATGGATGATTTGACCATCACCACATCACCTGCACGAATATCATTGAGCACAACCGGCAATAATTCATTGACGCTCTGCCCGTATTCAACATGAACTTCAACAGGCATCGCTGATTTCAGAACTGCCATTTCAGCGCCGCCGATATAAAGGGCGTTCACGTCCGCATCAACAATCGGTCGGGCAAGATCGGCATGAAGTTTACCCGATTGACGGCCAAGCTCCAGCATATCCCCAAGCACCGCAATGCGGCGACCACCCTCTTGCGGCTCAACCGATTGTAGCAGTACAAGGGCGGCACGCATCGAGGTCGGATTGGCGTTATAGCTTTCATCAATCAGTGTGAATGTGCCATCCCCGCAACGCAGTTTATAGGTAGCGCCGCGCCCCTTTTCCGCCTGCAAATCAGCCAGTGCCGCAATGACTTTTTCCATATCCGCACCAACAAGATGAGCCGCACCGATCACGCCCAGCATGTTCTGCACGATATGACGACCTGGCGCACCAATTTTGACCGCCAAAGTTTTCTTGCCAATGCGCATTTCAATATCGGAATAAGTCGGATGCAATTCGAGCGTGTTGAGACGGTAATCTGCTTGCGCATTTTCGCCAAAGGTCACGACATGCTCGACACCTGCTTCTTCAGCCAGAGCTTCCAACTGCTTGAAGCGTTTGTCATCACGGTTGAGCAGGGCATAACCGCCCGGCACAATGCCTTCAAAAATTTCGCCCTTTGCTGTGGCAATGGCTTCCAGATTAGCAAATTGGCCTAAATGCGCCGGTGCAATGAGCGTGATCATCGCCACATGCGGACGCACCATTTTCACCAATGGACGAATTTCATCGGGATGGTTCATACCGATTTCAAAAATGCCGTAATCAATATCGCGTGGCATCCGCGCCAAAGTCAGCGGTACGCCCCAATGATTATTGAAAGAGGCAACAGAAGCATGCACCGTTCCGGACTTGCTCAATACATGACGCAATGCTTCCTTGCTGGTGGTTTTTCCAACCGAACCGGTCACGGCAATGATTTGTGCTTGTGAGCGTTTGCGCGCAGCAATCCCCAAACGGGTCAGCGCTTCCAACACATCTTCCACCACAATCATCGGCACCTGCAAATTGCCGAAAGCCGCCAAACGCTTTTCGGCAACGACCATCAGACTCGCACCTGCTGCCATCGCGTGGGTGGCAAAATCATGACCGTCGAATTTATCACCTTTAATGGCAAAAAACGCCTCGCCCTCTTTCAGAGAGCGGGTATCAATAGAAATGCCTGTTATGCCTTTTGGAAGGGTGCCAAACGGGCGCCCTTCCATTGCCTTGACCATTTCATCAGCTGTCCACAGCCACTGGCTCATTCTTAATCTTCCTTCTGACGAGCCTGAAGCGCCAATGCGATTTCGCTGTGATCGGAGAACGGCAATACCTTATCTCCAACCGTCTGGCCTTCTTCATGCCCTTTACCGGCAACAATTAATGTGTCGCCTGTATTCATCATCGCAACGGCGGCCTGAATTGCCTGTTTGCGATCACCAATTTCCTGCACATTAGGTGCCGCCACCATGATTTCCTGTCGGATCACTTCCGGCACTTCAGTGCGTGGATTATCGTCGGTGACAATCACCACATCTGCCAAACGCGTTGCAATTTCGCCCATAATCGGGCGCTTACCCTTATCACGATCACCGCCGCAACCAAAGACCACGATAATACGCCCTGTCGTGAACGGACGTACCGATGTCAGCACATTTTCCAACGCATCAGGCTTATGGGCATAATCGACATAAGCGAGTGCACCATTTTCAGTCGAGCCCACCAAATCAAGACGACCCGGCGCACCTTTGAGACGCTCAAGCGCCTTCATTGCTGCTTGTGGCGGAACCCCTGTTTCAATGGCAAGCGCTGCCGCAATCAAAGCATTGGCCACCTGAAACTCACCGGCCAATGGCAGACTGACTTCAAAAATCTCGTCATTAATGGCGACTTCAATATGCTGACGGAAACGTTCATGCTCCAAACGCTTCAGTTTGATAAAATCACCTTTACGGCCAACGGTCTTGATATTGCAGCCAGCCTGACGCGCGATTTCAATGGCTTTTTCCGAATAAACATCATCGGCAAAGAAAATCGCTGGCTCATTTTTAGGCAAAACTTCGGTAAAAAGACGCATTTTGGCAGCCAGATAGTCATCAATGGTCGCATGATAATCCATATGATCACGGCCAAGATTGGTAAATGCAGCAGCCGACAATTTCACGCCGTCCAGACGACGCTGATCAAGCCCGTGGGAAGAAGCCTCCATCGCCGCATGGGTCACACCTTCATCGGCAAGCTCTACCAAAACACGATGCAATTCCACCGGATCAGGCGTGGTCAGCGAATTATAATCACTGCGTGTTGGCGAGAAAACACCGGTCGTACCGATATTAGCAGCGGCAAAACCTGCATATTCCCAAATCTGACGGGCGAAAGAAGCAACCGATGTTTTACCGCTGGTGCCGGTCACAGCCACCATCACATCCGGTTGTTTGTTATAAAAAGCGCTTGCTGCCTGCGATAAAGCCAGACGCGGATCGGTAGTTTTAATCTGCGGGACACTCAAACCACCAGCATGGTCTTCATCAGTAATTACAGCCGCGGCACCGCGGGCAATCGCATCGGCAATAAATTGACCACCATCGGCTTTTACGCCTTTGAGAGCCGCGAACAAATAACCCGTCTGCACTTTACGCGAATCTGACGTCACACCTGTAATTGCGATATCTGCGATTTCCGGGCTCAAAATATTCGAGAATGCCGCGATTTCTTTCAATTTCATAATGTTCCAGACCCTGTTTGCTGACAGCCTCATCGCGGCCTGTAACTTTTTTTGTTACGAGCGCGAATCAGTCATTACCATATGAGACTACTGTTGAAGTGGTATCCTGTTTAAAATCAGGCTTTACACCCAAAAATGATGCTGATCGACGAATAATATTAGCGACCATCGGAGCAGCGTTCAAACCTGCGGTCGCACTATACATACCTTCTTCCGGTTTCGGCTCATCAATAATGGTCAAAACCACATAGGTCGGATCATCCATCGGAAAAGCTGCCAAAAAGGCGTTAAAACGCACATTATTGGCATATTTACCATTCACGACCTTTTCCGCCGTACCGGTTTTCCCACCGACACGATAACCTTTAACTTCCGCACGACGACCGGAACCGATTTCGGCATTGAGGCGATAAAGATAACGCATATCTTCACTCACCTTCGGCGAAACCACTTGAACGGCAACCTGATCGGCTTCGGCTTGTGAGCGCTTTAAGAATGTCGGCTGAATAAGCTTGCCGCCATTCATCAAAGCTGCCGAGCCGACAGCTGTTTGCAGCGGTGTTGTCATCATGCCGTGACCAAATGAAATGGTCATCGAATGAACCTTCTTCCAAACGCGCGGCTCTACAGGACGTGCCACTTCCGGCAGCTCCGTCTGCATGCGGTCAAGCAAACCAATGCGCTTCAAGAAATTGCGGTGACCTTCAATACCAACCGCATCGGCTTCTTTACCCGAACCAATATTGGAGGAGTAAATAAAGACTTCCGCCAATGTCAGCCAGCGGGCTTTACCGTGGAAGTCACGGATGGTCTGACGACCAAACACCATCGGACGGGTCGCATCAAATTTGGAATTGATGTTAAACAATCCGGAATCAAGCGCCATCGCCGTGGTAAAGGTTTTAATGGTTGACCCCATCTCGTAAGTACCGGCAGACATACGGTTGAGGCGGTCTTTTTCCAGCGCATTGACCGGATTGTTCGGATCAAAATCCGGCAATGATGACATCGCCAGCACTTCGCCGGTTTTTACATTAAGCACAACAGCACCGGCAGCAATGGCGCGGTATTTCTCCATCGCCTTTTCCAACTCGTCGCGCATAATGTGTTGCACGCGGATATCAATCGACAATTTGATCGGCTCAAGATTTTGTTCGCTCACAAGACCCGCAGAGCGCAGATCACTCAATCCGGCTGAATCAATATATTTCTCCATACCGGCAATCCCCTGATTGTCGATATTAACGAGACCGAGAATATGCGAAGCCGTTGGCCCGCCCGGATAAAAGCGTTTGGTTTCAGTTCTAAACCCAATGCCCGGCACACCAAGCGCCATAATCTGGCTTTGCTGGCGCGGGGTTAAGCCACGTTTGATCCATGCAAAACCGGAGCCGCTTTTCAGCTTCTTATAAGTTGCTTCCCAATCAAGATCAGGCAAAACGGTCGAAAGAAGCTCAATTGTTTCGTCCGGATCAACAATACGCTTTGGCTCGGCATAAAGCGAAGCGGTCTTGATATCGGTGGCCAGAATTTCACCATTGCGATCCAAAATATCAGGACGCGCTGCCAGATTGTGGGCAGCTGATGCGCGATATCCTTCTTCGCGGTCGCTTTGCAATCCAAAATAAACCAGTTTACCACCAATAACGCCATAAATAGCGATGAAACAGGTCATCGCCATGATCAAACGGTTACGGGCGCGGTTGCCGTATTTTTTGCGATTGCCGTCAAAAGCCATATTGCCGGCAACTTTCACTTCCTGACCTTCAGCTGAAAAATCAGTATAGCCAGTGACCTCGGCTTTATTTTTTTTCGAGCCCTTCCAACGCATCACTACTGCCCCGCTTTTGCAGGGTTGACGCTGCCGGTGGCCATACGGTCGATGCCGGTCATATTATTGGCGATCAATGCATCACTACCTGAAATCAGCTTTTCGATTTCATCAACAGGACGATTAGGAATTTCATTGAACTGCACAATCTGCTTGGCATCGATATTTTGTAAGCTCAGTTCTTTGGCATAAACATCAACCAGATTTTGCAAACGACCAGGTTGCGTCATGAGGCTCCAATCGGCGCGCAGCAGGGTAATCGTATCTTTTTCCGACGCGATCTGGCGTTTCAGCTTATTGATGACAACTATCTGTTTTTCGGAATCATATTTGATCTTGTAAGTGACAGTCGCCGCCACCAACATTGCCGCAATCAGAATAAGGTCAAAAGTGCGCAGCACTGGCTCAACTCCTGCTCAGGTCTTGGGTGTCAGGCAATTTCGGCAAACCAAAAAGCGCGTAATCTGCCGCCATTGACTGCGCGTCTGTACGCATTCCGGCCCGCAATTTTGCTGATCTTGCCCGTGGATTACGGTTTGATTCTTCTTCATTGGCGCTCACGGCCCCCTTCACGACAGATGTGAAACTTGGCCGGCGTTCATAGACTTCCGGCATATGACGTGATCCACCGCTGCCACCGGCGCGGTCGGCAAAGAAGCGTTTGACAATGCGGTCTTCCAGTGAGTGGAATGTCACCACGACGAGACGCCCACCTGGCTTCAACCGTTCTTCAGCGGCGATCAGCGCATCTGCCAATTCATTCAGCTCTTCATTGACATAAACGCGCAATGCCTGAAACACGCGGGTTGCCGGATGAATACGATCTTTAGGATGGCGTCCCACCAGCATTTCAATCGCATTGGCTAAATCAAGTGTGCGGGTAAATGGCTCAACCGCACGGCGTTTCTCAATCATGCGCGCAATGCGACCGGCATGACGTTCTTCGCCAAGAAAATTAAAAATACGCGCTAAATCGCCGGTCTTCAAACGATTGACCACATCAGCAGCACTGGGGCCTTCGACCGACATACGCATATCAAGGGGTCCATCTTTTTGAAAAGAAAAGCCGCGATCCGCTTCGTCGATCTGCATCGAAGAAACACCGATATCAAGCACGATACCGTCAACTTGCTTACCCTCGCCCAGCACCTGCTCGATAGCTGCACCCAGTTGCGAAAAACGATTTTGCACCAGTGTAAACCGACCGGCAAACTCCTGTTCCATCGCACGGCCATTGGCAATCGCGGTGGGATCGCGATCAATACCGATCAGGCGTGCACCGGTTTGTAAAATTGCGCGCGAATATCCGCCGGCACCGAAGGTTCCGTCTACGAACACACCATTCTCATTGGCCTGCAAAGCGTCCAGCACTTCGCTGAGCATCACCGGAATATGACGTGAATAATCGCCTTCAGCCTGCACAGCCTGAGACTGTTTTGCGTCAATGTTCGCCATCACGGTCTCCCTTTCTTTCGCGTTATCGCCACTAAATCCGGCTCCAACTATGATTTTGCTGTCTTTTGAAGGCATTTCACTTCCGCAAGCATCGGCATATCGAGCAATTGAACTGAGATAAGCGTGTTTTTTGAGCACACGTTTCCCCAAGAATTAGTTATCCATCATTAAGCTTAATGAAGAGTTAGTCTTTTGCGCTGCAAGGGCTGCGGAAACCGCAATACACAAAAATTTTCGCAAAAAATTTTCGCAAAATATGAATGTCGGAAAAGATCGGCAGCGGTGAGAAAATGTCAGTCGGTCTGTAAGCCGGGTTCTGTATGGCCGAGCCAGTGCTCGGCGTGGCAACCATTCATCTGGGACGGATGTCGCCACCCGCCTCATGCAACCCACCCGGACGGCTATCCGGAAACTGATTGCTGGTTCTTTCGAATCAACACGCCGTCCCTATTCGGTCTTGCTCCCGGTGGGGTTTACCTTGCCATTACTGTTACCAGCAATGCGGTGGGCTCTTACCCCACCCTTTCACCCTTACCCCGTCACCGCTTATGTCCGTAATGACACAACCGGAGACGGGGCGGTTTGCTTTCTGTGGCACTTTCCCTGAGGTTACCCTCGCCGGGTGTTACCCGGCACCGTGTTTCCATGGAGCCCGGACTTTCCTCACTCGCCGTCTTTCGACATATGACAAGCGCGGCTGCCCAACCGACTGACATCTGCCTTAAATGCTCTTTCGCAACAAAAGGCAACAAAAAAGCCGGATCACACCAATCAATCCGGCTTTTTATTCACGCAATCTCTTGAAGACCGAAAACCTTCAAAACTGCATAAAGCTTAGAACGAGCGCATATAGGCCTGTACATTGCTGCAATATTTGGCAGAAGTCGGGTTCATGCGCTTGGCACCATGGCCGGCATTATATTTGAGAATGGTGCCGCACACGCTGCCGCCACCAAGCTTTTGCGCCTGTGCCAGATATTTCATACCATATTGCACATTGGTGCTCGGTTCATAAAGACCTTTGGCAGAACCGGTATAACCCAAGCCGCGCGCTGTTGAGAGTTTGATCTGCATCAAGCCGATTTCACCGGCACGACCACGTACATGCGGCTGAAAATTACTTTCATGACGCACAACCGCATGGGCAAGCGCTGAGTTGACGCCGTAAGTGCTGGCATAATGATTGATGATGCTCGAATAACGGGTATTGCTCGGCTTGCTTTGTTTTACCGCAGATTTTTTAGTCACTTTAGGCTTCGGCAGATATTTGGCTTTGGCCGTTGTTTTTGTCTGCGCTTGTTTGTTGGTTTTTACAGATTTCTTGCTCTCATCAGACTTTTTCACAGCCTTGCTATCTTTAGACTTCAAAAGTTCCACCAAGTTTGTGGGACTTGATGCCTGCGCAGCATTTAAGTTAAAACTAGCTACGGCGCCAATGAGGGCGCAAGCAAAAACAAATTTTAATTTCATAATGTACCGTTCTAAAAGAACACCCGCACCTTGGGAGATGTGCGAATGTTCAGTCCCTTTCGAAAATATTCCATTCAGTGATCGAGCTTAAAAAACTGCAATCATTAGGAATATCCTTGCTGATTAAAACTGCGCATTATCCATTTTTGTTAAGGATCGCAGTATGACTGGCCCCACGAGAACCTCACAAAATAAATTGGATACTCTCAAATGATCGGGGTAAGATTTGGCGTCAAAATGCAGCCGAAGATTGATCGGTAAAGTAAAGTTATCTTACAGATTGTAATAATTCACACCGAGAGCGTGATTAAACCGTTATGAATCAAATCATTAAGCAGTCAGATTTTTTAACGAAAAAAGTATTTTGTAAAGCGTCTCAATGGTTGAAACATCAGCGACTCCATCAACTTTGTGGCGACGAAAATGCCGCTGAAACGCATTTACGACACTTTCTGTCTCTGCGCCGAACACGCCATCAATGGTAATTTGATAGCCGACAAGTGCCAGCATCGATTGTAAAGCTTCGACCGGCTGGCCTGATTCTCCGCGTTGAAAAAAGCGTCCGCCTTTGATGGGGGCCGGCTCGACATAATGACCGACACCTGCGGCATATAATGTCTCCCACGGAAAATTTTGACCCGGATCAATTTTACGATCCGGTGCAATATCAGAATGTGCCAGCACACAATGCGGCTCGATCTGATGACGTTTGGTAATGTCTTGGCAAAGCTTGATGACAGCTTCGATCTGCACCTGCGGAAAGCTTGGAAAATCATGCAAAACACCGGCATTGACAATCTCTATTCCGATGGAAGCAGAGTTGATATCGCTCTCGCCCTTCCAGAAACTTTTACCTGCATGCCATGCACGGGCTTTTTCCGACACCATCTGCACGATACGACCGTCTTCATGTACGAGATAATGGGCAGAAACTTCGCGCGCCGGATCTTTTAAAATCTCAACCGCTTCTTGTGCTGTTTCCAACCCCGTATAATGCAAAATAATAAAACGGGGTGTTTTTGCGTCTTTACGCACGCCAAAATTAGGGGACGGATCAAGTTCGGCACCACTAAAATCGGCCTGAACGAGTTCCAGCTCTTCAAGCGATTGCGTCATATCCTGCCCGCCCATTCAATTCTCTCTTTTATTTCAGAATTCTTTCAATCTCAGCCCAGGCCGCATTGATATCCGCTAAACGATGATTGGCAATAGAGACAAATTCCCGCGGCAAGCCCTGCGCTACCAAGCGGTCGGGATGATGTTGTTTGACCAGCGCACGATATTGCGCTTTGGCTTGATCAAAGCTGGCATTGCGTTCCAACCCCAGCACGTCATAAGGATCACATTCGCCGCGCACGATATGACGGACTGTAATACGTTCAAACTCAGTTTCACTAAAGCCGAAAATCAGCGCAACATTGGTTAAAAATTCCAATTCTTTTTCATGGACATAACCATCTGCCTTGGCAATATGAAAAAGTCCGTCGAGAATATCTTCCAGCAAATGGCAATTGGGCTGATCTTCACTGCAAAGACGCGCCAATTGACGTGCATAAGCTTCATATCCGGCCACATCCTGCTTGGCCAAATTATATAGCCGCGCCACATGGTTGGCTTCTTCGGAAGGAATTTCAAATATCTCCTGAAAAGCAATGATTTCTTTCTCGTTCACCACACCATCGGCTTTCGCCATTTTGGCCGAAAGCGCGATCATCGCGATCGAAAAAGCAACGCGACGTCTAGTGTCGACATCGCCTTCAAACAATGTGCGAACAGCTTCAATTACGCTCATCAGCGCATTTGTGGCTGTTTCACTCACAAATTCTCCAAGGCGAACCCAGATAGACATATGCGCTTTCTAATATTTAAAAGCTTGCAATGATAAACTGCTTATTGCTGGACAGGTGTTTTTTTCGCAGCCAGAAACTGCTTTGCTGATGCTTCGGCTCTGTCACCGGCAGCTTTGATCTGCTCGTCATTTTGCCCCACAGATTTAGCTGCAGATTCTGCATTTTTGCGGGCGCGTGCAACAATTTCAGCTTCTTGTTCGGGCGTCAAAACACCGGAATTTTCTTTCAAGGTTTCAAGCAAATCAGGTGCATCAACGGGTGCTTCCGGCTCTTGGACAGCAGGCACGGTTTCAGCAGGCTGCACGGCAGCAGGTTCTTGCTGAGGTGCCTCAGCATCATCTTTGCCGCAAGCCGTTAAGGCCGACAATGAAAACAGGATCAAAAAAGGCAGAGCGTAAGGTTTCATGCAATGATCTATAGACCAGACAATTGATTGTTGAAATATCTAATTAAAAATTTCGCGACCAAATTCTTGGTTTCCTGCGCTATACCAAACTTTTCCAAACATGTGGTGGCCTGAAATCATTTCAGGCCACCACATTCTGCACTCTTCAGCAAGGTTCTGTGCAAAAATTTTAATTCGCAGGCGCCGGTGAAGTTGTATCAGGTGTGGTCGGCGCTGGTGCGGATGGTGCCGGCTCGGCTGGCGGCGTTGCAGCAGGGGGTGCTGCAGGTGCAGTCGGAGCCGGATCAGCAGGCATAGTTTCGGCCGGATTGTTGTTACCGGTATTTTCCTTCTTGCTGTCATCACAGGCAGCCAGACCCAGCATCATAACGACAGCCGAGGATGCAATAATTAGCTTTTTCATAATTGTCTCCTTCCGATGAAATTTGCTTCGTCAAAAGGTGAACTCACGAAAAAGAAAAAAGTTCTCTCAACTAATTAAACGCATCGTAACAATCAGAGAGTATCCCTATTTATTGTCCCGCTCGTTTTTAATCGCAAATAGTTGGGGTGCAAATGGTGACGCAACGATTCTGATCGCGTAATCCTAGCGCTTCAAGTGATTCTCTTTCATCAGGCCAGACAATGAAACGACTTGCAGTCACATTAACATTTCTCGCAAGTGCTGCGCTTTTAAGCGCCTGCACGACTGTGGATTATGATTTTTCTGATGTGCGCAAGCCGTCGACCCAAACCACCCAAATCAAACCACCGTCTGGTAATGTACGCGCGCCACGCTTCGGTGACCGCAAGCCGCATGAATGGACAGGTAAAACACCTTGGCACTATCCAATCCACGGCACTGATGTTTCCAAATATCAAACAACGATTGATTGGAATGCAGTACGTAAGAGCGGTATTTCTTTTGCTTTCATCAAAGCAACCGAAGGCGGCGACCGTTTTGACGAGCGCTTTACCGAACATTGGGGGGCTGCACGCGCCGCCCATGTAAAACGCGGCGCTTATCATTTCTATTATTTTTGCCGCACCGCTGCCGATCAGGCACGCTGGTTTATTAAAAACGTCCCCAACGACCCCTCCGCTCTGCCACCGGTTTTGGACATGGAGTGGAACGCCAGTTCACCAACCTGCAAATTGCGCCCCAATGCAGCAATTGTGCGCAAAGAAATGCAGACTTTCCTCAATATGGTTGAGAAACATTATGGCAAACGCCCGATCATTTATACGACCGTTGACTTCTTCGACGATAATGATCTGCGCCAATTAAGCCATTACCCATTTTGGCTTCGCTCCACCGCAGGTCATCCGGATGAAAAATACGGGCCGCATCCTTGGACATTCTGGCAATATACCGGCACTGGTTCGATACCGGGCATTTCTGGCGACGCCGATATCAATGTCTTTGCCGGTGATGCCAATGCATGGAAAAAGTGGCTGGAAAGCAACAATGTCCGCTGACTCTGCAAAGGGCGCGCATTTTTAGCAAGTTTTGCTTCATTTTATAGATTTGATAGGGCAATAGATTAGGTCATTGTTGCTGACAGATTACTCTCAGCTTTTTTAAATGAGCTCGTCCTCCTATGAAAATTATATCCGGCCTTTGTGCATCTTTGCTTTTGGCATCCACCAGCCTGTCTTTTGCTCAAGTTCCGGCTCTGGCTCCGGCTGCCGCCACCAAGCCTTCCTCCACGACCGAGGCTGTACCGCCAAAGCCTGCTTGCGAAATAAATTTCAAGCAGTGGATTGAAGATGTCGCAGCCGAAGCACGCGCTGAAGGCGTAAGCGACAAAGGCATTAGCGAATTACACAAAGCCTCGCTGGATGAAAAAGTGCTGGCGCGTGATCGCTCGCAGTCCGTTTTCAATTTGACCTTCATCGAGTTTTCAAAACGTCTGATTTCAGAAAACCGCCTGAAAAAGGGCAGAGAAAATCTGATCAAATATGCAGATGTTTTCCGCAAAGTGGAAGACACCTACGGCGTTCCGGGGCCGGTTCTCGCAGCCTTCTGGGGGCTGGAAACAGATTTCGGTGCCATTCAGGGTGATTTCGACACCCTTAATTCGCTCGTGACTTTAGCTTATGATTGCCGGCGCCCTGAATTATTCCGTCCGCAATTGATTGCACTTTTGAAACTTTTTGATCAGGGCGTTGTCGATGCCTCCACCACCGGCGCATGGGCTGGCGAAATCGGCCAGATGCAATTGCTGCCGAAAGACTATCTGGAGCGCGGGGTTGACGGTGATGGCGATGGCAAGGTTGATCTGAAAAACAGTGTCGCCGATGCGATGATGACTGCCGGACGGATGTTGAGCGAATTGGGCTGGCGCAAGGGCGAGCCGTGGCTGGAAGAAGTCCGCGTCACCAGTCAGGATTTGCCTTGGCAAGAATCCATCCGTGAAAACCGCAAACCGCACTCGCAATGGGCTGAATGGGGCATCACCGGCCGAGACGGCCCTTTAGGCTCAGATGATGGCGAAGCCTCATTGATGCTGCCATTAGGTCGTAATGGGCCAGCCTTCCTGTCCTATCCAAATTTTGACATTTTTGTGGAGTGGAACAAATCGATCGTTTACTCGACCACTGCTGCTTATTTTGCAACACGTTTGGCCGGTGCTCCGGCTTTTGATCACCGTAATCCTGATCAGGGGCTCGATACCGAGCAAATGAAAGAGTTGCAAACCAAGCTGCAGGCACGCGGTTATGATATGGGCAAAATTGACGGCGTCTTTGGTTTCCGCACCCGTGATGCGGTACGAACCGAGCAATTGCGCTTAAATATGCCTGCCGATTCATGGCCGACACCTGAACTATTGGAAAAATTGTAAAAAACAAAACTGGCAAGACCAATGTTATCAACATTACTGGTTGTGCTGCCCATTTTCGCATTGATTTTTGCGGGATGGGCAGCCGCCAAAACCCGCATTTTGAGCGGGCAAGCAAGCACAGAACTCAACCGCTTCGTCGTTTATCTGGCATTGCCCGCACTTCTTTTCGACATCACAGCCACCACCGATCTGCATGAAATCTGGCAACCGGCCTTTATCGGCGCTTTTTGTTTGGCGAGCTTCATCATCTTCGGTCTTGCTTTTCTTTCTCCGAGCAACAGGGGAAGAGATCTCACCACCAAAGCCATTGATGGCCTTAATGCCAGCTATCCCAACACCGCCTATATGGGGTTTCCGCTTTGCATGCTGGCTTTTGGCAGCGCAGCCATGCCGCTGGTTGCAATGGCAACCATCATCACGGTTTGCATCATCTTTGCGGTTGCCATCACTTTAATTGAGCTCAGCCGCCAAAAAGCAAGCCGTAAAGCAAAGCTTATCATCAAAACGATCGGCTCACTGGCACGCAATCCGCTGCTTTTTTCGCCAGCACTTGGCGTACTTTATTCCCTCTCCGGCCTGCCGCTGCCAGAATCTGCCCATTCATTTTTGAAGCTGCTTGGCGCAGCCGCCTCCCCTTGTGCCTTGGTGGCACTTGGTCTTTTTCTGGCAGCCAGCAAACCGCTGACCCGCACCAATATCAGCAGCATTTCATATCTGGTCAGCCTCAAACTGGTGGCTCAACCGGTGCTGGCCTATATCGCTGCGGTTTACATTTTTCAGCTACCGCCGCTGCTTACCCATACGGCTGTTCTGATTGCGGCATTACCAACAGGCACCGGCTCTTTCATGCTGGCTGAATATTACCGTACCGATGCGACAATAACCTCCAACACCATTTTGGTTTCAACCGTGATTTCGGTGCTGACTGTCTCTGCCTATCTTTCGTTGATTGCGTAAAAGCTGCTTCGTCAGAATCAAATCAAACCGCAAAAACGCTGCCACAACTATGAATTTCCGTTAATCCAGATGGCGTTTTTGTGTCTTTTCCGTGAATAATTCTTCATAAAATTAGCATTTAAATTCATATACTTACAAATAATCAGGTAATTATTTCTCTTAAATAGCCACAAAAATGCATGAATTTGCTTTGTTTTTGCTCATAAAGCCACTAGATTCATAGCATCTGCCAACGCATTTGCGCTTGATTAAAACCAAGTACAATCATGAAGGAGACAGACCTATGGGACTGACAAGACCTATGAACGTCCTGATGTTCTGCGCAGCATTCGCTTTTGTTGCAGCTGTGATTGTAGGCATCTTTCCTTGAAGCTGGGGTGCTTTAGGAAATAAAATAAAAAACCCGGGGCAAACCCCGGGTTTTTTATTTTTCCTCAATGCACTCGTTTCATGCAACCGTTTGCTGTTTCGAGCGCACACCCAACAAATGACAAATGGCATAAGGCAAATCGGCACGGTTCATTGTGTAAAAATGAAAGTCCTGCAAGCCGCGCTCCATCAAATCCATCACCTGTTCTGCTGCAATTGCGGCAGACACCAATTGATGCGTATGAGGATCATTATCAAGCCCTTCAAAACGCTCAGCCAACCATTCCGGAATATGCTGACCTGAACGCGCACAAAAGCCAACCAATTGCTTGAAGCTGTGAACAGGAAAAATCCCCGGCACAATCGGGATATAAACACCTGCACGGCGTACGCGCTCGACATAGCGCTCATAAACATCATTATCGAAAAAGAACTGGGTGATCGCGCGGGTGGCACCATTATCCACCTTTCGCTTCAGCATATCGATATCTGTTGCAAAATCAGGGCTCTCAGGATGCTTTTCCGGATAGGCCGAAACCATGATGTCGAAATCATCAATCGCTTTCAATCCGGCAACAAGCTCCGAACCATTATTATAGCCACCCGGCGTCGGCACATAAGCATTGCCCACACCATTGGCCGGATCACCGCGCAGCGCCACAAAGCGCTTCACACCCATTGCGGAAAAATCACGGATAACCTGATCCACTTCAGCTTTGGTTGCATCTACACAGGTTAAGTGTGCCGCCGGTGTCACATTGGTTTCGGTCAAGATACGCTGCACCGTACGTGCGGTGCGCTCACGTGTCGAGCCACCTGCCCCATAAGTAACGGAGAAAAATGATGGCTCCAAAGGTGCCAATCGCGTTACTGTTTCCCAAAGTCGGTTTTCCATTTCTTCGCTTTTCGGCGGGAAAAACTCAAAGGATACCCGAAGGTTCTTACCGCCCTCAGAACGTCGGGAAAGCCCGTAAAAGCGCATGAAACAGTCTCCATCAGTTTTGTGGCGGCGATTATCTGGCACAATACCACTTTAGTCTTGAATAATTTGCAAGCCGCAGCCAAGTACAAATCGACGGCTTTCTTTTAAAATGTCAGGCGATCAATTGACGTGGATCGCGCGCCAGCCAAAGCTTGACGGTCAAGCCGTCTTTCTTCGCATCTGTCTGTTTCAACTCTTGAATATCGGCCATTTCCAAACCTGCCTCACGCAGCCAGCCGGTCATCTGCTCGTCACTGAAACCAAGACGCAAATGCGCATGCTCTTCACGCAAGAATTCCAGCACATGCGGCGCAAAATCAACAATTAACAATCGCCCGCCAGCACGTACCGAACGCGCAGCTTCTCGAATGGCAGCCTGCGGATCATCCAAAAAGTGCAGCACCTGATGGATGGTCACCAAATCAAAGCTTTCACGCTCAACGGGCAACGCATAAACATCGCCTTGGCGCACCTGCGCATGGGAAATGTCGGCCTGATCGAGATTGGCTCGTGCCACCATCAGCATGTCGCGGTTTATATCCACACCAACGCCACGCACATAAAGCGGCGCAAAGAGTTCAAGCAAACGCCCTGTACCCGTGCCAACATCAAGCATGGCCTGAAATGGTACATCACCTACAATATCTTTGACTGCTGTTTCAACAGCCCCTTCGGCAATATGCAGGCTGCGGATTTTATCCCAGCTTTGCGCATTGCTGCTGAAATAAGCGGTCGCCTGTTCCTGACGCTGTGATTTTACTTGGGCCAGCCGGTCAAAATCACGCTCGATCAGCGGATCTCTTTCATTAAGTCGCTGCAATGTTTCACGGATGATAGCACCAAATTCATTATTGTCTGAGAGGCGGAAATAAGCCCATGCACCTTCCTGATAACGATTGATAAGCTGTGCTTCACTCAACAGTTTCAAGTGCCGCGACACACGCGGTTGCGACTGACCAAGAATGAGGGTCAGATCAGAAACCGTCAGATCACCACGGGTCAACAGCATCAAAATACGCAAGCGGCTTGGTTCAGCCGCCGCTTTCAACACTTCAATCATTACATCAAGCTGCAAGCTCATACCGCCACACCCCTTATAGACATAAAGATATGTTTATATAAAAATTAAAGATTGCGCAAGTTGATAATCAGCGATTTACAACCAATGTGGGCAAGCTTCAAAACGTTCACATAAAGAGACACTGTCACGAGCTTGCAATTGCCTTAACTTAATGATCAATAAAACCAGTTAAGTAATAAAAGCAGAGCACTATGCAGGCCAAGACAAACCGGCAAAAACTCATCGCCAAATCTTTGACCCTTTTGATACCGGGTGCTCCTTTCAGCGATGCGGAGCCTATTCGCGCGGCCGCTCTCAGTCCGCATATGCGCGGACTAACACCGCCAGTTGCCTTATGGCTGGCAACGGTTGCCTATATCCGCCATCAATATACCGATTACGATGCTTTGCGTGATGAAGGTTATGATAAAGAATCTGCACGGTTTTTCGTGCTTGATGCGATTAATGACAAATTGACCGAATGGCGCGCAACCCGCCTGCTCTCACCCGATGATGATGAAATGCTGAGTTAAAAATGCAGTTTTCTTTACACCACAAAACACGCTAGACTAGAGCATGTCTCCCAGAAGTGGGCACCGGTTTTGGGATAAAGACATGCGTAAAAACAAAACGCTAGAGCGAGCACAGTGGATATGATTAAGTGCGACACCCTCTAGCAGCAATGCATTCCATCCCAAGCAAAGTTGATAATGTTCAGATTAACGCATATTTCCGATATTCATCTCAGCCCTTTACCGCCGGTTCGCTATCGCGATCTCGCCTCAAAGCGCATCACCGGCTATGTCAATTGGATGAAAAACCGCAAAAATGCACTGGAATGTTCGGTTCTGGATGATCTGATCAATGATATGAAAGCCCATAATCCCGACCACATCGCAGTCACCGGCGATCTGGTAAATCTGGCACTGAACAGCGAAATCGACATTGCACGTGCGTGGCTGGAAAATTTAGGCAACCCCGATCAGGTCTCTGTGGTTCCGGGCAATCACGATGCTTATGTGCCGGGTGCGTTGCGTAAATCCTGTCAGGCATGGGAACCATGGATGCGCGGTGACGGCATTGATAATGGCGGTAAAGCACCACAATTTCCATATCTGCGCCAGCGTGGCAACCTTGCCATCATTGGCGTTTCTTCGGCGCGCGCGACAGCGCCCTTTATGGCAAGCGGCGATTTTCTGCCTGCTCAAGCGCATCGTTTGGCATTGATGCTGGAGCGCGCAAAACAAGCAGGCCTGTGCCGTGTGGTGATGATCCACCATCCACCCATCCGCGGCGCTACACCAAATTACAAGCGCTTGTTCGGCATTGGCCGCTTTCAAAAAATCATTAAAAGTTATGGTGCCGAGCTGGTGCTGCACGGTCATACCCACCTGGCCACCCATTATGAGGTTGAAGGCACCAATGGCGCGACAGTACCGGTTATTTGTGTGCCATCCGCCAGCCAATCTTTTGGCGGCCATAAACCACCGGCGCGCTATAATATGTTTGATATCAGCAAAAGCCAAAATGGCTGGACTTGTGAATGGAGCCAGCGCGGAATTTTAACGGAAGATAATAAAATCACCGCAATAGGCACGCATCAATTAAGCCTACCCGCCCGTTAAACTATGCAGGGCGGGCATTAGCCTCTCTTGAAAAGTCAGGAACAAAAGCACCGCCCCAACCAAGGCGCCGGTAATAAACCATGCTAAGGCCGGCAAAAAGCCATTAGATGTTTGCGTGATCAACGGTGGCTTTGCATCAGACTGCACGGCCGAAACAGGTTTACTATCACCCAGTAACTGCTCACGCTCCACCAAACGATCGGCAATATAAGCGGTGACACCTTCGCTTACCCGCCTCATATCCGTTGATTGCGCCATCACCACCCGTCCCTGACGGCTATCACGCACAAACTTATATGTGCGCCGGTCATTGTCCATCATCACAAAAGCGGTCGCATCAAGCCAAAGCCTTGGCTGCATCCCTGATGAAACAGTAAAATCAAACAGATCGACATTAGCCGGAACGGCATCAAAAACCGGTTGCAAATCCGCTGCCAGCAAATCCAGCCGCGCCAGTTCTGCTTGCCTGACATCCACGATGCTGTCACCGCGATCCGCAGCAGCCATTTTGGCTTGTCGCATCGCATTGGCAAGCCGCAACGCCCCGTCGGAGTTTTGGACAGCATGTTGCGCATCAATTTCTTTCTCAAGATCATTTTCACGCATGACAGATCCCTTAGTTAGTAAGACTTGATGAAAACGTTCAGCACGGACAGTGAATTAGTAATACCAAGCTTATTCAAATCATCCAATAGAAGCAATAATACGGCAATACCAAGCAACTTAAACACAAAAAAGGCGACCCCGAAGGCCGCCTATTTTTCAAATATCAATGCAAATTTTATTCGGCCAACAGGCGATTGGCTGCCGAAACAATCGCTTCCAGCGAAGCAGACACGATATTGTCATTAATGCCGACACCAAAGATTTTGCCATTCGGATGGGCAATTTCCATGTAACAAATCGCGGTTGCGTCCGAGCCCTGCTGCAGCGAATGCTCCGAATAATCCACCACCGACAATTTGATGCCGATATGGCGCGATAACGCATCCACAAAACCATCAATTGGCCCGGTGCCGGTACCTTCAATATTTTTGATCACACCATTATCATGAATTTCGGCGGTCAGAATACGGCGGCCTTTATTGGCCGGATCAGCAACAGTGTGGTGATCCGCAAATTTGAGCCGTGCTGTTTCCTGCGTCACATAACGGGCGATAAACTCGTCGTAAATGCGTTTGGACGGCAGTTCCTTGCCTTCATCATCAGTGATTTTCTGAATGATTTCACGGAATTCCACCTGCAAATTACGTGGCAGGTTCAAACCGTAATCCTGTTGCAGAATATAAGCCAAACCACCTTTACCCGACTGCGAGTTGATACGGATGATCGCTTCATATGAGCGACCGACATCCTGCGGGTCAATTGGCAGATAAGGCACTTCCCACAATGGGGAATTGGCGGTTTTCTTGGCTTTCATGCCCTTATTGATCGCATCCTGATGCGAACCGGAGAAAGCGGTATAAACCAGTTCACCCACATATGGATGACGCTCAGGAATAACCAGCTGATTGGAATATTCGTAAACTTCCTTCATACGGTTGATGTCCGAGCAATCCAGTTCCGGGTCAACACCTTGCGTGAACATGTTCAAGGCCAGTGTCACCACATCCACGTTACCGGTACGCTCACCATTGCCAAACAATGTACCTTCCACGCGGTCAGCACCAGCCATCAAACCCAGCTCGGTGGCCGCAATGCCAGTGCCGCGGTCATTATGCGGGTGCAATGAGATAATCAGGTTCTCGCGATTATCCAGCTGACGGCACATCCATTCGATCTGGTCGGCATAGACATTCGGCGTATTCATTTCGACCGTGGACGGCAGATTGATGATCAGCTTGTTATCCGGTGTCGGCTTCACAATTTCGCTCACCGCATTACAGATTTCCAGCGCCACTTCCAACTCTGTTCCGGTAAAACTTTCCGGCGAATATTGGAAACGATAACCGCCACCAGCCTTGGCCGCCATATCAGTGATCATTTTGGCAGCATCAGTTGCGATCTGTTTGATACCGCTGACATCTTTGCCAAACACCACGCGGCGCTGCAATTCAGATGTAGAATTATAGAAGTGAATAATCGGGGTTTTAGCCCCTTCCAGTGCTTCAAAGGTGCGGATAATCAGTTCCGGGCGACACTGCACCAGCACCTGCAAATCCACTTCATCCGGTACATTGCCCTCTTCAATGCACCAGCGGCAGAAATCAAAATCTGTTTGCGATGCGGAAGGGAAACCGATTTCGATTTCCGGAAAGCCCATATCCAACAGCAGCTGGAACATCCGTGCTTTGCGGTCATGACCCATGGGGTCGATCAGCGCCTGATTACCGTCGCGCAAGTCAACCGAACACCAGATCGGTGCTTTTTCGATACGCTTGGACGGCCATTGACGGTCTTGCAGCTGTGTCAGCTGAAACGGCGCATATTTTGTCTGCGCCACCGGCATGCCTTTTTTGGCGGAAGCAACTGTTTTATCTGCAATATGGTTCATAACTATTCTCGTTCTTCGTGAACGATCTGCCCGCCACCCGCGGCTCAAACCGTTATTCGTTAACTACTAAAATTTCCGGATAATCGATGAAAAGATTATCAAAATTCAGACTATAAGGAGCATGGACCAGCGTGGTCTCTTGTCGACCGCCGGACGCTCCTCTTTAACGAGCCCAGCGATCGCCGCTAAGGCTAAGAAGAAGCGAGTTTAAAACACAAACATGTACAGCGCCACTCACGTGATCGCCGGAAAAAGATTTCGCCATGTTTAAAGTTTTACAAGTCATAGATGTATTTCTAGCGATTCACCGCAACAGTTGCAAGCCTGCAATCACTGATTTTAAAGTAAAATTTTGTGCACCTTTGCTCATGCAAAAGGCACCGCACAAGTGCCCGGTGGCAGCTTGGCTTCATCTTCCGGCTCGACATGGATAACCACAACCGCATTATCAATCTGGTCGCGCAAAGCATCTTCGATACGATCACAGATAATATGTGCGTCACCAACAGTCATATGAGCCGCCACGACTAAATGAAACTCGATGAATGTCGCACGACCCGCTATGCGGGTTTTAAGATCATGTACCTCAATCGCCCCTTCGGCATTGGTCGAAATGATGTCACGAATATTCATTGTTTCATCAATATCAGCACCAACATCCATCAAACCCTGCACCGAGGAATTGATAACCTGCCAACCCTGCCACAAAATATTGATCGCAACGATGATTGCCAGCAGCGGATCAAGGATCGCCCAACCGGTGACAATAGAGGCTACCAAACCAATCAACACACCAGCGGAAGTTACGACATCAGTCATGATATGCTTGCCGTCGGCAGTCAGCGCCGGTGACTTGTCACGTTTGCCGACACGTATCAAAATTGTCGCCCAAATGGCATTGAGCACACCTGCGGCAATATTGATGCCAAGCCCCAGCCATGGCTCATCCATCAAACGCGGCGCACGCAATGCTTCCCACGCTTCACGGAAAATCAGCAGTGCCGCAACGATAATCAGTACGCCCTCAATCACAGCCGAAAAATATTCAGCCTTATGATGGCCATATGGATGGTTGCGATCAGCCGGCATATAACTGACCCGAATTGCCCACCAAGCAGCCAAAGCTGCAATCACATTAACAATGGATTCGAGCGCATCCGAATAAAGTGCCACCGAACCGGTCAGATGATAGGCCAGATATTTAAGCGCAAGGACAGCAAGGGCGACGGGGATTGACCATGCGGCCAATCGTTGAATCTTTTTCTTCGTATCCATGGTCAACCCTTTGACGTTTCACATCATTATCATGTGGAACGCGCCATCAATCAGACACGTGAAATGCCCGAAAACGCTTTAAAATTGTCATTAATTACATGCTTCGAATTCGATAAGCTTATTCTCTATAACGAAACAAACTTAAAACCGAAACCCCCGCCACTTAAAAGCGGCGGGGGATAACAGATTTATCATCAATTTATTAGACTATACTAATATTTATGTTCGGGCTTTTGCCACCAGCCCTGCCACGACATTTTCAATCATCCGGATTCCGGCTTCATCTTCAAAAGTCATGATGGATTCCGGATGGAATTGCACCGCAGCAATCGGCTCGTTTTTGTGCTCAATACCCATAATAATGCCGTCTTCCGTCACCGCTGTCACATCAAACACATCCGGCAAATGCTTTGGATCGGCATGCAGCGAATGATAACGCCCGACATTGAACCGTTCCGGCAGCCCCGCAAAAACCGTACCCGCCTTCAAAATATTGATCGGCGATGGTTTGCCATGCACCGGAATATCCAGCTGGTTGAGCTTACCGCCAAAAGCTTCCGTCAGTGCTTGCAGTCCCAGACACACACCAAAGATCGGCAATTTACGTGTGCGCGCAGCTTCAATAGTAGCCGTGCAATTAAAATCACTCGGCGTACCAGGTCCTGGTGACAACACCACCAAATGCGGCTTCACTTCATCAAATATCGCATCAGTGATCGGCGCGCGAACGGTTGAAACTTTCGCACCAGTTTGGCGGAAGTAATTCGCCAATGTGTGCACGAATGAATCTTCATGATCCACCAGAAGAATATTGGTGTCCTGCCCGACCATATCCGCTTCCTGCTTTTCTGTTTCTGCCTGCACTTTATGTGCCTCACGAATGGCTGTCAGCATAGCAGAAGCCTTCAATTCGGTCTCGGCCTCTTCTTCCTGCGGGTTTGAATCATAAAGCAAGGTTGCACCGGCACGCACCTGCGCCACACCGTCTTTAATCCGCACTGTACGTAAGGTAAGACCGGTATTCATATCACCATTAAAATGCATTATACCAACCGCGCCGCCATACCATGCACGCGGGCTTTTCTCATGATTTTCGATAAAACGCATTGCCCATAATTTTGGCGCACCGGTTACTGTCACCGCCCATGCATGGCTCAAAAAGCCATCAAAGGCATCCATATCAGCACGCAATCGCCCCTCAATATGATCGACCGTATGAATAAGGCGCGAATACATTTCGATCTGACGGCGGCCAATCACCCGTACAGAACCCGGATCACAGACACGGCTTTTATCGTTGCGATCAACATCCGAGCACATGGTGAGTTCAGATTCGTCCTTTTTCGAATTGAGCAGTTTCAAAATCTGCTCCGAATCCGAAATCGCATTTTCCCCGCGCTTAATGGTGCCGGAAATCGGGCATGTTTCAATACGGCGACCATTGACACGCACGAACATTTCTGGTGACGCACCCACCAGATATTCACCTTCACCCAGGTTGATAAAGAAACCGTATGGTGACGGATTGATGCTTTTCAGGCGGCGGAAAATTTCTGATGGCTGGCTTTCACAACGCTCATAAAAGGTCTGCCCCGGCACGACTTCAAACAAATCACCGCGTTTGAAACTGTCTTTGGCTTTTTCAACAAGTTTTGCATATTCGCCTTGGGTGTGATCGCCACGTCCCGGATTTTTGGTGGAAGGTTCAAACACTTTCGAAGGCGTTTCACGCGCCAAACCGTGGGTGCTTGTGCCATCGATGCTGAATTCATAAGAATCCACCCATGCTTTGGTGGAGTAATGGTCGACAATGACAATCTCGTCAGGAATAAACAGCACCAAATCACGCTGATCGTCCGGACGCTTCATCTTGAAATCAATTTTGTCGAATTGAAAAGCCAGATCATAACCAAAGGCACCGTAGAGACCTAAATTGGCGTCTTCTTCTGAGAAAAACAGGGCAACAATCGCCCGCAATACGGTGAAAACCGATGGCATGCGGGAGCGTTCTTCTTCCGCAAATACGCCTTTCGGCTCGGCAACCGTCAAATCAATGCGGGCGGCATTCTGTTGATCGATGGTGACACAATCAATCAACTGCAACGCTTTTAAAATCGGCGCCAGCAAGATCTCACCACGCTTGTTCAGCGCTTCAATCCGCATAACACGACCATTGGCAGTGATGACTACAGGTGGATCAATAATGGCGGTATCCCAGCGGGTATAACGGCCCGGATATTCATAGTTAGAAGAAAAAACTGCACCGCGGCGTGTATTTAAAACATCAATACGCTGCTCAATGGCACCTTTATAATCGATCAACTGACGCATGCGCTCAACGGTAATGCCGCCTTGGCTGACATGGGTATGTGTTTCGATCTTCGACATTTTAGTCATTCTATCAACCATTCTGTTTGCCATGATCTGCTTTCCCCCTCTGTTTAAGCTGGAAAACCGATCCGATCCTGTCCGCACGTCTTCAAATCATGCTTTTTTATCGGTCGTTATAAGGATATCGGGCAAACAAAAAGGCCGCCCGGATTACCCGTTGCGACCCCAAACTTCACTTTCGCTTATGCACAAGTGTTTCTATGGCCGCTGTTAACGGACCCACCACCAACCATTCATCAGGATGTGCGACTTGTTCATACCTAGTTGATAGCGCTGCCGGCGCATGAAGGCAACTGCAAAAATGCGGGAAAAAAAGAAAATTAACTTGCCTGTCAATAATGACAGTGTTCCCTCTCCCTGTGCTTCTCTATAAAGCCAACACTTAACAAACAAAAACGGCACAGCACCTGATAAGCCTACACTGCAGCCAATTAACGTCATATAAAAAAAGTCCGGCCTGTATAAACAGACCGGACCATATTAAAGCTCATAGGTTGAGCAAATCAGGCCGCGAATTCCCGAATGCTGCTGCCTGTATGTTAAGGCGCTGTTGGCATTAAAAAAGCAACGCCTTAAAAGCAATGATTACGTGTAATATAAATTAAGTATGCCAAGTAACTACTACAGGTTGTATTCCATTGCAACCCATATTTCTAACAGGTTGTATTTTTTTCAAACATGATCCTTAAACCTTTGAAGTCCCTTATAAAAAATTCGTACAATCTGAGCTGAAAAAATACAACCCGTATTTACAATGCATCACCCCAATCCGCACGACGGGCTTTTTTAAACAAATCACCGTCGCGTTTGGTGATGATTTGCTGAGCAATCGCACCATCATTGCGGCAGAGCTTGAGTTCGGCTTTACCACTACTGGTTTTAACCGGTGCCAACACACGGTTTTCTGCCCGCTTCCCCTCAAAGCGGGAAACGGCCAGGTAAATATATTTCTCATCTTCCCACGGCACATCAGCTTGTTTGGTCAGGCGATGCAATTTCGAACGCGCCACACGTCTGGAAAAGTGACACCAATCAGAACCATCAATCGCGCAAGTCAATTGATGCGGACATGGCGCCACAATAAAAGCCCCTGCCCCGATCAATTGCTGACGCGCATCCATAATCCGCTGCCAGCCAGCCGGTGTGCCCGGCTCAATGAGCACCAGCATATTCTCACATGCGGCCCATAGACGGCTAATCAGATCGGCACGCTCAACGCCAGACAACTCATCCAGTACATAAGCCAATGTGACGAGATCTGCCTTTGGCAATGCGGCGCGCTCTTTGACAATATCACGCGCCACCCAATCGACTTTATCCAAACCCGCTTCATCGGAGAGTTTGGAGCCCACCGCACGAATGGCACTGCTTGCTTCCATCAATGTAGCTTGGCGCAATTCTGGCCAGCATTGTGATGCAGCCCATAAAACAGTGCCAGGCCCCGCCCCCACATCCAAAAGCGACTTCGGGCTGAAATCTGGGCGCAACTCTGCCGCATAATCAAAGCTGGAAAAAACCGCCGCATAGGTGGCAGGCAAACGCGCTGCCAGATAGGCATAAGCTGCTAACTCGTCCGATAAATGCAGCCTTCCGTCACGCGTCTCGGCGCGGTAGCGCTTGGATAAAATGTCGGAAGCACGTTGCAAATCGGCCAACGAAATACCGGTCAAGAGGTTATCTACCCCCTGACGTAATCGTGCCGGTAGTTCCATAAAACTAAATCACCTTAAAATCAGCGTTCCAGAACCTGTCTGATATCCACCAGATTGGAACGAACGCGCAAAATGTAAAAGCCCATTGTGGTCAGATGCGACGGGGTAAACCAAGCATCCTGACGGCCATTGGAAACAATAGTCGGCTGCATATCCAAGGCATCACGCACCTGTTTTTCCATCGAATCCCAGATGCTGTCGAGATGCTTTTCCGACAGAACAGAGCGGAAATCGGAATGCGCTGCTCGCAACAAACCATAGTAGGCATAAAGCTGACCATAAGCGAACCAGAAACGGTCATCGGCGCGGGTATCAAACCAACCGGCATGATAATTTTCGGCGCGGTCTTTCAAGATCGCCGAAGTCGAACCCAGATCATTGGCGATACGGTCAATATATTGGATCAGATTATCGGCACGCGCATCAAACACGGCTTCACAATTTTCCAATCGCTTGTTAAAATTGCGGATATCTTTGATCGCAGAACGGTAATAGCTTGGCGTTGGCGTTTTCGGGCCAAACGGGCTCAAGCCGAAATACCATGAATCTTCCGCAAATTGCATATTGCCGCGCGCTTTTTGCAGATCTCCGTCCACCTGAGATGTGCCACGCAAGCGACCTAAATTATCAACAAGCTCAACCGTTGTACGACGTACGGCTGCGTTAATGCCACGCTGGAATGATGCTTTATTATCGAGAAATGGTGTTCTGTCCCAATCAAGACCAAAGAAGCCGGCCTTATAAAGCACCATCGAAGAAATCCATGCATTCTGATTGACGTTGAAGTCGGTCAGATCAGCAGTCACCTCAGCAATTGCGGAAATTGCGCAAGCTTTATCACCAACAGGCAAAGCGGCAGCCTGCATCGGCATGCTTGGTGTTTCAGGCTTTAGCTCATCAGCCGTATCGGTAGGCACGGTTTCTGTAGATGTTTCAGCTCTGGCATCTGCACCTTCTTCCGGTTTAACTGATTCAGTAACCGGTGTTTCAGGTGCAGGCTGGATCAAGGGAGTAATCGTATTACTGATCTTCTCACCTGGGGTACTCGCAGTCTGATAGGTATATTTCGCCGGATAATCCGGATCAAAATTCGTCCAGGCTTGTGTCTGCCAGATAAAATAGCCGTAGAGAAAAACTGTGCCAAGCACGACAACGCCGATGCCAGCCTTCCACAACAAGCCAAGACGCAAATAAATGCGCCACAGCGCACCAAGCGGGACGGCAATCACCCGTCCAATTGCTGCCAGCAAGCGCCAGATGAAAGAAACGACGCCGACAATACCATTCCACATACTGCTTCTTCCCTCTAACATGCACGGCAAGGCGGACTTGCCAAACACCTAATAATGTTACGATTATGCGTTTATCACTATATCTCTACACGCAATTGAAATAGAAACTAAATCCGTTTTCAACAAGCATCGCTATCAAAATAACCGGCAAAACAAATGTTTTTTTAATAAAAACTTGCGATTGCGCGCTTAATCCGTAACATCGCCCCTGTTTTCGCAAGCCAATAATATAGTTGCACCCTTGCAACCTAAGGCAATCCATCTGTTTTGAGCGCGCGTTATTTCTGCGTGTAAAACAGGAACATTTCCGTTTAGGGGTCAAATCCCTCGTAGAACTAAAGCAATTCATCTGTTATTTGCTAAACAAACGGAACCGGAAAAATTAAATTGAAAAAACCGGACAATGGAGAGATTAACAATGAAATCCGTAACTGACTATGCAGTGTCGCTCGGCCTGTGCGCAATCGCCTTTACCAGCCTGATGCCTGCCAGCGCAGCACTTGCAGCAGAACCGGCCAGTTGCTCGACCATACGTTTTTCTGATGTGGGTTGGACAGATATTACCTCCACCACAGCAGTTACAACCGAAATTCTAAAAAGCCTGGGCTATAAGCCTGACGTTAAGGTTTTATCCGTGCCGGTCACCTATGCGTCTTTGAGCAAAAAAGACATTGATGTGTTTTTGGGCTACTGGAATCCGTCAATGACCGCAGATTTGCAGCCTTATCTTGATGATAAAACCGTTGAAACCCTGCGCGTTAATTTGACCGGTGCCAAATATACCTTGGCCGTGCCGCAATTTGCCTATGATGCCGGACTGAAAGACTTTTCAGATATCGCCAAGTTTAAAGACCAGCTCGACGGCAAGATTTACGGGATTGAACCCGGTAATGACGGCAACCGTCTCATTCTGGATATGATCGAAAAAGACGCATTTGATCTAAAATCCTTCTCACTGGCAGAATCATCCGAGCAAGGCATGCTGGCGCAGGTTGCCAAAAACATCAAAGCCAAAAAGCCGATTGTTTTCCTTGGATGGGAACCGCATCCGATGAATAGCAATTTCGATATGGTTTACCTCACCGGCGGCGATGATTTCTTCGGTCCCGACTTAGGCGGCGCAACCGTTGAAACCAATATCCGTGCAGGTTACGCACAAGAGTGCCCGAATGTTGGCAAGTTCCTCACTAATCTGGAATTCCAGCTTGATATGGAAAACCAGATCATGGGCAAAATCCTTGATGATGGCGAAGAACCTGCCAAGGCTGCCAAAGCATGGATTAAAGCCAATCCGGTTGTCCTCGACAAATGGCTTGATGGCGTCACCACTGTTGACGGCAAAGATGGTTTGGAAGCTGCAAAAGCTGCCTTCGGCCTCTGAGTTCAATTATAGGATTGCAGGCGGGGTGCATTTTTGCTTTAACCCCGCCGTTTTCAATTATCGTTTAAGCTTTATTTTCATAAAAACGCAGCAGGAGACATTTCGTTGGACTGGCTGACGGACAATAAAATTCCGGTGGGTCGCACCGCCAAAACAATCGTAGACTGGCTCACAAATAATCTGGGCGGTTTGTTTGATGCACTTGCAGCAGTGATGCAAACGCTGATTGATGGTTTGCTTTTTGCACTCAAAGCACCGCATCCGTTCATTCTGATTGCCATTTTTGCAGTCATCGCATGGGGGCTGCAACGCCGCATCAGCGTTGCAGTACTGACCGTGCTTGGCTTTCTTTTCATTCTCAATCAAGGCTATTGGGATCAGACCTTGGAGACGCTCACCCTTGTGCTCTCAGCCTGTTTCTTATGCATGGCCATCGGGGTGCCACTGGGCATTGCTGCCGCGCATCGCCCGACACTCTATGCGTTCATGCGCCCTGTGCTTGATCTGATGCAGACATTGCCGACCTTCGTCTATCTCATTCCGGCGATTGTATTTTTCGGTATCGGCATGGTTCCGGGTCTGTTGGCAACAGCCATTTTTGTGCTGCCTGCCCCGATCCGCCTCACCCATTTAGGCATTTCATCCACACCGGAGCATCTGATTGAAGCCGGTGAAGCCTTTGGTGCCACAAGACGTCAATTGCTGTGGAAAATTGAACTGCCATACGCCATGCCGCAAATTCTGGTCGGGTTGACGCAAACCATCATGCTTTCTTTGTCGATGGTTGTGATTGCTGCACTCGTTGGCGCTGACGGCTTGGGTGTACCTGTGGTACGCGCACTCAACTCCGTCAACACCGCACTCGGTTTTGAAGCAGGACTGGTGATCGTTGTGGTAGCCATCGTGCTTGACCGGATTTTCCGCTCGGTGAAGGAATAAAAATAATGAGCATGATAGACCTGAACGATGTTTCTATCGTGTTTGGCAAACAGCCGCAAAAGGTTCTGAGCCTTGCCGATGAAGGTCTGTCCAGAGCAGAAATTCAAACCGCGACCACTCAGGTTTTGGGTGTTCACAATTGTGATTTGCAAATTGCCGAAGGTGAAATGCTGGTGCTGATGGGCTTGTCCGGTTCGGGCAAGTCCACGCTTTTACGTGCGATCAACCGGTTGATACCGGTGGCACGCGGCCATGTTTCACTGCAAGGCAAAAACGGACCTATTGATGTGGTCAATGCTGATCGCAAAACCTTGCGGCATCTGCGCACTGAAATCGTCTCGATGGTTTTCCAGCAGTTTAGCCTGCTGCCTTGGCGCACGGTGGTTGAAAATGTAGCTTTCGGCCTCGAAATCAACGGCATCAAGAAAGCAGAACGTCTGGCTCTAGCGCACGAACAACTGGAGCTTGTCGGCCTGCAAGACTGGGCAAGTCACAAGGTCGGTGAATTGTCGGGCGGTATGCAGCAGCGTGTGGGATTGGCACGCGCCTTTGCAACGGGCGCCCCGATTTTGCTGATGGATGAGCCGTTTTCTGCCCTTGATCCACTGATCCGCACACGCCTTCAGGATGAATTGCTGCTGCTGCAATCGCGTTTGAAAAAGACCATTGTCTTTGTCAGCCACGATCTGGACGAAGCAATGAAACTCGGCAATCGCATTGCCATTATGGATGGCGGGCGTATCGTCCAATGCGGCACACCACAGGATATTCTGCTCAATCCGGCGAGCCAATATGTAGCGGATTTTGTCACCCACATGAACCCGCTTGGCGTGTTGCGGGCTGCCGACATCATGTCGCCGCTTGATCGCAACAGTCCTGCCCGTCCTTTTGCCGCAACAGCGAGACCAGCAACACCGGTTCGTGATCTGATGAATGCGATTGCACAAAACGGCGGGGATGTCGGCATTGTCGATAATGGCAAGATTTTGGGCAAAATCTCTTCAGACGAGATTGTCCGCGCTCTTGCATGGCATCAGCAATCATAAAATCAATTTCTGATTTCAGCATATAAAAAAACCGCCGGAGCAATCCGGCGGTTTTTTTAATTCCAACACAATGAATATTACGCAGAAGCAGCCAAAGCGCGGGCTCTGGCGCGAGCAGCCACACGCGCTTTGATAGTTTCCACATCCGCACGCGGCGTCGCGGAAAACAGCTTCTTGGTGTAGTCATGCTGCGGATTGTTGAACACGTCGTCACGTGAGCCATATTCAACTACTTCACCGAAATACATCACCATCACATCATCAGCGATATAGCGCACCACTGAAAGATCATGACTGATGAAAACATAAGTCAGATTGAACTCTTCCTGCAAATCAGAAAGCAGGTTGAGAACCTGCGCCTGCACGGAAAGATCAAGTGCTGATACCGGCTCATCCAGCACAAGCAAGCTTGGGCTCAGCATCAAAGCACGGGCAATCGCGATACGCTGGCGCTGACCACCTGAAAACATATGCGGATAGCGGTTGAAGTGCTCACGCCCCAAACCGACTTTCAGCAACATTTCCATCGCTTTTTCACGACGTTCGGCTGCGCTCATTTTAGTATTGAGCAGCAGAGGCTCAGCCAATACATCACCGATTTTCTGGCGCGGATTGAGCGATCCATATGGATTTTGAAACACGATCTGCACCTTCTGGCGCATTTCGGCAGTGAGGCCATCGCGTGCAATATTCACATCCTTGCCGTCAATCAGCAATGTGCCGGAGGTTTGCGGATCAATAAGGGTCAGGATACGGGCAAGCGTTGATTTCCCGCAACCACTCTCACCAACGATTGCAAGGGTTTTACCCTTTTCTACGGTGAAATTGACCTCCTTGACCGCATGAACGGTTTTAGCCTTGCCGAACATGCCGCCCGACACATGATAGTCACGCACAATGTCGCGTGCTTCTAAAACAACTTCACTCATGCCGCACCTCCTGCGCGCGGTGCATCAAAAACGAAATCCGAAACAGTCGGCAAACGGTCGCCTGTTGCGTTTTCCGGCAATGCAGAAAGAAGTGCGCGGGTATAGGCACTCTTTGGCGCTGTAAACAGCGAGAGCACATCCGCATCTTCCATCTTGTGCCCTTTATATTGAACGATCACACGATCAGCAGTTTCCGCCACGACACCCATATCATGGGTGATCATAATCAGCCCCATGCCGTGCTCGGTCTGCAACCGCATCAGCAGGTCAAGGATCTGCTTCTGAATGGTCACATCCAGCGCGGTGGTTGGTTCATCGGCAATCAGCAGTTTCGGGTTGCAAGCAATCGCAATCGCAATCATCACACGCTGGCATTGTCCGCCTGACATCTGGTGCGGATAGCTGCCAAGACGATCCCCCGCATCACGAATACCAACGAGTTCCAGCAGTTCAATCGAACGTGCACGGGCAGCGGCTTTATTCATGCCCATATGCTGACGCAACACTTCCTGCAACTGGAAACCTACGGTGAAGCAAGGGTTAAGACTTGCAATCGGCTCTTGAAAGATCATCGAAATTTCACGACCGATAATGGCACGGCGCTCGCTGTCGCTCAGCTTCAAAAGATTGCGGCCTTCAAACTCCATTTTATCGGCGGTTACTGTGGCAGTTTTTGGCAACAAGCCCATCACCGCCAGCATACCAACCGATTTACCGGAGCCGGATTCACCGACAATCGCCAGCACTTCACCTTTATCAACCGTAATATCGATACCATCAACAGCACGAAACGGGCCGGAAGATGTTTCAAATGAAACGGTTAAGTTTTTAATATCTAACAGAGCCATCATCAGCTCCTTTTCAGCTTCGGATCAAGCGCATCACGCAAGCCGTCACCGATCAGATTGATTGCCAGCACCGTAATCAGGATTGCCAGACCCGGGAAGGTAACCACCCACCAAGCGCGCAAAATAAATTCACGGGCTTCAGCCAACATAGTACCCCATTCCGGCGTAGGCGGCTGTGCGCCCATGCCTAAAAAGCCCAGTGCTGCCACGTCCAAAATCGCGTTGGAAAAGGACAAAGTTGCCTGCACCACCAATGGTGCCAAGCAGTTTGGCAAAATCGTTTTGAACATCAGCCGCAGTTTTTTTGCACCTGCCAGCTTGGCAGCAATGACATATTCACGCTCTTTTTCGGCCATCACAGCCGCACGCGTCAAACGCGAAAAGTGCGGCAACAACACAAGCGTAATCGCGATTACCGCATTGATGAGGCCAGGGCCTAAAATGGCAACCATCACCAGCGCCAGCAGCAAAGACGGGAATGCAAGCATCACGTCCATAATACGCATGAATGTATTATCGACAACACCACCAAAAAAGCCGGAGAGAAGGCCGATGGTAATCCCCACACACATGGCGATAATCACAATGACAAAGCCGACAAGCAGTGAATATTGTGCACCATAAATCAAACGCGAAAGAATATCGCGACCAACCGCATCCGTGCCGAGCGGAAAGCTCCATAAGCCACCGTCCTGCCAGAATGGCGGGCGCAGCATGAATTCGCGATATTGTTCGGTCGGATTATGCGGCGCGACCAATGGCGCGAAAATCGCTACCAAAATGATTGCCGTAAAAACAAATAGACCGATCACCGCACCGCGGTTCACACTAAAATAAAACCAGAAATCCTTCAAACCGCGCATAGTTGATGGCGCATCTGAGGTTTCCGTCTGAACAGTTACTTCACTCATAACAGCCTCACTTATGCCGGATACGCGGATTGATCAGACCATAGAGAAGGTCAACGATCAAGTTTACAGCCATCACCATCATCGCAATCAGCAGCAAGCCACCCTGCACGACAGGATAGTCACGGCGTGAAATGGAATCGAGCATCCATTTACCGATACCAGGCCATGAGAAAATCGTTTCGGTCAAAATTGCACCGGCCATCAACACACCAACCTGCAAACCAATGGTGGTGATCACTGGTATCAGCGCATTGCGCAAAGCATGAAGACCGATAACACGACGCAGCGGCAAACCTTTGGCACGGGCTGTGCGGACATAATCCTCGCCCAACACTTCCAGCATGGCTGATCGAGTTTGACGGGCAATCACCGCTAACGGGATGGTCGCCAATACAATGGTTGGCAAAACAAGATGAGAAGCAGCAGAAGCAAAAGCGCCCTTTTGACCCGACAATAGACTATCAATCAGCATGAAGCCGGTGACCGACGGGAAATAATACATCAGCGAAATACGACCCGAAACCGGCGTCCATTGCAAAATCCCTGAAAACAGGATGATCAACAACAAGCCCCACCAGAAAATCGGCATGGAATAACCAACGAGAGCCGCGCCCATGGATGTTTGGTCAAACCATGATCCGCGTTTGACTGCGGCCAAAACACCTGCCGGAACACCAATCAACACAGCCAGGAGAATGGCGCAGGTGCTGAGCTCCAATGTTGCAGGAAAAAGTGTGAAAAACTCTTTCAGCACTGGCACTTTCGTCACGATTGACGCGCCGAAATCACCATGCAGAAGCTTCCATACATAATCTAAATATTGTTCCCATAAGGGACGATGAAAGCCGAACTGCTCCAACAGCTGCGCATGTCGCTCAGGCGAAAGTCCGCGCTCGCCTGCCATCAGCAATACCGGATCACCAGGCAAAACACGAACAAAGCCAAATGCGACAATCGTGATGCCGATGAAAGTTGGGATAAGATATAAAATCTTGCCAAGAATAAAACGTATCATTGTCCAATTGAAAACCGGGCGCTGAACTATTTGAAAAGTTCAACGCCCGGTATTTCCCCTTTACGGATTACTCGGAAAGATCAACACCGTCAAATCGGTGCGCACCCAGCGGGCTCATCTTATAACCAACAACCTTCTTGGACATTGGCATATAAACTGTGGAGTGAGCGAGTGTGTTCCACGGAGCCTGCTCTTTGAACAGCACCTGTGCCTGTTCGTAAAGCTTGGTACGCTCTTCCTGATCAGCCGTTATTTTAGCTTTGTTGATAATTGCGTCAAACTCTTCGTTACACCACTGTGCACGGTTATTGCCACCAACACCAGCGCATGAAAGCAACGCACCGAGGAAGTTGTCCGGATCACCATTATCACCTGTCCAGCCAAGCATCACAGCACCATCGCGGTCCTTTTCAGCAGCCTTCTTGAGGTATTCACCCCATTCCATCGAGACGATTTCTGCCTTAACGCCTGCTTTCGCCAAATCAGCCTGAATAAGTTCAGCTGCACGTCGCGCATTAGGCATATATGGACGGCTGACAGGCATTGCCCAAAGCTTCATTTCTGTCAGACCAGCATCTGACAATACTTTTTTAGCAGCTTCCGGATCGTATTTGTCGTCTTCAATGGTGTCGTTATAGCTCCACATTGTCGGTGGGATCGGGTTTTTGGCAACCTGACCGGTGCCCTGGAACACAGCTTCAATAATCGCGTCTTTATTGACAGCCTGATTGAGTGCACGACGTACTTCCGGTTTATCGAAAGGCGCTACCATGGTGTTGTAAGCCAGATAAGCAACGTTCAAGCCGGCCTGTTCGTCAACCACCAAATTACTGTCGGCTTTCAGGCCATCAATATCAGCTGGTGCCGGATACGGGGCAATGTGGCACTCACCTGCCTTGAGCTTCTGCATGCGTACACCCGGATCGATGGTGATGGCGAAAACCAAATCATCGATCTTTTCTTTGCCTTTCCAGAAATCAGGATTCGCTTTATAGCGAATGACCGCATCTTTCTGGTAAGCTACGAAGGTGTAAGGGCCGGTACCGACAGGGAACTGGTTGAGATTTTCTTTTTTGCCTTCAGCTTCAAGCTTGTCTGCATATTCTTTAGAGACAATAGAGGCAAAGTCCATGCCGAGGTTTGCGATAAAAGGCGCTTCCGGACGTGTCAGCACAAATTTGACAGTGTGATCATCAACCTTCTCAATCTTATCGATCAAGGTGGTCATTTCCATACTGTCGAAGTACTGATAAGAAATGCCAGCAGTATATTCATACCAAGGACTGTTTTTGTCGCGCTGACGTTCAAAAGAGAAAATCACATCATCAGCAGTAAATTCACGGCTTGGTGTGAAGAAATCAGTGGTCTGATACTTTACGCCTTTACGCAAATGGAAAGTATATTCCTTGCCGTCTTCGCTTACATCCCAGCTTTCAGCCAATGCCGGTACAACTTTGGTGCCACCCGGCTCAAATTCTACCAGACGATTGTAAATCGGATGCGAAGAAGCATCGAAGGTATTACCTGTAGTATAAGGCGCAGGATCAAATCCCTCTGGTGACGCTTCCGAGCAATAAACCAATGTTTTTGCGGAAGCTGCACCGGTCATCCCGATGACACCTGCAATAGTTGCAAGTGCTGACGCTGCTAACAATTTTTTGTAAATTTTCATATGTAAATCCGCCTCCACGGAAATGTCGGTTTGCAGAGCCCCCATTGCGCTGCAATCAAACCCTATCGAAACCTTTGCTACTAAACTTTGCAAGCTCCGTCTGTAGAACTAAATTACAATATCAACCATTTTTCAGTCGATTTAGTAGATTTTTCTTCTAATTTTTATGAGTATGAAAGAAAATTGCGTTCAAGGCATTTTATTATCGCTAAAATATCATCAAAAAACCATCTCCATCAGAGCCGCAAAAAATCTTTTCTAAATCAAAATGATGGGCCGCCAACAAAAAGTGCTAACTTAAAATATGATTTTAAATATCCACTTTTATAACAAAATGTGTAAGCTGCAAAAATCTCAATCACAAAGCAGTGGAAACAATGCAGAATAATCCTGAACAAAATAAAGATGTCATTCGCCCAACCACACCGCAAGCCATCCAAATCGCCAAAACCTTGATCCGCACTGCCCGTTTTGCAGCGCTGGCCTGCATCTCGGCCAGCACGCAACGCCCCAATGCCAGCCGGGTCGCACTTGCCACAGACAATGACGGCACGCCGCTCATATTGGTTTCAGCGCTCGCGCCGCACACAGCCAGCCTTATCGCCAATCCGTATTGTTCATTACTGGTCGGCGAACCGGGTAAAGGCGACGCAATGGCGCATGCCCGCATGACCCTGCATTGTACTGCCGTGCAAATCACCAGAGCACATGAAACTTACCAGCACTTGCGCATCCGCTATCTCAATCATAACCCGAAGGGCGCGCTATATGTTGATTTAGGTGATTTCAGTTTCTTTCGGTTGCAAGTGGACGGCGCCAGTCTCAATGGTGGTTTTGGTAAAGCTTTTAATTTGACCGCAACCGACTTGATATGTGATGCGGATACCAGTGCTGCTATCGCAGTAGATGAAGCTGAAAATCTGGAAAATCTTAACAGTAATTACAAAGATAATATTCGCGCTTTTGCCAATAAATACATCAAAAACAATACATCCTCCACTACATGGGCGATCAGCGCTATTGATTCCGATGGTTTCAATTTGCGCGCTCAAGACAGCATTGAAAGAGTATGGTTTGAAAAGAATGCGCTGGATGGTTCATCAGCAAAAACTCAAATAATCTCACTATTACATGCTTGATAATGATGGATAATTTCAAGAAAACCCCATCATGTTTTTGTTTAATTTCAAGAAAGGCTTGCCAACTGAACTTTTCCTCGCTACTTATTTTGAGATAAAAATAGTTATTAATCATGTTGTCTTACGGGGGTGGAGCGCGGCATGAAGCATCAAATTAACTTTAATAATCTCGAACAACACGTAGACTATGCTGCTGATTTTTTAACAGCATTGGCCAATAATAAACGTCTTCTTATTCTCAATAAGCTTTTGCACAATGAGATGTCGGTGGGCGTTTTGGCGAAAGAAGTCAACTTAAGTCAGTCGGCGCTGTCGCAGCATCTGGCTAAATTGCGTGCAATGAACCTTGTTTCAACGCGCCGTGATGCGCAAACCATCTATTATATGGTTTCATCACCACATATTGAAACTATGCTTTCAACACTTGCCGGAATCCATCAGGCACCAGAACATCAGCGTGTAGCAGCATTTGCCTGAAGCTGGTGTCGGTTTCATCTGCGAAAGACAGATATTGGAACTGTTAATATCCCCGCCATTTCCAAATGGCGGGGTTTTCAGTTTGAACTATATTGTTCAATTACCGGCCAGCAGCTGCTAAAGCATGTCTCCCAAAAGTGGGCACCGGTTTTGGGATAAAGACATGCGTAAAAACAAGTTGTTAGAGTAAGCGCAGTGGATAAGATAAAATGCGACACGCTCTAGAAGGAAATAAATTTATCTCTCAGCTGACATGTTGCTCAATGACTACTTCTTTACCTGACCATAATATTATTTATATCGACAACGCCGATGATGAGCGGCTGCTTGCTTATCATGCGATCAAGGAAAAAGATCTCGTCGGCAGAGACGGACTTTTCATCGCTGAAGGCAAATCGGTACTCAATGTTGCCTTGCGCTCAGAACGATTTGAAATCCTCTCGCTGCTGATATTAGAAAATCGTCTTTCGGGGATGGTGCAACAAATGGCGCTTTGCCCCACCGAACTGCCCATCTATGTCGTCTCTTCCGAAATCATGGACAAAATCGCCGGTTTTCATGTTCACCGCGGCATTCTGGCTGTTGGCAAGCAAAAACAGCCAAGCTATCATAGTCAATTAATTGCACAATTACCGCCGGAAGCCTTGGTGGTGGTCATGTGCGGTTTAAGCAATCACGACAATGTCGGTTCAATTTTTCGCAATGCAGCCGCTTTTGCTGCCGACGGAATTTTGATGGATCAAACCAGCTGCGATCCGCTTTACCGCAAAGCCATTCGTGTATCAGTCGGGGCGGCGTTGAAAACGCCCTATGCACGGGGCGGTACTATTGATGAAATCATCGAAGCACTGATTGCCGCCGATTTTGAGATTTTAGCTTTAAGCCCATCCGGAGCCATAAACATGCATCAAGTACCGCGCGTCAAACGTCGGGCACTTCTGCTTGGCACTGAAGGTGACGGCTTGCCACCTTATATTTTGCAAAAGCTACAAACTGCGCGCATTCCGATGGCAGAAGATTTCGACAGCCTGAATGTGGCGACCGCATCCGGCATTGCGCTCAGCCAATGCAGCCGTTTTTCACAATCATAAAACAATGTATTGACGAAAAACGACCAAACAAAAAAGCCGCCATGATCGCAATGACGGCTTTTTTTTGATTAATCACGTCAGCTGTTAAGCAGCAGTTACAACCGTTTCACCACTGACCAGACGGCGTAACATTGCTTCTGCTTCCGGTTCACGTTCCGATCGCTCGATAAAACCGCCGCCAAAGACGCGCGCAGTGTTGCTGTCATCAGAATAAAGCACGCAAGCCTGTCCCGGTGCAATGCCGCTTTCACCATCAATCAGCTCAACCCACACTTCACCGTCCTTGCTGTACAAGACAGCCGGACGCGGCGCACGGGTGGAGCGCACTTTGGCAAATACCGATACGCCCTCTTCCGGCAGTGCATCAATTGCCTGATCGCCGAGCCAATTCACATCGCGCAAGAAAACTTTATGGGTTTCCAGTGCTTCACGTGGGCCTACAATCACGCGCGAGCGTGCCGCATCCAGATGCACCACATATAATGGATCACCCGTTGCAACACCGATACCGCGGCGCTGACCAACCGTATAATGTACAATGCCTTCATGCTGGCCGATAATACGGCCATCAATATGGACGATTGCGCCCGGGCTTGCAGCAGCCGGATTCAGGCGCGAAACAATATCGGAATATTTACCCTGCGGCACAAAACAAATATCCTGACTGTCCTGTTTTTGCGCAACGGTCAGCTCCAGCTCTTCGGCAATCTTACGCACCTCAGATTTAGGCATACCACCTAAAGGAAAACGTAAATAATCAAGCTGTTCCTGGGTCGTTGCAAACAGGAAATAGCTCTGGTCACGATCCGTATCGACCGGACGGAAAAGTGAGCGGTGCTCACCATTGGTACGGCTGCGGATATAATGGCCGGTTGCTAAAGCTGCCGCCCCCAAATCACGCGCTGTCTGCAACAGATCGGCAAATTTTACGGTTTGGTTACACGTAACACATGGAATAGGCGTTTCACCCGCGATATAAGAATCCGCAAATGGATTGATAACCGCGTCGCGAAAACGTTTTTCATAATCAAGAACATAATGCGGAATGCCAAGAGTTTCGCAAACCCGGCGCGCATCTTCAATATCCTGACCGGCACAGCAAGAGCCGGCACGGTGCACAGCTGCTCCATGATCATAGAGCTGCAATGTCACACCAATAACATCATAATTCTCTCGTTTAAGAATGCCGGCCACTACAGACGAATCAACACCGCCAGACATGGCAACGACTATTCGTGTATCTTCCGGTCTTCCCGGCAGGTCCAAGCTATTCAACATCATTTTGGAATCCAGTCCTAGAGCGCACTGCCCTCGTTTCCAGCAATTTCGATTAATTAATGCCTATATAGGTCATAGTGCGGCATTTTGCCAAGCCCTACTCTCTCTTTGCACCAGAAAACTCGCAGATAACAATCAACTTTATATGAGAATCTGTTCGCCAGTTGTGACGCTCATAACATCGCTTCACCATGGGCAATGATTAACATTCAGGGTGTTTATATTAACACTTCCCCCGCATCCAGTGCCAAAACGCGAATTGTGGCGAAAAATAAAATTAAAAAACACCTGCTAAAAGCCCTGAATTCCGGCCTTTTCACATCAATTTTTCAATTCGTTACCAAGGCGTTACCAGGTGCTTAGCTCTTTTTTAAAGCTGTGTGTCTAAAGTGAGTCTTGATTAGGTCCTTGAGTGAATTGTGTAGAGAGTACAATGACCGATCTGGTAAGACCACGAATTAAATATGTGATCGGCCCTGATGGCAGCCCGCTGACCATTGCCGATCTCCCGCCCGCCAACACGCGGCGTTGGGTTATACGTCGTAAGGCAGAGGTTGTCGCCGCAGTGCGCGGTGGTCTCCTTTCCCTTGACGAGGCATGCCAACGCTACACTTTGACGGTCGAGGAGTTTCTGTCCTGGCAGTCTTCAATCGACGAGCATGGTCTCGCCGGTTTGCGGACAACCCGAATTCAGCAATACCGCCACTAGGCTGTAGCATGATTTCGGGCAGTTATTTTAACTGGCCCTCTGGTCACGTGGCGGTTGAAAAACTGCGCCTGAACAGCTCAACACCTATAAAGCCGGCTTCGTGCCGGCTTTATCTTTTTTTAAAACTTAATTCTCAGATTATAAATATAAATAATGCCACCGAATATGCTGGCAGATAATTTTCAATCCTGACGGGTTGGCATAAACAAAACGTCACGTCGGTGATCCGTTTAGCAAGCCACACGTCAATCCACGCCTGCACTCAAGTTGCAATGCTAGATAAATTCAGTTTATCAGAAAATATATCAAGCGAATCATTTTAACCGCAGCGCATTATCTGCCTCCGGCTCGTTTAGAATTGATTTTTAAAAAAACATGGCGCGTGCAAAGAATTAACAGGCGTCAAACAAGCACCAAAACAGCTAAGACCAGAGACAGCCACAAGTTGCAAATTTTGGGTTCCAGAATTTAAATGCCGGAAAAAGATCCGGCATTTTCCATTGATTCGTTTTAGAGCAAATTACGGTCTAAACTTCCCACCCCTGAATTTTTAAACCGTCATTCGATCAAATCAGCCAATCATCGCACGCCGGTCAAATGCAGGGCGTTCATCCATATCACGCAAGACTTTACCGTCACGCTCTTCCAGAGCTTCTGCCTTGGCAAGGTCAGCTTCCGCAACAACCAAATCGGCTTCAGCGGCTTCTTTTTGCACATGCAGATCGCGGATCGACACCATCAGATTATCACGGCGCTGGCGGGCAGCTTTGGCAAATGTCGGATAGGCAAAATGTGTTAAATCCGTAATGCCGGCTTTTTTCTCTTCCGAGATGATTTGCGCTTCCAGCTCACTGGCCATGCGTTCAAACTCACCCATCATGAGATCAAGCTGTCCGAGCTGACGACGCTTTTCCTTAACTTGAAAAAGCTTCAGCCTAACCAGACTTTCACGTGGTTTCATACGCAATACTCCTTGAAAACCAGCCCTGCAAAAACCTTCATCAGGGTGACCCCACACAACACACTTAAACACTTGAACTCTGTAAACAGTCCCAATTACAAAAAATAAGTTAAGATTTTTTACTTTTGGTAACCATTCCTTTACGAGCTTCCTTAATCATAAGCGTTAGGAATTAAGGCTCGGTAAATATGATGTGATTTTTTGGCAACGGTCAAAAAGATAGAGTCCAATGAGTCACTTAGCATAATTTCTTAAAGTGATTTGCGAACAATCACTGAAGGATAGTTATGCTTTGGATTCAATCGGATACGATATTTCTTTCAATGACAAATAAATATGCTTGCCAAAGGGAAACATATTTTGTTAACCATTTGCTGGCACCTTCACAATAAGGCAACGACAGTTCCGTGTGCTGCTTTGAAGGACAAAACTGGTCAGCTGCGGAAAGGGGATTTTGAAATGCGCGTCCTATTGATTGAAGACGACAGTGCAATTGCACAGAGCATTGAATTGATGCTTAAATCAGAGAGTTTTAATGTCTATACCACCGATTTGGGTGAAGAAGGCATCGATCTGGGTAAGCTTTACGATTACGATATTATTCTGCTTGATTTGAATTTGCCGGATATGTCCGGTTATGAAGTATTGCGTACATTACGTCTGTCCAAAGTTAAAACACCTATCCTGATCCTGTCAGGTATGGCTGGTATTGAAGACAAGGTTCGTGGCCTTGGCTTCGGCGCAGACGATTACATGACCAAGCCTTTTCATAAAGATGAGCTGATTGCACGTATTCATGCAATCGTTCGTCGCTCGAAAGGTCACGCCCAATCTGTCATCACCACCGGTGAACTTGTGGTTAACCTGGATGCTAAAACTGTTGAAGTTGCAGGCCAGCGCGTCCACCTGACCGGTAAAGAATATCAGATGCTGGAGCTTCTTTCTCTGCGTAAGGGCACAACCTTGACCAAAGAAATGTTCCTCAACCATCTTTATGGCGGTATGGATGAGCCGGAATTGAAGATTATCGACGTCTTCATCTGCAAATTGCGCAAAAAACTGGATGCTGTTTCCGGCAATCAGAGCTTTATCGAAACCGTTTGGGGTCGTGGCTATGTATTACGTGAACCGGATGAAGAAATGCGTGAAAGCGCTTAAGTTTCAAAGCTCCGAACTTGATAAAAACCCGCTTTTAGCGGGTTTTTTCTTGCGATGAATCCAAATAAAAAGAATGTGTTTCAAGGTCAAACATAAAAACGCGACCTCAATCTAATAATCGAAGTCGCGTTTTGAAATACGATCAAGCGTTTAAAAGTCGTGCAAAACTATGCGCAATCAAGCGGATTTTTCAGCTGCCAAGAAGACAATTTCTTCTTCGCGGACGTCAACAGAGATTTCCATATTGGTTTCTTGTGCCAAAAGCAGAGTATAATACGGCTGAACCGCATGCGCATCAATTGGGTCTTCCGGAACAATGCCTGAATAAAGTTCCTGAAATTTAGGCGCGACACGCAGCATACGGCCTTTGACCGTAATTTTAAAAGCCGGATTAACATCACCATTTTCCAGCACGACATCAAGGTTACCACCGCGCGGGATGGCGGAATTGGCCACCAAAATAAGGTTGAGCAGCAGCTTCACCTTATTTTTAGGCAATAAAACACGGGCACCTTCCCATGAAAGTTCCGCTTTTTCATTTTTAAAATATTCACGCGTTACGCTATGAGCGTCACCAGTGTCGATCTGAACACTTGCTGATCCGGCTGCACCAAAAGCAATACGTGCAAATTGCAATCTGGCAGACGCATTGCGAGCACTGGCCTTGATCAGTTCCATTGCATCTTCGTCAGCGCCGCCCTCTTCAAGCAATTCCAGACCATTATTAATCGCGCCAACGGGTGAAATAATGTCATGGCAGATGCGGCTGCATAATAATGCACCAAGATCGAGAGCTGAAATAACGACGGGCAGTGACATAATTGATCTCCGGAATCTAATTTTTCAGCAGCATAAGTGAAATGCTGACCAAGCGGATGCGATGAAACGAATCACCTGTTGAAACTATCGATACAGTTCTGCATTGTAAGCGACAATAGAGCCGCTGAACCAACACGGTTTGTAGCTATTCTTACAAACAAGAAGTTTGCATATCTTTACGAAAACCGGTTTCTGCCATTTTTTTCAGCTACTTTGGCAACAATTTTATTTTGTAACCATTTAGCAAATGATTCGCTTTTATCATGGCGATGATTCTGCTCGCAGCCAAAGAGCCGCGTCGCTTATAAAATTAACAGGGTCGTATGTCAGACAGAGATGCGAGTAGCCAGAAGGAACCCAATATGGCCAACTTTCCCCTGTCGGGGCGCCTCGCGCGCTTCAAGACAATCACTTTCATGCTGCTGGCATTGATTTTTGCCTCAGCCCAAAACGCATATGCGAACAACACTTATACTGCCGCAGAAATCGTTGATTCAGGCCATCGTTTCTTCGGCTCCACCAGCGGCGGTATTGCATCGGCAATTGAAAAAATCTTCCAAAGCTATGGCCTTCCCAACGGCTATATTCTGGGTGAGGAAGGTTCCGGCGCATTTATCGGCGGCCTGACCTATGGTGAGGGTACTTTATTCACCAAAAATGCAGGTGATCACAAAACCTTCTGGCAAGGACCATCGCTCGGGTGGGACTTTGGCGGTCAGGGATCACGCGTCATGATGCTGGTTTATAATCTGGATGACATTCAGAGCCTTTACGGACGCTACGCCGGTGTTTCAGGCTCTGCCTATGTCATTGCCGGCGTCGGCTTCAATGTCGTCAAGCGCGGCAATATTCTGCTGGTGCCGGTACGTACAGGCGTTGGTGCCCGTCTTGGTGTCAATATCGGTTATCTGAAATTGACAAATTCACCAACATGGAACCCGTTCTAAAAACACTTTGAAAATAATGTGGGGCTGAAATCCCTTTTCAGCCCCAATATAAATCAACTAGCCCTCTTATAAGGCTTCCATTAAGATTATGGCGATGGCTTTAAGCAATATGCAAGCGCCATTGGTTTTGCCAATTGGAAAGTTAAGCTGTGATTGAAACTGCGCTTTTCTTCATTCTTGGTTTTTTATGCGCGGTATTTATCGGCATATTCATTGCACCTGCCCTTTTCAAACGCGCATATAAACGCGCCCGCAAAGATGTTGAAACCTCGCTCCCGCTGACACTGGAAGAGATAAATGCCCGAACCGATGGCCTGCGCGCCCGTTATGCAGCCGAAATTGCCGGACTTGAAATGCGTATCAAACGTTCAGAGGCCACACGGGCCGAGCTAAATATTACCATCGGTAAAAATCACCAAGAACTCAAACAAATACCTGAGTTGGAAAACACCATTGCATCGTTGACCGAGAATAAAGCCCATCTTGAAGGCGAGCTCGAAAATCTTGGCATAGCCATGCAAGAACAGCAGCGTGAATTAGCTGAACTCAAGCAAAATTATGCAGAGCTGCATCAGCTTCATGCCGAATTAAAAGAACTTGGCAATGTTACCAGACTGGAGCTGGCGGCTAAAGAAACAAATAATGATAATCTGCATAGTCAAATCGCAGAGCTCAGACGGTCACACAAGGATTTTGATATGCGCGAGAACAAACTCAAGGCTGAAATCACAGCCACCCAGACAGCGCTGAACAATGAAAAACAAAAAAATGTCCAATTGGAGCAACGCCTTGCCCGTCTCATCACGCTTTTGTCCGATGCTGAAGAAAAACTAAGCCGGAATTCTAAAGAACCAAGCGTTGAAGAAGAAAAAATCCGTGAAGAAATTCAGGAGATCGCTGCGGAAATGGTGCTTTCATCGGTAGAACAAGAAGGCGAACAGTCACCCATCCCTGCTATTTTAGCCAAAGAAGCAGCCGTCTCTGCTCTTGCCAATGCCAATGCTGGCCGCAAGTCAAAATCACGTAAAAAAAGCAGCCTTGCCAAGCGCATTGACTCGCTTTCCGGCAGTCGATAATGCTAATTGAGTGGTCATCACGCTGATTGGCCACCAATAATCAAATGCATTTTATGCCATGCTGCTTGAGTCAGCAGTCGGAGCAAGCAATGCCTCTCTTATCTTTGAGTGGAAAACCAATCATCATGCAGTGGGCGCTGATGATCGGCTTGTCTGTGCTTATCATCACTGTTTTGGAATATTTCAATCTGCCGGCGGGATTTCTGCTTGGCTCAATGATTGCGGCAATCATCATCGCCACTCATGAAGGCACAGTAAAGGTTCCGCAAACACCGTTTTACTGGGCGCAAGGTCTGATTGGTTGTTTGATTGCGCTTAGCATCAATGAAGCTTTCTTTCGCTCGATGGTGCTCAATCTGCCGCTCTTCATCTTTTCGGTATTGTTTGTTCTTGTTGCCAGCACCTGCCTTGGCTATCTGCTCGGCAAGTTAGACATTCTCAATCCCACAACCGCGATTTGGGGCTCATCGCCCGGAGCCGCTTCTGCACTCATTTTACTTTCTGCCGATTATGGTGCTGATCCGCGCATTGTCGCATTGATGCAATATTTGCGCGTCGCCCTTGTCGCTGGTGCAGCATCCCTTGTAACCCATAGTTTCATGGATCTTTCTGCTGAAGCTGCGGTAAGCGTTGACTGGTTTCCACCAATTGACTGGCACAATTTGGGCGCAACGCTGCTTTTTGTTTTTATCTCAGTCACCATCGGTAAATTTATCAGAGCGCCCTCTGCTCCCCTGATGCTGCCGCTGTTTGGCGGCATTGCCCTGCAAGAAATCGGTTGGCTCACCATTGTGCTGCCGCCTTGGTTGTTGGTCATCGCCTATCTACTGGTAGGCTGGCGTATTGGTTTAAGCTTTACCCGCGCCATTCTCGTCTATGCTTTGAAGGTATTCCCCTCAATCTTGCTGGCCATTATGTCACTGATTGTCATATGCGGTCTCTATGGCGCATTTTTAAGTTATATGACCGGCATTGACCTGCTCACAGCCTATCTTGCGACCAGCCCCGGCGGGGCCGATACAATCGCCATTATCGCGGCATCCAGCAATGTAGATATTGCCTTCATCATGGCGATGCAGACATCACGGTTTTTTGTCGTGCTGCTGATCGGGCCTTGGCTGGCCAAAATCATCTCCCAGCTCATCAATAAACGCTCAGAAAAAACCACATAAAAAAACCGGGCTTAAAGCCCGGTTTTTCATTCACAACAGAAAATCTTAACGGCCGTAGAAACCACGGATCGTCTGAATAATCTTGTCCTGATCTTCTTCAGACAGATAAGCATGCATTGGCAAGCTCAAAATACGTGAAGGAAGCTCTTCAGAAACCTTCAAACCTGCTGGCGCAACAGGATTATGCTTGTAAGCATCCTGCAAATGCAAAGGTTTGACGTAATAAATAACGGAAGGGATACCCTCTTCGCCAAGCTTTGCGCGCAGATCATCACGCTTTTCAGCTTCGATCGAATATTGTGCCCATGCAGAGCGGAAACCATTCGGCGTGACCGGAACCTTCACCACATCCTTCAAGCCTTCATTGTAACGCTTGGCAACGATTTGGCGTTTTTCCATTTCGTCTTCGAGGATGGCCAGTTTTTCAATCAAAATTGCCGCCTGAATCGTATCCAGACGTGAATTCAGACCGACACGGACATTGTCATACTGGGTCTCGCCTTTGCCATGAAACAAGACTGAACGAAGCGTTTCAGCCAGTTCAGCGTCATTGGTGAACATTGCACCACCGTCACCGTAGCAGCCCAAAGGCTTGGCCGGATAGAAGCTGGTTGCGCCCACATGGCCAAATGCACCACACATGACATTGTTGGCTTTACCGCCGATGGACTGTGCCGCATCTTCAATGATGAACAGTTCCTCACGCTCGGCAATCGTCATCAATCGTGAATAATCAGCTGGCAGGCCGAAGAGATCGACCGGAATAACAGCCTTTGGCTGCAAACGGCCTTCCTGGCGGATCATCGCAATTGCATCTTCCAGATGATCGAGATTGATATTGTATGAATCCGGATCAACATCAATGAAAACCGGCGTCGCACCAACCAGTGCTACAACTTCAGCAGTGGCCGCAAAAGTAAAGGCCGGACAAAATACAGCGTCGCCCGGGCCGATACCACGTGCCATCAAAGGCATCTGCAGTGCATCTGTACCGTTGGCGCAGGCAATCACATGTTCAACGCCTAAATATTCACCAAGCTGCTTTTCAAATTCAGCAACTTCAGGGCCCAAAATATAGCGGCCTTCCGTGATCACCTTGGCAACAGCACTGTTTATCCGGTCTTCGATACGCGCGCGTTGCGCAGCAAGATCAATGAATTGCATAATGGCTCCATAAAGACCGTGTTTTCAAATATCCGCAGTACTTAACTGCGAATCATATTCCATATGTAAGAGGTCGGTAGCTCTGCTACCATGCCTTACCTGTTCAAACTTTCGTGCTTTTATGAAACAGACTTTAAACTTTGTTAAAGGCTGCAACATTTTGGCACAGCACCGCCAGTTGGGAGGACTGACGGTGCCTAATTTTTAATTCGTTCTGTTGATTAACTGCTGTGCTTAACAGTGCCAGCAGTTAAAATACGCAGAACGCTGATGGCTTCTTCGCCGTCAGTGCGCGGGTTTTCCCGTGTTTCAATACAATGAATAAAATGCTCCAGCTCGCGCGTCAGAGGCATTCCTTCTTTGTATTTTACATAGTCAGGTTCGGCCATCGAAAATTCCCACGCATTATTATTGCGCCAGACCTTATGATTATAAAGGGCCAGTTTGCGCTCAAATGGCTCCATATCATCAAAGACGGCCATAGCTTTGCTGCCAACCACCGACAAACGACGCTCGCGATATGGGGTCAAACGCGAGGCAAACAAATGTCCGCGAATGCCATTCGGGAATTTAAAGTGCAGATGGGCAAAATCGCTCAAATGATCCAGTGTTGCGGTGCCTTCACCATGCACTTCGCTCGGCTCACAACCGGTGAGCGCCAAAATCATGGAAAGGTCATGCGGTGCGAGATCCCACAAAGCATCATTTTCATTGTGGAATTTTCCAAGACCGACGCGGTGCGAGTGAATATAGCGCAACTCGCCCAATTCACCGGACTTTACCAGTTCCATCAGTTTTTCAAACGCCGGATGGAAACGCAACACATGCCCGACCATAAAGATACGGCCATTGTCTTTAGCAAGCTTCACTTCTGCTTCAGCATCTTCCACCGTCAAAGCGATCGGCTTTTCAACCAGCACATCTTTGCCATTTTCAATAGCGCGCATAGCCATTTGTGCATGCAACTGCGCCGGAAGCGCCATCACGATGCCGTCAATGTCGGTGCGGGTGAATAAATCATCCACAGCCACGGCCTCTACGCCATGCTCGTGCGCGATTCGCTCTGCCCGTGCATGATCGGCATCAGCAACGGCCTGAAGCGCGCCCAAGCCCTTAAGTGTACGAATATGGTTGCTGCCCCAATAGCCACAACCCAAAACTGCGATACGCGGTGCCATATTTTGCTGCCTTTAATCTGAATAATTACCGTGTATCGGTGCAAATTATGGAAAACAAGCCTTTGATGCAATAAGAGTGCTTGACAGAGCGTCATTCCCCACTTATTACCCCGCATATTCCTTGCAAGAACAACATCTTGGTAGGTACTTCACCCAAAGGTGACCACTTGAAAGTTCTTGAACAAGGCATGGCGGAGTAGCTCAGTAGGTTAGAGCAGAGGAATCATAATCCTTGTGTCGGCGGTTCGAATCCGTCCTCCGCTACCACTATATTTCACATGAAAAATCAATCAGTTACAGAGCCTCAGAGGTTCAGAAGACTGTGATACATCTCACGCAAATGTACGCGGAGATAACATGGCACGCCCCTCATATTTGACAAGACGTGATGGACGCTATTCGATTCAATTGAGATTGCCCAAACTACTTGCTTCCCTTACTGGTACATGCCTTTATAGAAAATCCTTACAAACCAGTGACTATAAAATTGCTCGGTTGCGACTCAGTGAATCGATGCTGTGGATTTTACGTATGACCGACGCTCTGGATTACCCCTCTTTATTTTCTAAAAACATAATAGAGCTACGTAACTACCTGAAGGACCAACCTCCTCTTTCAGATGAAAGGCTTTTCGCCCGTAAAAATTATGAAGAGCTCTTGAAGAATATGATGCGCCGTGCGCAAGCGAAAGAATTAGGGTTCATTGAACACCAAACTGAATTACGCCAGCTGTTCAATATTTTTGTGCAACAGAATGTTGAAGCCGAAACGAAAAAACATAACTATGAAAAAATGATCAGCTACGAGCGTGGTCGCTCTGATATGCAAAATGCTATCTCAGCAGGCATTATTCAGCCATTGACCCCGCCCACACTCGTAACTGCACCAAGTTCATTACCTACCATTGAAATTAGTTTTGAGCAGGCACTAGACCAGTATCTGAAGGACAAAAAGCAAGCAGGTGCCAATGCAGATGGGCTTCGTAATGATGAGCTCATCATTAGATTTCTAATTGACCACTTCGGTGATATGCCAGTGAATGGTTTTGATAAGGATAAAATAAAGACTCTTGATGAGATGATGCCGAACATTCCTGACAGGCTCAAAATTCCAAGAGAACACTGCACCTCACTTTATACCAGATACTTATATGCTCAAACTAATGGCTGGGATGCCTTAAAACGGCTTACAGAAGCCCGTATCCGTAATGGATACCATAATTCATTATCTAAGTTTTTTGGTTGGCTCATTCAGTCTGGATACTACACCCACACGAAGCCCGTCTTTAGAACAATTAGCCGTAAAAATCTTGTTTCACTACCACGAGACTCATTCGAATTTGATGAGATCGTTAAAATATTTTCGCAGCCACTATTCAATGGATGTGAAACCCCTAAAAGAATCTGGAAACCAGGCTCATACTTTATTCAATCCCACATCTACTGGGGTTACATTCTTTTACTTCTTCACGGATTGCGCATCGGAGAAATCGGACAAATCCATAATGATGACATCAAGGAGCGCAATGGGGTTTATTACATTGATTTACGTGCGTTCGACCCAAGCAAAGGGCGGGTTGCGATAGATGAGCTTCGTAAATTCAAAACTGTTAGTGCTGAACGAGCTATCCCGCTGCATCCCCTAGTTATTGAACTAGGTCTACTCGAGCGCAGAGATGAATTGAAAAGTATTGAATGCGACGCACTTTTCCCTGAATGGGAACCATACCCAAAGCCGAATGGTGAGCTACGATGGGGACAGCCGATTACTAAAAGCTGGCAATATCTAAAAGGTAAGATAGGTATCGAGCGTGCAGACGTCACCGCCTATTCCTCGCGTCATTGGTTTGCTGACTTGCTGGACACGACCAGTATCAGCCACAAAGGACGTATGATGGTGATGGGACACTCAACTAAGAAGGATATCCCCGCTGGTTATGGCTCCAAGCATCGCCTTACAACACGGGATCTGGCTGAAATAACTCAAGCTGCCTCCCCTGAAGTCGATTTTATGACCACTAAATTACTTGCAGCAAAAAACATCAAGAATGCATGGAGTACATATTATTTCTATACAAAAAAACTTATATTTCAAAACACTTAAACTCCAGGTTCCCCAGCCAATTTTTCAAGCCAAATCAGTAACTTATTGATTTTAATTGGGAAATTTTCGGCTGAGAATCCCTTTTCCAAATGGCCAACGCAAATGTGCACGAAACTGTGACACAGAGCTATGACACATTCAGATGATTCTTCTGCTGTGTTTTGCTCCAATTGGCGAGTTGGTTCATGGCAATTAGACATGAAGTGCAAAATCTTCAAAGACGCGGGAATATATTCTATTGGCGGGCGCGAATCCCCGTGCGAATGCGGTCATCAATTGATGTTCAGCATCTTGCTTTCAGCTTAAAACAATCTGATCATCATCGGGCTGGCTATATGGTTCGTAAATTGAATCTGTTGCTACATGAAATCAGCCTAAAACCTGAAAGCACTATGATTAATAAAGAAGTGCTAGAAAAACTCTTTCAATCCGAAATTATACGGATGAATGAGCATATGGAAAATTTACAATTTGCTGGGCAGCGTACTGCTAGCGGCTTTCAGAACCTAGATAATATGACAGCTGACATGGAGGTGGGCTGGGCTTATCGTCTACTGGAGAAATTTGGCACGCGTCAGACACTATTTCAGCACCCTAAGTGCATAGGGCGTAGTTACCTCAAGCAATCTGCAGTTCCGCAAGAGTTACATACCAACATTATCACAACATATCACGGCGAAAAGCACGCTGCGGAAACGCCAGCATTCAAAGCTGAAATCGAAACTCTTATGCAAGAGCACGGTATCACTGCTGGTATTCTCAACGCAGAGAAAGCCAAGGCTGAATATTTCCGTGCCCGTGCTGATGTCTTACTGAATACCGAAGGTCGATACGTATTTGATTACCCCGCATCGGCTCAGCAGGTTGCGCCTCCCGCGGTTGCGCCGCAACCTATAGAAGAGCCCATTGAGGTAGCGCTAGACACACCAATTGAAATCCCAGAACCAACGGTACCTACGGCCCCGTTACCAGCACCATCTGTCACAAAAGTTAAAGCAGTTCCTCTCAAAAATTTTATGAAGGAGTGCGAGCTACTCATTGAGAACAATAAATCAACTTGGCAAGCTGATACGGCAGAAGACGTACGCGTTATTATCCGTATCTTCACTGGCATCCTGGCCGAGCATGGGATTAAGAGCAGCTCAGAAATAGAACAAGTACATCTTGCAGCACTAAGGCAGCACTTTAATCAGATCCTGCCGGGTTATGGCCGCAGCAGACGTTTGAGCGCTATGACAACCGCACGGTTACGTGAAGAAACGGCGAGTGTTCGCGAACGCGCCATTCAGCTGAAACAAGAACCACCTAAAATTGGCCTGGCTGTCCCCACCATTCGCCGCCACCTTGGTAATCTCAAACATTTCTTGGGCCACCTGAGCGCTTCAGGCTATACAATGCAGCCCTTAAACCTTGATGGGCTAATGCCTAAAAAGATAAGTGCATCCAAAGCTCGTGGATTAACCCAAAAGCCTGATCCTGAGCGGATCAGACCAATTTTTAAAATACCACTCTTTACAGGATGCTCCGGTCCACTACCCAAACAATGGCGGGTGACTGGCGATCAAGTATTTCACTCATCCCTATTTTATGTACCGATGTTTTTGACTTACCTCGGCGCACGCCGCGCTGAGATCACAGGTCTTTCTGTCGATGATGTACTGAATATCGATGGCGTGTGGGCGATACACATACGTGAAAATCAGTTTCGTTCTATTAAAAATGAGCAGTCGGATCGTGTGCTGCCAATACCAATAGAAATCCTGAGGCTTGGTTTTGTCGATTATGTTCATCGCATCAAGGAGCTTGGATATGTTGAATTGTTCCCCGAGTTACATGTGCTAGGAAAACTAACCGATACTGGTGACCGCTTTTATAAAAGCTTCATGCCGCTGCTTGATACTAAAAACGGTTTCAAAGGCGAGTTATGGGATCGTACCATACATGCTTTGCGGCACGGTTTTACGGATACTCTCAAGCAGAATGGCGTTCAGCTCTCAACGATTGAGGACATAACCGGGCACCTTGGTGGAACCGAGGGGCAAATGCGTTATTCAAATGCAGCCAATCTTAAGTTAATGCAGGAAGCACTGGCGGTCTATCCGGTCATTACTGACCATCTTCAGTACCAAAAACTAAACCTGCTGCCATCAATTGAGAAGAAAGAGCCCTAAAAACCTGTAACGTATTTATACGTTACACGTGAAGAGCCGCTTGATGAGACAATTGGCCATGGGAATCTAATTTAATAATGAAAGATTAGTAAGCCCCCCCCTTTTAGTGTCGCATCTCAGGCAGCTACATTCGCTGATGGTCGGGCTTTTGATGTGATTAAGGCATCCATGATACCAATGCTCTACTAAGGGCTTCAGCCTCTGGCAGCCCCCCAGTAAGGTTCATGATACCAATCGACAAGACCCTCCATCAATAAAAATGGCAAGATGCCTCAAAGCATCTTGCCACTATCATGGTGAAGTATTTCAAACAGTCAGCCTAAGTTAAATCACGCGTTGCTCCGCTGCCTTGGCTGACATCATAAAAGCATTATCCAGTGCAGCACCTAAATCATCAATTTCACTGCGACGCGGTGAAGTGTGCTTTACTAACGGTTTTACAGTTGCGACACTTGGCTTTGTTGGTGCCTGCATCGGTTCTAGGGATGCAGGTATAGTTTTGGAAATCGACCATTGTAAAGTGGGTAGTATTTCTTGCGTAAACCAGTCCGGCAATGCGGTCGCTGCAGGCCAATGTTCTTTTATGCTGAGTTTCTCGAGCATAATGCGAACCTTTTCCCAATCCGAATATCGAGGGAACGAAGTGGCTTGTTCGATCCGAACCAGAACTGCAGGATTAGGTGCGACTGGCAGCGCAAGATTGCAAAGTTCGGCGCATGCAAAACGAGCAAGCATTTTGATTTCATCAAAAACCTGTTCTTTTAAAATACGCTTGCCTTGCGCTTTCTGTTGTAACTCCGCTTCAATGATTCGAATAATATCAGCCACATGTTTTTCGAAAGATTTAAGCCCATCGCGAATTTTGATAGCCATCAGCTGGCTCAGTCCTTCAATACCACCTATTTTAAAGGGATCAGTAATCGTTTTGACTGGCTCGTTTTTTCCGACCTGCGTTATCTTCCTGATATCTTTAACCTGAAGCCTCCCAGTTTCCTAAGCATGCAATAAAATCTCAGTAACTTGGCTGTCATCCGCTTTGGTAAGTTCGAATAGAGCTGTCGAAGCTGCGCCAAGTTCGACGAGTTTATCTCGGTGACTACCAAGCTTCCTATGAACAGCAACATAGTTACGCGCAGTACGATCCGTGAAGCCGCAGCAGGCCTTAACCCATTTACCAAATGTCCGATCCGGAATGAGTTCATGTGCTTTTGCGAGATGCGCGCCTAAATCAAAAGCTTGCTCAGTAGAGCGTCGGCCAAGCCCGACAATATGTTCATGGCACTTTTTTAAGCTTTCGATTTGCTCTTTATCCAGTCCAGAAGCTTCATATTCAAACCCACGATCTTGAGTTTTTGATTTTGTATTTCTTGTCTTCATAATTACCATTTTAAAATCCTAAATTAAAATCTTACAAAATATCGGGCGAACCTCGCCCAATCTCATTATATCATATTTATCAATGAATTCATATAGTTATTATTTTCATGACTTTTGAAATCCAAAAATTTCGCTCAAAAACGAGCGGTTTTGTGCTGCCATTGCCGCTAGAATGGCAGACATCCAACCTTATCAGTAACGATTGCCAAAATGACTTAATCCAGCCCACGACTTCAGTGAAGTCGTGACTTCCAACACCCGTACACTGCATTGTTTTATAACCTTCGATCAAACGCCGTTTGTCGAAGCCAATAGGAACACCTGAAGGAAAGAGGATTTCTTTATTTTTGCATTCTTTCAGGTTGCCGGGACAGCAAGTTGCCTTGCCCGCAATCCGATGTGAGTTAGCCTCATAGCACTTCAAATTTCCTGCAATGCATTTCAATTCAGAAAAATTTGCAATAATTCGATTCAAATTTCTGGATTACCGTTTCTGAATTCTAGAATTCTGATTCAAAAACAAACGGCGTTTGCGAAAGAGAAATAATGATTGCGCCGACAGTTTTTTGAGCTCACGCTATTGATATAAATCCGTGAGACTTAAATTATGACAATCAGAAAGCAAGAGGCGGAGCGCTTACGCAAACAACGTGAACGTCAGCAAAGGGTGCGTGAGCGCCATAAACGAGACCGAAAACCATCGCGGGATGATATTGCCCGCGTCTTGCTGCATATGTTCATCATGAGATCTTATAAGACCAATCAAATGCACTTGCTCGAGGGCTATTGCGATATGATCGTTCGCAGACTGAAATCTCAGGGTTTTGATAAAGCTGCGAGTTATGCTGTTTTAGATGCCCTCATTGAAAAATACACGAAATCAGATTGGCAGTTTTTTAGAAAGCTTCATTTGAAGGAAGACGATACCCCAATCAAGTGAGTTTGCCTTCGTTACGATATCTATGAATAAATTGAGGGGTTCCCTCTGATAATGATGGCAGCCATTCTTAAGTGCTTTGGCAAACATCGTTTGTGCTCAATTTTGTCTTCCCCCCGTTACTCCATAGCACGGCGTTTGCGGATGAATCGCAATTCTAGAGTTTTAGAGAAGTGATTTCTGAAAACGCTGGCGGCAGATTTTTTCTATTTTTATCTGTAGGCTAAGACGAAAAACGCTGTTTAATGTCGCTTAATTTTATGGATGCCGAGCTTCAAAAATCCTGCTGCCAAAAACTATTTTCAAATGTGCCCACAGGTATTTCATATGAGGGCCTTCCCGGGTTTCGCCGGTCCTGTCATAGTTTATGCATGTTCAATCACAGAACATAAAAACGGCTCCGCTAGGTGCGCCAACACCATAACGGAGCCTGACCTGAAACCTTCGCATAAAAGGAATACGGGCTATGGCCAACTATAACGATACCTATTTTAGAATGGAAGCTCCTGTGATCTGCTCAGCAGTTTTTACAGGACTGAAACGGAAATAATTTCCGCTCCAAATGCGTTCGTGACGTCATAAACCGAACGAACTCCCTCATGTAAATTATAAAACTGGCAGTCGCTTCCGGTGTTTGCAGACATCATCGGCTGACGCTGCTCGTCATTCAACAACCGCTCAAGTAGCCGCCGCTACAAAAGAGCTTGCAATCTGGTGTGCACTTGCTGCCGGAACAGGAGAACCTATGTTATATCAAGCCCCAATCGGCGATATCACCTTTTACACCACACCACTGCCAAGACGGTATTGGTCACGTGGCGTATTTATCACTACACGATATTCAAATTTATACGTTGCTATACAAACCGCCAGCAACCCTGCCCAAGCCAGAGCTGTTGCCAGACAAACTTTGTTAGAGCTGACACCGCTATATGAAGGGGTAAGCATTATTGCTTTTCTTGAAAAAGCACTTTCGTACGGGGGCTGTGCGCATTGCCGAGATCGTGTGGGCGATCGGGTCGCGCTCATGATATTTCCGTCGAACCGCGTGCGGGTTCTGGTCTCGACGCAGCCTGTAGATTTCAGGAAAGGGCATGATGGCCTGACTGCAATTGTGTCATCAGTGCTGCGCAAGGATCCGTTTACGGGCACAGTCTTTGTCTTTCGCTCGCGTCGGGCGGACAGATTGAAGCTTTTATATTGGGACGGTACTGGTCTGGTGATGGCTTACAAGCGGTTAGAGGCTACAACCTTTATCTGGCCTGCCATCAAGAACGGGGTAATAGCGTTGAAC